>JAZSNB010000136.1:0-16881 GCA_045536195.1 Acutalibacteraceae bacterium
CCCTAAAACAGTTCGTTTACTGCTTTGGATGCTCATTTTTCTTTTTGTTGTTCTTGTTTTGCTGTTAACTTAATGACATTGAGATTGGGGGTAGGGGGTTGATAAATCGTAAGATTTTTTCTTATATATACCGTGCAAAATACCGCACCCTGTCAGATGAGCTTATGTCTCAGCTCAGAAAATAAAGCCTGAAAACAAAGAATTAATACTTTATTGTAAGAAGAGAGGAAGATTTTTATGTATGAACCATATGTGAATGTATCAGGTGCAGGAAACAGCGCTGAGGAACAGGAAATAATGCAGAAAAAAAGAAAGAGAAGTATTATTAAAAAGCTGGTTTTAGTTTTGCCTCTGGTAGTAGTCGGTATTGTGCTTATTTCAAACAGTATTTCAAACTTAAGTGAAATACGCACCTTTGATGTGAGAGATACTGCATATACGGATTTTTTGAGTGGTGAAGCGTATTATTTCGCTGAAATGACACTCATTGACCTTGTAACCTCAGGCTATGAGCTTACATCAGATATAGAAACTCCCGATACATATCTTGTAAGCTTCAGGGACAAAAACGGTGAGCTCTGCTATTCTTATATCAGTGTTTCTTACAGGGATGATATTGAAGATATCTGCTATGAATATATGATGGATGATACAAAAATGCCGGGGGACGTGACTTTGTCGGGTTGCTTTAGGGGATATGAAGATGAGCTTTCGGATTATCTTGTCAAGGAATATATTTCCGACTTCCCCGGAAAAACCGTGAATATGTGTTTTTATTACAAAACTAAATCTGCACAGGAATATGTAGACGGCCAAAAAAGTGAGGCTGAAAGACCGATGATTCCGGGAATTATATTGCTTTTGCTTTCTGCTCTCTTTGCGGTGCTTATAATAAAAAAATCCGGCAGCACAAAAGCAAATGTCGCCGATGCACCTGCCTCAGCAGATTCGACATTAAATAAATACACAAAGGGCAGGAATAATAAAAAGACATTTCTTATTATCCTCTGTGTTGCCGCTGTTTTATTTGTTCTTGGTATTGTGGGTGTTATTGCAGATGTTGAAGAGATTGCAGCCGCTTATATTTTCGGAATTATAGGCTGTGTAGCCGGCGGTGTGCTGTATTATAAGGCAGGAAAGGAAGCTGCTCTCAGAAAAAGAATCGAGGAGCGTTTCCCTACCGAAGAGGCACTTAATGCAGAGCTTGAAAGAGCCTATTACGTAGACGGAGAATTCCGCTGTACTCCTCATCTTCTTGTTTTCCCCAACGGTAAAATTGTTCCGAAAAATATGATAGTGTGGATGTTTATCCGTAAGCGGAAATCCTACTTCATAACCGTAGGAAGAAGCGTTGTAATCAAAACCGTCGATTGCAAGGAAATAGAAATTTCCCTGAACGACGCTGAAGATGAAGATAAATTTACAAATATGCTTATGAATGTAATCCCGACTCTGCCCTCAAACCTCATCTTAGGCTACAGCAGTGAATCAATGAAAAAATACCGCGAATACAAAAGACAGTATAAGGCTGATAAATAGATTAATTTCTTGAATTAAGTTTCTCCCGATATGTACAAGCAGGAAAACAGACATTGTTCGTTTATAGCTGAGGCTTGTTTTAAGAGGCTTGACGGAGAAATGAAATGATGTTATTATTGTTGTCGGAATGATTAGTTAAAGGAAGTGTCGAGCTATGTTTTGTAATAAATGCGGAGCGAAGCTTTTTGACGGTGACCGCTTTTGCAGTGATTGCGGCGCGGTTGTTCAGGTTTATGTCAGAGAGACTGTCAGAGATCAGGGCGATGAGACAATAAGAGTGAATGCAATAGCGAAGGGGGATGCAACTGTCAGAGAGAGCATCAGAATTCCTGAAAAAGCTCCCGAAAGACAGTCTTCTGCGTCCTCAACAAGGTCTTCTGTGCCTGCTGCACAGCCTACGGATTTCGATTACGGTGATTTTGCTACATACAACAAGCAATCGGAAAGTGATTCTTCATCTGTGGATTATTCTGCAGGCTTTTCTTCAATGAAAACAGTCAGCTACCGTGAGAATGAAATCAACAGAAGTCTCTTTTTGACAATAGCTGCCGGATATGGTATATTTTACATCCTTTATCAGGTTGCTGTTTTTCTTCCCGTTGTTATGCCCATGGAATTTTATCAGATAGCAAACATAGTTTTAGGAATATCGTATATTGTATATCTTGCAGGTGCATTTTTGTGTGTAAATAAAACACCGCTTACCCATATGATAGTTTATCTTGTCCCCATGTTGTTCCCTGTGGCAATGTTCTGTATAAATATAATTTTCTTCAGAATGCAGTTTATTGCTGAATACCTGGTTGCAGTTGCAGTACAGAGTCTCGGAACAATTGTAATTATTGCTCTTTTTGCATTGCTTACAAATGAGAGAATAATCAATGTGACGCATCCCGTTTATCCTATAGGCGTATTGTTTATTTTGCTGACAGTTCTGGCAATCGGAATTGCTGTGACGGAGTATTTTTATCAGCAAAAGAATGCTTTGATGATAACTCATCAGGCAGTGGATACATCTTTGTTAAGCTTTATTTTAAGCAATTCGGTTTCGAATCTGTTTGTCTTACTCGGATTTACTGCAGTTCAGTTTTTTGAGAAAAGAAGAGAAGTGTAAAGCAGACAGAAAGCTTTGAAATTTTCTTTTGTAAAAAATGCCTCTGTTTGGTATGCAGAGGCTTTTTTACGGGCAACTATTGACGAAATAAGCATATAATGGTATTATATGTTACAAAATGGTTACAAAAACGGAGGTATTTTGTATGAAGGTGTCGAAAAAAATATGTGCACTTTTTCTTTGCATTTCTATGATGATATGTGCTTTGCCTGTTTTTTCTTCTGCTGCAGCAAGCTATAAGGCAGAGGATTATACAAAGGTAAAGGAAATAATTCCCAAGCTCAATAAGGTAATAAACGGCGGTGCTGAGATATTCACCGAGAGAGTTTTTGAAGATCCCGATAACACTGAGGATGATCTGAGAGTCGGGGGATATATCAATCCCGATATACAGTATTCCTGGGGACCTGCTTCCCGTCAGCACTTCGGCTGGACCTGCTTTGCATATGCACAGGCTGTGTATTATTATCTTTTCGGAGATGTGCTTTACCGCTGCGAGGGGACAGACGGCTACGGTGTGAAATATAAAGCTTCGGAAATAGTTCTCAGCGATGTGAAGGATGTTTCCTTTGATATTCTTTATGATGCAGGCGTGGGCACGGGTGCATTTGTTGAAGCCCCCAACCACTATTATCTTATACTTACATATGATAAGCACAGCATCACAACCCTTGGCGGCAATGAAGACGGAAACGGCAGGGGAGAAATAAGAATATCCAATTATACCTGGGAGGAATTCAACCGTAAGGGGCACAGGGTTCCCATGTATACCATTGTGCAGCCCACAATAACAAAAAACACCATATGTAACCACAAGTATGATGAAAAGTCTTATACCTGCTCCTGCGGTCATATTGATGTTTCTGAATTAGAATATGTATGGCACGATAAATATGAGGTTATAAATAAAGCGGCAAGCACGGTGTCTCCCTTCGGCTACGGCAAGAAGGTTAATACCTTCTCAAAGGGTGAGGCGGTCAGAGTTACGGGATATCTTGTGAATGCCGACGGTAATTCTTCCTACAGGCTTTCTGACGGCAGCTTTATTTCAGGCGATAATATCGAGCCTTTATATGTCGACTGCCCCGGAGATACGGATGAGGATTACAAGATAACGGCGGCTGATGCCCGTTTTGTGCTCAGAGCCTCAGTTTCACTTGAAACAATTGAAAAGTATTCGGCTCTTTTCAGAAATGCGGATGTGGACTATGATAATAAAATCACAGCTTCTGATGCAAGACTGATTCTCAGAGCTTCCGTTGAGCTTGAATACCTCTATTAAAAATAAAACATAGCAAAAATGAAAGCAGTTTTCTGACATTTATCTTTGTCGGAAAACTGCTTATAAATTTATTGTAATCAAAAAGTCATCGCCTTTTTTGAAAAAACATATCAATTCGGATTTTCTTCTTTCTCGGTCTTTACTATAATCAGTGTGTCTTAATGTGGTAAATTCTCTCTTTACTCTTCCATTCTTATGCGACCGTTCTTCTTAAGTACCGAATTTGCAGGGGATAATTAAATAACGTATACATCCGTTTAATGTTTATTCCCGATTTTCTTTGATTCGGTGGGATATTATATGTTTTTAGTTATCAGAAAAATGTTTTTTCATTTGATTTTTGTTTTATCGAACCATCGGACTCACTCTCTCTGTATTTTTGGAGGATTATTATTTTGTATTCGCCGGGTTTATTCCGATAAGCACTCTCTATATTAAAGAAAAAGGTAGGTTACTTAAATTTTAATCTGCTATTGATTATTTCTGAGTTTCTCTTATCGGTAAGTTTGTGAAGCTATTCTGATTTTGTTTGCCAAAACAACTTCAATTGCCTGAGTTAAGCTTTAATCGTACATCGGACTCACTCTCTCTTTTTTATTCACAAAGATTCTTTACAGCAAAATATCACAAATTTGTTATTTTATATCTATTGGAGTTTTTTATGAACATATATTCTGCTGTTCGGAAATGGTTTCTGAACTTTTAAGTTCTGATCTTAATAGTACATCGGACTCACTCTCTCTTTGTGTTATCAGAAAACCTACTGTTCTCTGCGTCTTCATAGTAACACAGGTCAATAGGCTGTGTCAACACTTTTTGAACACTTTTTTAATATTTGTACAATTTTCACAAAGAGCGTGAAAGTGTAAATTTTTTGTCTTTTCGGGCATTCTTGTCTTTTGTGCAAAATGACGAAAAGCAATGGTAAAGGGACTATGCGTAAGCACAGTCCCTTTTTTGATGATATTTATTTGCTTTATGCAATGATTGTGATTAAGATTTCTGCTGTTGCGGGGAAATCTGCGGGAATTACGAAGGTGTAAACTCCTCCTGCAACGGAAGGTGTGACGGGGATGATGTCATCCTCGGTGATACCTTCTACGGATACTACTGCATTTGCGGGAATATCCTTTACGGTGAAGGAAACAGTTCCTCCGGAATTTACATCAGAATCTGCTGTGAATTCAACCTCAAATCCGCCGTAAACCTTTATTCTTGTGAATTCTTCTGTTGAAATCTTTTCGTTACATACCGTGCAGTATACGGAGCATGTTCCGCTGCCTGTTGCAGTTGCGGGTGTGTCTATAACTGCTTTGCCGGGAGTATGGTCGAGCTTACCGGTTGTTTTCTTTTCAAATACTGTTTTACATACTGTGCATGAACGGGTGCTGAGGCCTTCTGTTGCACATGTAGCCTCGGTTACTGTTTCCCAATCGCCGAGCTTATGGGCTGTTGTGGGAACAGACTTTGTTTCGCTGTGTGCACATACTGAGCATGTTCTTGTGTGTTCGCCTTCTTCAGCACAGGTAGCTTCCTTGGTAAGTACCCATTCACCGAAGGTATGAGCAACGGTGTCGATATATTTTGTATCAACTGTGCCGCATACTGAACATGTTCTTGTGTATTCGCCCTTATCCTTACAGGTGGCTTCCTTGGTAAGTGTCCATTCGCCGAACTGATGATCAAGAGTGTCGGTATATTTTGTTTCTGTTGCATTACAAAGTGAGCAGGTTCTTGTGTATTCGCCTTTTTCCTTACAGGTAGCTTCCTTAGTAAGAACCCATGCACCGAACTGATGGTCAAGAGTGTCGGTATACTGTGTTTTGGTTTCATTACACATTGAGCAGGTTCTTGTGTATACGCCCTTTTCTGTACAGGTAGCTTCCTTCGTAAGCACCCAATCGCCGAACTTATGGTCAATAGTATTTGTGTATACTATTTTTACTTCATTACACAATGAACAGGTTCTTGTGTATTCGCCTCTTTCTTTACAGGTAGCCTTCTTTGTAAGTACCGATTCGCCGAATTTGTGTTCGAGAGTATTGGTGTATTTTGTTTCAAGCTTATTACATATTGAGCATGTTCTTGTGTATTCGCCCTTTTCTGTACAGGTAGCCTTCTTTGTAAGTACCCAATCACTGAAATTATGCTTGGATGAGGGAATAGTTTCTTTTTCTGTCAGGCCGCAGGTTGCGCAGGCTCTTGTGCGTTCTCCTGTTTCGTAACAGGTAGCTGCTTTTACAATTGTCCATTCACTGAACTTGTGTGCGGGTGAGGGAATAATTTCTGTTTCAACCTCTGAACATCTGAGGCACTTTCTTGTTCTTTCGCCGGTCTTGACACAGGTTGCTTCGCTGAGGATTGTCCAGTCGCTGAAGTCATGGCCGAGCTTTGAATTCTTAAGGGTCTTTACTTCACCTGTGAGCTCTTCCTTACAGTATGCACAGAGCTCAATTACCTTTGCATCGGTTGTACAGGTTGCTTCCTCTACTGTTTTTACTCCGCCCTTTTCACACTTGCCGACACTCTTGATTGTGCCGAACTTTTTGTATCCGCAAACGGTGCAAAGCATATAGCCTCTGCCGTCTTCCTTACAAAGAATGCCTTCGGTGTGGTGGATAACAACCTTACCGTTTTCCTTTTCATTGTAAGTATGTTCAATCATGGGAAGCTTTTCTTCAATGCTGTCATCACCGCAGACTGAACAGATACCGGTTTTGATGCCTTCTTCTGCGCAGGTTGCAGGCTTCACATTTACCCATGAGGTAATTGTGTGACCGAGAGGCTCAATATCACGGGAGACAGGTCCGCAATAACGGCATACTGCTTCTTCCTGACCCTTTTCAGTACATGTAGGAGCCGCTGTAACTGTCCAGTTCTCGATGTAGCTGTGGTCTGCCTTGTCAACAATTATTTCGCGTGCTTCACCGCAGGATGTGCATAAAACGTCAGCCTTACCTGTTTCGGTGCAGGTTGGTTCAACTGTTATTTTGTAGTGAGCATTGTCGAAATTATGGCCTGTTGCGGGAAGAGGACTTTCATTCTGTGTATCATTACAGAAAACGCAAACATCAGCTTTTATGCCTTCCTCCGTACAGGTAGCTGCAAGAGTTGTTACTGCACGCTCATAAAGATGGCCGTGTGCCTTTGTTATCTGAGAGCTGCTTTCCTGACCGCAGTGGCTGCATCTATAAATATCAAGACCGTCTTCTGTGCAGGTGTTGGGTATTTTTGTTTCCCAGAAGAAGCTGTGAGCTCCGGGAGGATTCTCTGTTGCTTCTTCAACAGCCTTACACACTGCGCATGTTCTTGTTTTTCTTACTACGTCAATACAGCTCTTGCCGTCGGGATATACCCAGTCACCGCTGTGGCCTGTTTTTGCTATAGTTGTTTCTTTAACTACTGCATCGCAGAAAATGCACTTCAGCTGTGCAGTGCCTTCCTGAAGACAGTTTGCTTCAACTGTGGTCTCCCACTTTCCGCCTACATGGTCGGATGAGGGAGTGCTGAACACTGCATAGAGCTTTACACAGGATGTGCAGAGCTTTACGGAAAGACCTTCTGTGGAGCAGGTTGCAGGCACAACTACCACGTCAACTATATTGTGATCGGGATATTCCTCAAGTCCTACCGAAAGACGAAGAGCAAGTCTTGCGTCCTGTGCAGTAAGCTTTCCGTCGCCGTCAATATCGGACTTCACAAAGTTTGATGCGTCGATATTGTCGAGATTTACGGAAACTCTGAGAATAAGACGGGCATCTGCCGCAGTTGTGTTGCCGTTGTTATCGGCATCGCCTGCGCTGAAGCATTCATCTATGCTTTCAACCTTGTCCAGCTCAAGAATTTTGTCTTCATCGATGTCATACCCCGCAGATGCAGAGAAGACGAAGCAGCACATAAGGGCTGCTACGACGAAAAACACATATAATATTTTGTTTTTCATGCTATTACCTCCAGAGAAGTATAAATATACTCAATAAGTATAACACATTGTTTTGTCAAATGCAAGTGAGAGTAAATGAATATAGTGTTATAAATCTTTATATTTTTCTACCCATTTCTGTACTTTTTTGTCATCCCAACGGGCAGGCATACTTGCTTTTACGAGGGGGAGTGTGGGAAGACTGCTGAGGGTTCTTGCAAGGTCGGGAACAAGATTTGCCTTTGGCAGAGCTGCTGCTACCTTTTCAATGACATACTGAGCATTGATTGCAGAGAAATTGCCTCCTGCCATTCCGATTTCTTTTTCCGTAAGCAGACCTTTTTCAAGGAAAAAGTTTATGTCGTCTGCATTGATTACACTGAAGAAGCGGCGGAGAATGCTTATGTTTACAAGAGGATCGCCGAATAATTTAAAGTATCTGTACTGATAATTCCACAGATCCTTTTTGCTGTAGCTGTTCTTTTCTGCCGCCATAATTGCAGAGGAAAGAAGCTTTCCTGCCTGCAGTGAAAGGTCAATGCCGGAGCCGTTGAGGGGCACTGTCATACTGGCGCTGTCGCCAATAAGAGCATATCTGTCCGCAACCAGAAGGGGAAGGGTTTTTGCAAGGGGAATGGTTGCCTTGACACCGCCTCTTATGGGAGTGGTGCCCATTCCCGGATAGATTGCTCTCAGATCCTTCAGTGAGGTTTCGATTTCCTCATCGGTGATATAACCGAATTTTCCTATAAGCACATCCATATAATCTTCTGTTGTTATAACCCAGTCAATTCCGGGCTTTTCGCAATTGAAGAAAAATACGGAATAGTTGGGGTCGGTTATATAGTTTTCCGTGTTTTCAAAATAAACGCGGTATATTTCAAAGGTTTCTTCTTCCGGGATATCCTTCTGGATTCCGAAGGAGTCGGGAAGTGAGCGTCTTACGGGAGAATTCATACCTGCGGCATCTATAGTCATATCGGCAAGAAATTCCTTTTCTTCGCCGCCGAGTATTGCTTTTACGCCTCTGACGGAGGTTTCATCTGTGACAGCCTCGGTTATTGCGGCTTCAAAAATGAATTTTACTCCCTGTTTTTCACAGTGGTCAATAAGGTAGTTTATAAGATATTTTCTGTCAATGGTAATATTGTCGGATGCGGAAAGTCCGGGCCCTGCATCCATGCAGAGCTTTACGGTTTTATTTGGGTTGAAGTAGCACATCTGAAGTCCTCTGTGAAAGTGCTCTTCGGGAGGAACGGGAATGTCGGCAAATCTGAAAGCGGGAATGTCCATGGCATCGTGCCAGTCGTGGCCGATATCTTCCCTTCTGCTTTTTTCAAGTACGGTTACGTTGTATCCGTTTTTTGCCAGTATTGCTGCTGCGGAAAGTCCGCCGTGACCTGCGCCTGCTACGAGAATGTTTTTCATAAATATCGCCTCCGGAAAATATTTTACAGGAATTACATAAGTGATATTTTCATGTGCATACCTTCGCCTCTTCTTCCGTACCAAACGCATTCTCTGGCGTATTGCTCGAAAGAAGAAGTTTTGCAGGGAGATAAGAAAGCGACGCTTGTTGCATTCCTTGAAAGAGAAGCCTCGCTTCCTTTTTCGATGCTGTCGAAAAAGGCGGGAAGATTCCAGGGGAGAATGCAGGTAAAGCTGTCTTTGCCGGGAAGATTGAGAATTGCCTTATGATAAGAGGTGAGGATATCTGCTTCCTCATCGCTCATAACCGTCTTAAAGAACAGATTGATTTCTTTATATGTCCGTTCGCTGTCGTATACACAGCTTAAAAACATATGCTCATCAGGCTCATAGGATATTTTTCCGAATCTGTCATCATAGAAGCCTATGGGATTTTTGGCAAGAGAAACACCGTCGAGATGCTCTCTTATCCGTGTGAATATGCCGTTAAGGGAAAGAGCTTTATCTGACTGTACAAAGCTGAGCAGTCTGCCGTAAAACTCCTCATAGGGCATATTTTTTATTTCCCTCATATAAATTGCCGCTTCACGGGTTATATCAAGACAGTGAAAGCTCTGTATCATAGTTGCAAAAAAGTAAGAGCTTACCCATTCCTCACGACTCATAGAGGAGGTTGATGTGATAAGATTTGAATACTCCGTGATTCCCGAATTTTCTTTCTTGCAATGAAACTGTAAAAAGGGAAGACGGGTGGTTTTTATTTCATATTTCTCCATGAATTCCTTTGAGCCCAGCTTTGAATTGGGAAGCAGCTCGCAGGGGTAAATATTTATTGATTTGTGCTGTCCGTTTTCAATAAGAGTGCAAAGTCCCTTTGTAAAGCTTTCATAGGTTTCCTCGGGAAGACCCAGTATCAGCTCGGAATAAGTGGGAATGTCTGCCTTTGCGTACATGGAAAGCAGATTTCTGAAATGATCAAGTCCGATATTTTTTCTGCCGATGGCACTGAGCACCTTGTCGTCAACGCTCTGAAAGGAGAGTGTCTGGGATTTGCCCATATCGTTTTCACTGAGCTTACGGCTTATATCGCCCACAAATTCACAACGGTTTTTTGTGAAATTCACCTTGAGCTTTTTCGGATATCCGTATTTGTTTTTAAGTTCAATAAGCTTATCGGTGATGTCCATATCTCTGTCGAAAAGACCGAAATTGGCATCAGCGCAATATACATATTCAATTTTATGAAGACTCAGCCACTCAAGCTCCTTGTATACCTTGTCAAGATCGAATTTCCTTACCTTTGAACGGAGAATCCCCCAGTCGCAGAAGGCACATGAGTTTGGACAGCCTCTGTTTGTTTCTATTATTGCAGAAAATTCAATATCGTCATTCAGTATTGAATCAAAAATCCCCGTAAGATAGGGTGAGGGGTAGTCGGGTGTGGAGGGGTTGCTTCTTTTGCCCGAAGCAAAGCCGCCGTCAGGCAGTCTTACGGAAATATTGTCGATATCCGCAAGCTCTTTGTTTCCCGCAAGTCTTAAGAGAATTTCCCTGAATGCCTCTTCGCCGCCGCCGTGAATAAGAATATCCGCATGGGGGTATTCGCTGAATGCTGTTTTTTCGTCCGGACTTATCTGATGTCCTCCGAAAACGGTGATGCAGCCGGGATATTTTTCTTTTACAGCCTTTGAAAGTGCCTTGTTGTATTCACTGTTCCATACGCTTGCGGAAAATCCGATAAGGAAGGGAGCGTTCAGTGAGGCGGCCGCCTCTGAGATTTCTTTTCTTGTGTAAATAAAACCGGCGAGATTGTATTCTTCTCTGATTTTTTCATCGCTGAATGCATATGCTGCAAGACAGCCTGCAGCATATGGTATATATGTACTCTTTACTTTGTCACCGTACACGGCATTTGCCTGTACAAGATATATGTTTTTCATTTTTTGTCCTTTTTTGCTACTACTTTTATTCCTTCTGCCATCTCTTCGGGAGTGCATGAATAAGAGGTTATGACCTTTTTTGTGCGTCTGAATTCTGAGGTGATCTCGGTTCTTCCGTCATAAGAAAGTCCTACGGTAACATTTTCACGCTTTATTGTTTTTGATAAGGATGAATAAATCCAGACAAATGCTTGTCCGTTGTCAGACTGTATGGCTGAGGATGCCACAGTTATTGCATCTTCCGATTTTCCCGTGATAACTCTCACATCAAGGGGAAGTCCTGCCTGTGTGAAGCTTTCGGTGGAGTCGGGTGTGATATATACGGCATAAACCGATGTGGCAGGCATTGTTCCCGTGAGAATGTTGAAGTATTTTGTGATGATATCGCTGCCTACAGGCTCCTCCTTTATTTCTTTTACGATGCCGGTGACGGTAAGGGAATCGGCTGTTGTCATTTCTACGGTCTGACCTGCAGAAATCATATTTACGTCATAGTCATTGTCGATAAACACCGCTTCAATGGTATTTCCGTTGCTGTAGGTCACACCGATATTTTTGGCATATGCCGTGATGGTTTCCTTTACAGGTTTTTCATATGTTACCTCGGGACGCTTTGCTCTGTCTGCAAAGAAGCTTATAAGGCTGACAGCTGTGATAAGGGCAATCACTGCTGCCGCAATTATAATTATACGTTTTTTTGCCTTCAGAGCCGCCTTCTGACGTTTTTTCTGTTTCTGCTCTTTGGTGATAACCTTTCTCTGAGGCTTCGGCAGAGTCTTTACCGCCTGCTGTGAAATGAGAATAGGCTCCTGCACTTCCTTTTGCTCCGGATCCTTTTCAATTATTTCTGCAGGGATATCTTTTTCATCTATTTTGAATAATTCTGAAAAATCAGGATAATTATCGTTTTTACTCATAATTACACACACCTTCTGCTAAGAGGTTCTATCACTTAATTATAATACATAAAAATAAATTATGGAATAGTAAAATATGAAAAAAATGTCATATAAGGAGAATATATTGATTATGTTAAAAAAATCGGTTTCACTTTTGGTTATTTTTTTTATAATTATTTTATCATCAGGGTGCAAAAAAACTGAAAGACTTGATTTTTCGGAGCTTCTTATACGCACTGAAAAATTCAACGACAGCCTTGATGCCGATATAGACAGAGCCTTTTATTCCGACGGGTGCTGGTATCTGTTTTTTTCTGTTGCAGCGGAAAATGATGTGCTTCTGAGAGCGTGGGAGGACGAAAATATGTTTCTTACGAAGGTGAGTATCACCACAATGGATTCGGGGCAGGAAATATCAGAGCAGGCATTTATTGATGTTGCCAGAGCTGTGACAGAGGCATTCTGTGCCTTGGAAGATACGGAAAGCTTCGCTAAGGGTACAGGTCTTTATGATGATATTATTTTTTCCGACGAGCTGCGTCATTATGAAGAGGGCAGATATACAGCGGATTTTTTTAATTCTCCGCTGGGAGCTTCATTGATTATTGAAATAAGGTAATAATAAATTTAATATAATAAATAAAGCAACAGTACGCAAGGATGAGCTTTGCGTACTGTTGAATATTTTTATGCTCTGTGCCATTTAACGCCCTGGGGAGTGTCTTCAAGAACTATGCCCATTTCAGTGAGCTTGTTTCTTATTTCATCAGCCTTTGCCCAGTTCTTTTCTTTTCTTGCAAGAGTTCTTTCTTCAATAAGAGCTTCGATTTCTCCGTCGTCTGAGGACTCCTGAGTTTTTTCGTCGTATACTATGCCGAGAATACCGTTGAAGTCATCAAAAAGACTGATGGCAGCCTTTATTGTTGCCTTGTCTGCTTCGGGGGTAAGCACGTTTTTGTTGATATATCTTACAAGGTCAAAGAGGATGCCTATAGCGTCAGCTGTGTTAAGGTCATCGTCCAGTGCATCGCAGAATCTCATTCTGAAGCCTTCAAATTCCTTTGCGGTTTCCTCTGAAAGCGCACCCTCTGCTTCTGCCTTTGAAAGACTGAAATCAAGAGAATCGCGGCAGGTGTGAAGACGCTGCAGAGAAGCCTTGCACTGCATAAGAGAATCATATGAATAGTTGATGGGGCTTCTGTAGTGGCAGGATATCATAAGAAGTCTTATAGGCTCATATCCGAACTGCTGTGCCACATCGCGCACGGTAAAGAAATTGCCCTTGGATTTTGACATTTTTTCATTGTCTACGGTTATAAAGCCGTTATGCATCCAATAATTTGAGAAGGGCACACCGTTGCAGCATTCGCTCTGTGCAATTTCATTTTCGTGGTGGGGGAATACAAGGTCCTGACCGCCGCAGTGGATATCAATTGTTTTGCCGAGGTATCTTCTGCTCATTGCCGAGCATTCAATGTGCCAGCCGGGTCTGCCGTTGCCCCAGGGAGATTCCCAATAGGGCTCGCCGGGCTTTGATGCCTTCCAGAGTGCAAAGTCCATAGGCTCGTTTTTCTTTTCGCCTATATTTATTCTTGCACCTGACATAAGATCATCAAGCGGCTGATGAGAGAGCTTTCCGTATTCCTTGAATTTGAGGGGGCTGAAGTAAACGTCGCCCTCTGCTTCATATGCAAAGCCTTTTTCAACGAGTGCTTCAATGATGCTTATGATTTCATCAATATTCTCTGTTGCCTTGGGATGAATCGTGGCTTCTCTTACATTAAGTCCGCCTGCATCGGTTTTGTATTCGTCTATGTATTTTTCCGAAATCTCAGAGAAGCTTACGCCCTCTTCATTTGCGCGGTTTATGATTTTGTCATCTATATCTGTAAAGTTCTGAACAAAAATTACCTTGTTGCCCTTATATTCAAGATAGCGTCTGAGAACATCAAAAACACAGATAGGACGGGCATTTCCTATATGAATATAATTATAAACCGTAGGACCGCAGGCATAAATTCTGAATTCGCCTTCGGTGATTGGTTTCAGTTCTTCTTTCTGTCTTGTGAGAGTGTTGTATACTTTCATTTGCTGATTTCTCCTTTGATTGCCTTAAGCTCTGCTTCAAGCTCGGCAATGCGTTTGTTTAATTTGTCAAATTCCTGGCTTACCGGGTCGGGGATGTGGATCTGATCGAGATTATCTACTCTTTTTCCGTCTCTTTTTACGACCCTTGCAGGTGTGCCGACTGCAGTACAGTTATCGGGGATGGGGTGAAGCACAACCGAGCCTGCGGCAATATTTGAGTTGCTTCCTATTGTGAAGGGACCGAGCACCTTTGCTCCTGCTCCGATCATAACTCCCGAGCCTACGGTGGGATGGCGTTTGCCTACATCCTTTCCCGTGCCGCCGAGAGTAACTCCCTGATAAATTGTAACGTCGTCGCCTATTTCTGCTGTTTCGCCTATAACTACGCCCGTGCCGTGGTCGATAAAGAATCTTCTTCCGATTTTTGCACCGGGGTGGATTTCAATGTTTGTTTTTCTTGCCGCACGCTGGGATATGAGCCGTGCGATAAAGTGCATATTGCGGTTGTAGAACCAGTGTGCGCGTCTGTGTGCCCTGATTGCCTTGAGGCCCGGGTATAAAAGCAGAATTTCAAGAGATGATGTTGCTGCCGGGTCGCGCTCTTTTACACTGTTTATATCTTCTTTTAATAAGCTGAAATAATTAATGGTTCTTCACCGCCTTTGTGTTTTTGGCTTACTGAGGCTGAGTGCTCGTTTCCAGATCGTTTAAGAATTGTTCAACCGAATTGCCGTTCTCGGGATCCTGAACGGGAGCCTGAGTCACTTCCTCGATTGCCGTAAAAACAATTATAGTAACGCTTGCGCCTTCTTCTACAAGCTCGCCTGCAGCGGGGGTGGTTTCAAATACCGTTTCGGGGATATTTGAACCGTCATTATGATAGTAGGACTTTGAACACACAAAGCCTTTGTCTGTAAGCAGCTTTTCTGCCTCTTTATATGGAAGCCCCGTTACATCGTCCATTTTGACGGTCTTCGGACCTGAGCTTACGGTGAGAGTGATGGTTTCGCCTTTGTTTGCAGTAGTATTGGCGGGAATGCTCTGCGAGATAACAATACCTTCTTCAACCTCCGAGCTGCTTTCCTTTACGGTTTCTATTTCAAAATAGTCTGTATAAGTTGTATTTCCCGTAATGTCATCAATTTTGCCGTTGACAAAATTGGGTACTTCAACAATTTCTGAACCCAGTGTTGTCTGCTCTGCGGGTAAGGAGGGCTCGTCATTTCCGAAAACAAGAGCAAAAACAAGAACGGCAATGCTTATAAGGAGAATTGCAAGAACTGCAAAAAGGGTAACTATTATTGCATTCTTTTTTTTGTTTTGTTTTTCCTGTTCTATAAGACGCTGAGCTCTTCTTCTTTCCTCCGGTGTGGGAGTTCTTTTTGCGGGGGCAGAGGGGGGCGCCGGTTTCTTCTGAGGAGCGGAAGCGGGTTTTTCTACCGTTACGGGCGGTGAATGTGCGGGTGCCGATGCACCTATTACTCTCGGAGATGCCGAAAGGTCATTTCTGAGCTGTTCTATATTATCAGTTCTGTCCTCCGAGTCAATTGCCATACCGTTTATAAGTGCATTTATAACGTATGGGGGCAGCTTCTCCGCAAATTTTGCAGGTATCATCATACGGTCATTCTGGGATCTTGTTTTTGCATCTATGGGGGTAGTGCCGATAAGAGAACGGTAAAGAACGCTGCAGAATGAATATATGTCGGTCCAGGGACCCAGCTGCTTGTTTATGGTGTATTGCTCGTAGGCTGCATAACCGTCAAAAATCTCGGAATCGAGAGCGCCTGTGGTTGTGCGCACGGCTTCTATGCAGAAGTCTGTAAGCTTAAGCTTGCCGTCCTTTGAGAAAATAAAGGAAGAGGGATTTATTCCCTTATGTATGATGCCCGATGTGTGAAGCGTGCCGAGAGTTGAAAGCACGGGCATAAAAAGTATTCTGGCTTTTTCCCATGAAATAAAGCCTTCCTTGGTGTCGAGAAGATAATCGCGAAGAGTTATTCTTTCGGATTCGTCATAAACTGCATAGGCAGTGCCGTTATCCTGAAAAACCTCTGTGACACTGATAAGCGAGGAAAGTCCCTTGAGACGCTGAAGCTTTATCCACAGAAGTACAAAAGCATTGAGATACTGTGTGTATACGCTGTTGTTTTCGGGTGCCACGGCAACAGATATAAGATCTGCCTGTCTGTGGGCAATATTCTGCGGGAAAAACTCTCTTATGGATACCGGCTTTTCAAGCTTTATGTCATAAGCAGAGTATGTGATACCCTCGCTGTTTCTTTTTCTGACTTTTGCTATAAGGTAACGCTGTGCTACAATGCTTTTCATGGGAAGAACGGGAAAGCTCTGCTCATCATCGGTTTTTTTACCGCAGTGGGGACAGATGCCATTTTCATTCTTTTCGCCTAAGCATTCCATACAGAGTCTTGATATATCAGTCATTTATTTCATCTCCGTATTATTTATAAATAATTATACATCATAAAGTATAGCATAAGAACCGCGCTAACACAAGAACTTTTTTTAAATCATAATTTACCGGTGCAATGGGCGCAAAAATCACCATATTTGCCGCGCAAATAATATAAGTGTGCGTGCGGATATATGAGAGTGTTATATTTTTTAGTTTTTTGTCTCTTATGAACCGGTAAAGCGCTTTGTTTTCG
>JAZSNB010000032.1:0-9045 GCA_045536195.1 Acutalibacteraceae bacterium
GGAGTCTTCTGCAATAACAATACCGTCGCGCACAACTCTTATCTTTGCATTTCTTGAAACCTTACCGTTGAGAATGTAAGAGCCCGCAATTGTACCTGCAGATGACAGCTTGAATACGCGTCTTACCTCTGCACGGCCAAGCTCAACATCTCTGTACTTGGGAGCAAGCATACCCTTGATAGCGGCCTGAACATCCTCAATACAGTCGTAGATGATTGAATACATACGCATTTCAACGTGGTCTCTTTCAGCGTGTGCAGTTGCTGTGGGATCGGGACGCACATGGAAGCCTACAATGATTGCGTTTGAAGCATTTGCAAGCATAACGTCAGATTCAACAATTGCACCTACACCGCCGTGGATAACCTTAACTCTTACTTCATCGTTTGAAAGCTTTTCAAGATTCTGCTTGAGTGCTTCAACAGAGCCCTGAACGTCTGCCTTTACAATGATATTGAGATCCTTGATTTCGCCTGCTTCAAGAGTTGAGAAGAGTGTATCAAGGGTAACCTTCTTATAAGCATTGAACTGCTCATCCTTGATTTTCTGCTTTCTCTGTTCAACAAGCTCACGTGCAAGCTTTTCATCGGAAACAGCATCAAACATATCGCCGGCATTGGGAACCTCTGCAAGACCCATAACTTCAACAGGAACTGAGGGACCTGCTTCCTTGACGCGTCTGCCCTTATAGTCGGTCATAACACGGATACGTCCTACTGAAGTACCTGCAACAACGATGTCGCCGTTTCTGAGAGTACCGTTCTGCACAAGAAGTGTGGCAACGGGGCCTTTACCCTTGTCAAGACGTGCTTCAATAACAACGCCCTTTGCGGCACGGTTGGGATTAGCCTTGAGCTCCTTCATTTCAGCAATGAGAAGTATTGACTCAAGAAGCTTATCTATATTCATATGTGTTTTTGCACTTACGGGAACACAGATGGTTTCACCGCCCCATTCCTCGGGAACAAGACCGTATTCTGTAAGCTGCTGAAGAACCTTGTCGGGCTGTGCAGCAGGCTTATCCATCTTGTTTATAGCAACAATAATTCCTACATCTGCAGCCTTTGCGTGATTTATAGCTTCAATTGTCTGAGGCATAATACCGTCGTCAGCTGCAACAACCAAAACTGCAATATCCGTAGCCTTGGCACCGCGGGCACGCATTTCAGTGAAGGCGGCATGGCCGGGAGTGTCGAGGAAGGTGATATCGTTTCCGTCAAGATTTACTCTGTAAGCACCGATGTGCTGAGTGATACCGCCTGATTCGGTGGATGTGACGGATGTGTTTCTGATAGCATCAAGAATAGATGTTTTACCGTGGTCAACGTGACCCATAACAACTACAACGGGGCTTCTGGGCTCGAGAAGGCTGTCGTCGTCCTCGGAAGCGTCAATAATTCTGTCTTCAATAGTAACAACAACTTCCTTTTCAACCTTTGCGCCAAGCTCTGTTGCAACGATTTCGGCAGTATCAAAGTCAATCGTTTCGTTGATGCCTGCCATAACACCGTACATAAACAGCTTCTTGATAACCTCTGAGGCAGTGAGCTTTAGCTGAGAAGCAAGCTCGCCTACGGTGATTTCCTCACCGATTGTAACAACAATTGAACGCTTTGAACGCTCTTCTGCAATTCTCTTGAGTCTTTCCTGCTCTGTTTCCTTACGGTGAGCACGTGTGCCCTGCTTTTTATTATACTGCTGGCTCTTCTGCTTGATTTTCTGCTTACGTGTATCCGTATCTCTTTCGTTTACGGAATTGGAGGAAAGACGGTCATACTTTTCATTATATTTATCAAGGTCAACCTCTTCTGCACGGGTGTTGACTGTTTTCTTTTCACCCTTGGTTCTTGCCTGAACAAAGGTGTTGTCCTTATCCTTGTTTTCCTTCTTTTTGAAAGGACCGTTATTCTGAGCGGGAGCATTTTTCTTGTCTGCCTTATCATTCTTTGCACCCTGCTCGTTTTTGCCCTGGGGCTTATCCTTTTTAGGAGCAGCCTTTTCCTTTTTGTCGGAAGCTGCTTTTTCTGTCTTTTCAGCCTTTTCAGCCTTTTCTTCTTTTACGCTATTTTCCTCAACCTGAGGCTTTTCTTCAGGTTTCTTTGCTGCAAAAAAGCTGTCAAAATTCTCAACGGAATACTGTGTGGTAAATCTGTCAAAAACAATATCCAGTTCGTCGGAAGTAAGAGAAGTCTGTGACTTCTTGGGTGTTTCGTCAAACTGTTTGAGAAGATCTATAACAGCATTACTCTTCATATCAAAGTCTTTTGCAAGCTCGTGAACTTTATACTTAACTACCATATTCTGAGCCCTCCTCTGAAAGTGTTTTATCAATTGCTTTTACGAAGCCGTCATCCTCAATTGCAAATATACAGCTGTTTTTTCCTGTGGCAAAACCTGCTTCCTTCATGGTACAGGGAAGATTTATGATTCTGCCGTTGAATCCTGCGGCTTCCAGTTCTCTTATATGTCTTTTTGAAGCATCGCTTGTAATAAGCACCTGCTTTGCTCTGCCGTTTCTCACACTGAGCATCACGGCATCGTGTCCGACCAAAAGTCTGCCTGCCCTTCTGGCAAGTCCCATAACCGAGAGAGTTTTATTCATCAGGCATTTCCCCTTCAAGTCTTTCATATACCTCGGCGGGAATGGAGCATTCAAAAGCTCTTTCAAGCCTTTTTGCCTTTATGGCTGCAGCAAGACATTTCTTACTGCGGCACACATAAGCGCCTCTGCCTGATTTTTTGCCCGTGAGATCCATGCTGATTTCACCCTCGGGACTTTTTACAA
Source organism: Acutalibacteraceae bacterium (assembly GCA_045536195.1). GTDB lineage: Bacteria > Bacillota > Clostridia > Oscillospirales > Acutalibacteraceae > RUG806. The sequence goes on from JAZSNB010000032.1 coordinate 2,786, forward strand.
CACGCACAAGCTCTTTTTTAGGCTTCATTTCATTGCAGCCGGTGCACTTGCGCATGGGAATTTTTTTCTGTTGCATCCTTTTTCAACTCCTTACAGCTGAATCATGGGCTGATAGTCGCCGTAAAGGGGCTTGATGTCGATTTTCCAACCTGTAAGTCTTGCTGCAAGACGGGCATTCTGACCCTTGTTGCCGATTGCAAGTGAAAGCTGTGCCTCGGGAACGGTTACTCTGCAGCTTCTCATTTCTTCATCAACGATTTCAACACTTACTATTTCAGCGGGAGCAAGTGCGGCACCGATATATGCCTTGGGGTCCTCGCTGTATTTTACGATATCGATTTTTTCTCCGCCCAGAAGCTCAATAATCTTGTTTACTCGTGCACCCTTAGGACCGATGCAGGAGCCTATTGCATCAACGTTTTCATCCTTGCTGTAAACTGCAATCTTTGTTCTTGAGCCTGCTTCTCTTGAAACTGACTTGATTTCTACATTGCCGTCATAAATTTCGGGAACCTCCTGCTCAAAGAGTCTCTTTACAAGACCTGTATGAACACGGGAAACCATAATCTTGGGGCCCTTTTCCGTATCCCTTACATCAACGATATAAAGCTTGATAAGATCTCCTGTTGCAAGCTTTTCACCGGGGATCTGCTCTTTTCTGGGAAGAAGAGTTTCGCTCTTTGCAATTGAAACTGTAGCATCACCTGTGGTTGCGTCAACATTCACAACCTTTGCGGTAACAATTTCTCTGTTCTTGCTCTGGAATTCCTTAAGCACCTGCTCGTGCTCGATTTCTCTCACACCCTGACGTACCGTGTGCTTAACTGTCTGTGCTGCAATTCTGCCTAAGCTTTCCAGCTTAAGGGGGACAACAACATCATCCTCAAATACCGCACCTGGCTTATACTGCTGAGCATCCTCAATTGAAATCTCGGTTGCGGGATCAAATACCTCTTCAACTGCCATTTTGTGAATATAGATCTTAAGCTCATATGTCTTGGGATCGATTTCACAGAAGATACCGTCTTTCACACCGAATTCTTTTCTTGCTGCAACTGCAACAGCATTGCATATCTTTTCGCAAAGCAGTTCTTCTGAAATACCCTTTTCCTTCTGGAAGAGTGCTACTGCTTCCTTAAACTCCTTATTTGTCTTTGCCTTAGCCATTTTTTTATAATCATCCTTTCCGTAAACTGTTATTCAATATCAGAAATCGCTGTCAAAATCGTCAAGCTTTATGCTTGAAGCGTCTTTTTTGTCAAATGTATACTCTGTTCCGTCACCGAGAACACAGGTAACCTTACCATCCTCATATGCCTTGAGCACTGCCTTGTGCAGCTTCACACCGTTCACCGCAATTCTGAATTTTATCATTATATCGGCACCAATATATGAAGAGAAATGGAAATCACGCACCAGTTCACGCTCAATACCGGGTGAGGATATCTGCAGATTATAGCTCTGCTCAATAGGATCGGCTTCGTCAAGCGGCACATCAAGTGCATCATTCATTGCAACGCAGTCGTCAATACCTATACCGTCTTCCTTGTCAATAATAACCCTGAGATACCAGTTTGCGCCTTCCTTCTGGAATTTTACATCCCAGAGGATGAGTCCCAGTTCTTTTGCAAGAGGTTCTGCTATCTCCCATACAGTAGAAACAACATTTCCGCCTTTTTTCTTTTCGGGCATTGTTACCCTCCCTTTCACATCAACTAAAAACCGAGCGGAGTGTTCTCCGCCCGGTCTTTTGCAAACTTTAACAATGACATATTATCATATGTCACATAAAAAATCAAGAGTTTTTATAAATTTTATACAATAAACTTTTTTACAAAAAAACACACTGAGCCCGTTTTCAATCATTCCGCCGTCAGCAACCGTTTCCGGGAATGCAGCTTTAATAAAGGGTAAAAACCGCCTGAGCCTCACATCAGCTTTTTTTAATTATAATTATTATACAATATATATACATCCACAAATTGCCGTTCAGAAAAAAACAAGCATCAACATCGAAAAACTTTGCTAAAACAAAAAGTTTTATCGGTATAGAAGTAAAAACTATTGACTTTCAACCACTTTTTCGATATACTTCACTTAAAAGGAGGCAATGATTATGATTTTAAGACCTGATTATATAAATGCCGTAAAACCTTTCATCGATATTCCGATTATAAAAATCCTTGCAGGAGTAAGACGCTCCGGCAAATCGACTATTTTCGAAATGCTGGTACAGGAACTGAAAAGCAGGGGAATTCGGGAAGAAAATATCATTCAAAGAAAATATAACACCCCCGAATACGAAGACAGCACATCAAAGGATATATATTCTGAGCTCATACAATCCGTTGCAGGCAAAGGAAAATGTTATCTTTTTCTTGACGAAGTTCAGGAAATCGACGGTTGGGAAAAAATAGCAAATACGCTTTCGGAGGATTATGACACTGATATCTATATCACCGGCTCAAACTCAAAGCTGATGTCATCCGAGATATCAACATATCTTACCGGAAGATATGTTCTGATACCTGTATACACTCTGTCTTTCCGGGAGTACATTTCCTTCAGAAATGCCGATCCGTCGGCAGTCCGGGAGCTTTTTGATGAATACGTACAATACGGAGGCTTCCCTATTATAGGAAAAAGCAGCATTGATATTAAATCTGCATATCAGATAGTTGAAGGAATTTATGCATCCGTTATCATGAGAGATATCTCCAAAAGGCACAAAATCAGAAACAAGGAGCTCTTTGACAGAGTTGTAAGATATATTATTGAAAATGTAGGTAAAACATTTTCAGCATCTTCAATTTCAAAATTCCTGAAAAGCGAAAACAGAAGCATTTCCGTTGAAACAGTCTATAACTATCTCAAGTGGCTGGAAGAAGCTTTCATTATCTATCCTTGCAGAAGATATGATATACAAGGCAAATCTGTTCTCAAAACTCAGGAAAAGTATTACCTGTCTGACATTTCAATTAAATACAGTCTGCAAGGCTTTGACCCGAAAATGCTGTCGGCAGTATTTGAAAATATCATCTTTCTCGAAATGAAGCGTAGAGGGTATGATGTTTTTATTGGAAAAAACGGCACAAAAGAAATTGACTTTATAGGTATTCGCAGGGAAGAGAAAATCTATGTACAAGTCTGCGTCAGACTGCCGGAAAACTCTTCAAGAGAAACTGATAATCTGATGGAAATCAAAGATCATTATCACAAATACGTTGTTTGCAGAGATCCTCTCGCTACAGGAAACGACAACGGTATCGAAATTACCCACATAGCAGATTTTCTCCTGAGGGATAATTGGTAATACACAAAAAAAATTACCGCAGCACAGCATAATCCGCCTTTTACAAAAAAGACCGGCAAAACTGATTGCTGCGGTATCAGATTTCAATCGGAAACAGCAAAATTAAAAAAATATTGATGAAAACCTATTGACAATCCGTTTTTTTATGTGTATAATAAACACCGTTGCAAATGGCCCGGTAGTTCAGTTGGTTAGAACGCTAGCCTGTCACGCTAGAGGTCGACGGTTCGAGCCCGTTCCGGGTCGCCATTTTGTTAAGAAATAAGTGAGAGTTAAAAGTGAATAAGTAACTCTTGCTTTTTATTATATCTGAATATGCTGATATAGCTCAGTAGGTAGAGTGCATCCTTGGTAAGGATGAGGTCACCGGTTCAAATCCGGTTATCAGCTCCAAAAAATTCCAAGTCTCAGGACTTGGAATTTTTTTATCCGTTGCGAAAGCAATGGCATATCATCAACACGGCTCAGCCGTGTTGTATATCATCACACGAAGTGTGCATATCATCACCGACAGGTGCATATCATCAGCCGCAGGCTGTATACACGCTTTCCGTTGTCGCTCATAGAGTGCTTAATATAGTAGAAACTAATCTTTTCCGGGTCGTGGGGTTCGCCCTCGATATTATGGCTCATAGCACTGTTTATCATGCTGATGTTGTATATAAGTGCGGTGTCCGTTGTCCGTGGTCTGTCTATAACAAAAGCATCAGTTATTATTTTCTCTGCCTGATAGTCGCTGACAAACTCAAAGATTTTATCAATGAGCTGCTCTGCCTGACTTCTGGAAACAAATTTTGAAGAATTGACACACTCAGCCAGAAGCCGGATGTCGTCGAGCTCAAAATGTCGGTTCTTAACATAATATCCCTTGTGGCTCTTGTCATATACAACGAGCTTTTCTTCATCGTATTCATCTGCGGCGATAGCCTTAACCGCATTTCCGATAGTTTCATTGTTTTCAAGCATCCAATTCACTTCATTGATTTCGTCAATGTCCTTGCAAATCGACCGCCGCTCAGCATAAATATCGTAGATTTCACGAAGATATGCTTCTATATCTTTTCCGGTAGCAAAATGTTCTTCATCAGTATTTCTGAGAAGATATTGAAGAACTATATACGGCTTCAACCTTTGCTTCGTCTGCTTGCCGTGCTTTCTGTCAGGATACTTTTTCTCCATAAAGCAGCTCTCCTTTTTGAAAGTGCATTTTCAAATAGTATATCATATCCAAAAGAGAAGCAAAAGGAAATTTCATAATTTGCTTGAAGTTGTTGGAATATTATGTTATATTGAATTTGCGACGTAATCGAATAAATCTGAACACAGTGGACGTGTTTTTACTTTTGGTAAAAACGCATCCTCATTTTTGGCATCCATTGTGTTCGTCAGAAGATTGCGTCGCAGCAAGCGAGGCTATGCGTTTTTCGTGTGTGCATAACTTCGGTTTGCACACATTTTTGTTTTATGGAGGAAAAACGATGAAAAAGTCTTTTTTACTGTGCATAACCACAATTTTTTTGGTTTTAACTCTCTCCTTTTCTGTAGACGCTTTTTCTTTAGGTGATATAGACGGAGATGATGGAATTTCTGCAGCAGATGCCAGGCTTGCATTGAGAGCATCAGTTGGACTTGAAATACTTACAGAAGAACAAATAAAAAGTGCAGATGTTGACGGAACACCAGGTATAACTGCAGCAGATGCAAGATTAATATTAAGAGTGTCTGTTGGTTTAGAAGTTCTTCAAGACACTTCCTGTGAACATAAATATGGGGTTTTTGCTATTGAAAAAGAAGCAACCTGTTTAACAACTGGTTTAGCTATAATGAAATGTTCAAATTGTGGCGATACATATAATGAAACAATTCCCATTTCTGACCATATGTGGACTGAAGCCACATGCTCTGCTCCAAAAACTTGTAATTTTTGCGGATTAACAACTGGCACAAAATTAGAACACGAAATGAAAAACTATGATTGTATAAATTGTGATTTTGTAGATGTTGAAAAAAAGCAAAATGATTATAATTCATACAAAGCAATCATAAACAATGAAATCGCAGAAATTAAATCAGAAGGTCCGTTATATTATGGCTCATCAACAGAGTTTTCAACTGAGGTAAGCTCTATTAACACAGAAATATCACGAATATCTAGGAGATTGTCAGTGTTATCTGCCGATAATTCATCATCAGCAAGAGCAGAAAAAGCACGGCTTAATGCTCAATTAGAAGAACTTGAAGCAGAATTAGACGAATTATATGCTGCCCGATCACGAAAAAATCAAATCGATGCATTAAACAATGAATTAGAATCCTACTATAACAGCCTTTTTGGTTAATCCTCAAATAAAGGCAGAATCTAAATGATTCTTTAGATTCTGCCTTTATTTTCTAACTTATTAGCCGTAAGTATTTGTATATTGTTGTTCTGCTCATATCACACACCCTTGCAAACTCTGATACGTTTAAGTTGCCGTTATTATATGAGGGATAGTGTTTTAAGAATATTGACGGAACATTATCAAGTGTTGTGTGCGGTCGCCCGATTTTTACTCCCTTGCTTGCCGCATTTGCCCCATTTGTCCGGTTCTTTACGAAAAGCTGTGAGATATAAAAGAGCATAGAAAACTCCGAAACGGCAGTTACTGCACTCACCAAAGCGGAGGATTCTATGCTCTTTTTTCAGGACATTCATATATACCCAGCTATACCGTTACACTTACTTTGTATCAGACACAAATACCGATGCCTTAATTACAAAGCAAGGTATGGCAAGAAAAATTTTTTGTTATATGCAGCTGTGACACAGGGCTTTATTAAAAACAGCTAACATTTCACCGATTAAGCTGACGAAGAATGCAGATATTTTCTCAAACAATGTATCGGCATTGCTGATATCCGCATCAAAGCGCAAATCGCTATCTCCCTGCGAGGGAGCAAAACATAT
>JAZSNB010000111.1:0-12863 GCA_045536195.1 Acutalibacteraceae bacterium
CTCCTGCGCTATTGGAAGCGTAAGAGATTTCGCACTCTGCGGAGTGCGACAAGAGGCTCTGCCTCTTGACACCGTGAGCTTTTGAAAAAGCTCAAGCAAAACTTTTCCCCGGCACTCCCGTGCCGACATCATTCCCCAACTTTCCGTGAAGAACCTATTTTTTTGAAAAAATTTCAAAAACCGCTGTTCTGAGGGAGAAAACAGAAGGCGGTTTTTGTTATTATGTGCCTGCAAACAGGAGGTGACATATGAAAAGCAATACGGAATCCCGTAAAGACAGGGGAAATAAAAGCCGTGAAAAGTATCTTGAAAAGTGTGCCGATATGCTTTGTGAGGCTGCGTACAGAATGTGCAGGGAGAATTTCGGGAGAGGAAAAGCAAAAGAGAAGTGCGACCCGAAAATTCTTAAAGAAACCTGTGCTGCGGTCAAAGAGGCAGCGGCAGTATCCGCAGGACTTGACAAGAAGGAAACTGATACCGGAGAGGAGATAAGAATTGTTTTTGAAGGTCCTGAAGAATATGCGGAATAATCAAAAAGGAGGTGAAAGTCCATAAAAGAGCTTAATCTGGGAATTCCCAACGAAAAACAGAAACTGTTTTTAAGTGACCGTCACCGTTATGTAGCCTTCGGCGGTGCCAGAGGCGGGGGGAAGAGCTGGAGTGTGAGGACAAAGGCGGTGCTGCTGGCTTTCAGATATCCCGGGATAAAGATAATGATAGTGAGACGTACATATCCGGAGCTGAGAGCAAATCATATAAATCCTCTGAGAGCAGTGCTTGCGGATTTTGCTCAGTATAAGGACAGCACCAAGGAGTTTATTTTTCCCAACGGGTCGCTTATAATGTTCCGACACTGCTCAACCGCGGCAGATATTGATAAATATCAGGGTACTGAGGTGGATGTGCTGTTTCTTGATGAGGCAACACAGCTTACGGAAGAGGAATATGACCGTTTCAAGGCTTGTGTCAGAGGCGTGAACAGCTTTCCGAAGAGGGTTTATCTTACCTGTAATCCGGGCGGAGTGGGACACAGCTTTGTAAAAAGGCTGTTTGTAGACAGGGCTTTCAAGGAGAATGAGACCCCCGGGGACTACAGCTTTATAAAAAGCTTAGTAACGGACAATAAGGCACTTATGGAAAGCGATCCGGACTATGTGAAGCAGCTTGAGGCACTTCCGCCGAAGCTTAAAAAGGCGTGGCTTATGGGTGACTGGAATATTTTTGACGGACAGTTTTTTGAAGAGTTCAGGGACGTGCCCGAGCATTATTATGACAGACGCTTTACTCATGTAATAGAGCCTTTTGAGGTGCCCGACAGCTGGAAAATAGTGAGAAGCTTTGACTTCGGCTTCAGAAAGCCTTTTTCCTGCGACTGGTGGGCGGTGGATTTTGAGGGGAGAGCATATCTTATTCTTCAGCTGTACGGGTGCACGGATATACCGAATGACGGACTTAAATGGCATCCGGATAAGATATTTTCGGAAATACGACGCATTGAAACCGAGCACAGATGGCTTAAGGGTAAAACGGTAGACGGAGTTGCGGATCCCTCAATATGGGATGCATCGAGAGGAGAAGCCATAGTGGAATCGGCAGACAGACATCTGGTTTATTTTTCCAAGGGGGACAACAAGCGTATTCCGGGATGGATGCAATGTCACTACAGAATGGGCTTTGATGAAGAGGGAAAACCGATGGTCTATTTTTTTAACACCTGCAAGGCGGCAATAAGAACTATTCCCCTTTTGCAGTTTTCGGAAACAAATCCCGAGGACCTGGATACCGACGGGGAAGATCATTTTGCGGATTCATTCAGATATTTCTGTATGTCGAGACCCATAAGTCCCATTGTGAAAAAGACACCCGAAAAGGTTTATGACGATCCTCTTGAATTGAATACACAGAGATTCAGACAATATTCTTATTAATTTAACCGTCAGGAGAAGATAATGAAAGAAAAAAATAATGTAGGTCTAAATGATAAAAAGATTAACAGTGTTATCGGCGAGGACGAAATCCGCGAGGCCGCTGTGATTCTTGCAAAGTATAGAAGCGCGAAAGCAAATCTTGATGCAAGGGTTATAGAAAATGAAAACTGGTTCCGTCTGCGGCACTGGGAGCAGCTGAGAGATAATAAAGACAGGACAAAAAAGCATTCTGCATGGCTTTTTAATTCAATTGTGACAAAGCATGCAGATTTTATGGACAGCATTCCCGAATGCACGGTTCTGCCGCGGGAGGAGGGGGATTCACCTGAGGCTGAGAGACTTACCGGTGTGCTTCCTGTGGTATTTGAAAGAAATAACTGGGCTTCGGTTTATTCGGACGGGGCATATCAGAAGCTTAAAACCGGCACTGCGGTATACAGTGTATTATGGAACAGCTCAGCGGATTCGGGACTGGGGGAAATTGATATCAGAAACACGGATATTCTTAATATCTTCTGGGAGCCCGGAATAAAGGACATTCAGAAAAGCAGAAATATTTTCTGTGTTGATCTTGTAGATAATGACATTCTTATTGATGAGTATCCTTTTCTTGAGGGGACTCTCGGAGGCAAAAGTGCCGAAGCTCTTTGCTATACCTATGATAAAAATGTTGATACAACGGAAAAATCCTGTGTGGTGGACTGGTATTATAAAAAACGTTCAGGAAATAAAACTCTGCTGCACTACTGTAAATTTGTGAACAATACTCTGCTTTATGCTTCTGAAAATGATCCCGAGTATTCGGAAAGAGGCTGGTATGATCACGGCTTATATCCTTTTATATTCGATCCTCTTTATAAAGAAGAGGGCACGCCTGCAGGCTTCGGCTTTATTGATATTATGAAGGATGCTCAGGAGGAAATTGATATTCTCAATAATGAAATTATACGAAATGCAAGACTCGGCTCCAGAAAGCGCTATTTTACAAGAGTTGAAGGTGCCGTAAATGAAGAGGAGTTTGCGGATTTTAACCGTGATTTCGTTCATGTAAGCGGTTCGTCTATAGGAGAAGAATCCATAAGAGAGATCGGCTTTACGCCCTTGTCATCCGTTTATCTTACAGTGCTCAGCAATAAAATATCAGAGCTGAAGGAAACCAGCGGTAACAGAGATTTTACCCAGGGCGGAACTATGGGCGGAGTAACCTCCGGCGTTGCAATTTCGGCTTTGCAGGAGGCAGGCAATAAGCTTGCAAGAGATATGATAAATGCTACATACAATGCATTCGCAGGTATATGCAATTTGTGTATTGAGCTTATCCGTCAGTTTTATTCAGTGCCGAGAAGCATAAGAATTCTCGGTTCTGACGGTGAATGGCAGTATTCTCTGTATGATAATTCAGCACTTAAAGCAGCGTCCGGAGGCAGTGAATTCGGTATTGATATGGGAATGCGTGCTCCCGTGTTTGATGTGAAGGTGAAGGCGCATAAGCAGAACAGCTTTTCAAGGTCGGCTCAGAATCAGGACGCTATAAATTTTTATACTATGGGATTTTTCGATCCTGAGAAGGCGGCGCAGTCACTTGCCTGTATGGAGCTGCTTGATATGGAAAATAAAGAAAAAATCAGGTCGGCAATACAGAAAAACGCTGCCGAGTATGAAAGGAAGGATGCTTTACGGTCAATGTCAGATATGAATGCAGGCCCGAAAAACTCAGTGTTTCGCTGACGGGACATGCGTGCTTTGATGTAAAAGGAAAGGATATTGTTTGTGCGGCAGTGTCTGCACTTTGTATAGCACTTAAAAGCAGCATTATCAGGCTTTTGAGTGAGGGGGAAAAGTTTTCCTGTGTGAGTTCAGCTTCAGAGGGAAGATTTTCTATGGATACTTCACATTTTGATAATGATAAAACTTATTTACGCATAAATGATATGTTCGGTATGTTTTATGACGGGATAAGAGAAATCGAAAAGCTTTATCCCGGAAATGTAAAGCTATTGACATTATAATTGCTTTTATTTCCGCAAGGAATTGAATGATAAAGACACTTCGGACAGACGATGAAAACAAAAAAAGGAGAAATTAAGAAAATGAAAAATAATCTTTTACAGATTTTCGCTTCGGGAGCCGATGCATCTGAAGAAGCTTCCGCCGCTTCGCCCGCTGCAGCCGAAGAAGCTGACGGGCAGACGGATGAACAGGAGTTTGAGGAGCTTATAAAAGGCAAGTATGCCTCTGCCTTTTCAAAGCGTACCCAGGGTATAATCGACAAGCGCTTTGCAAAGCTCAAAGGGTATGAAAAAACTGCAAATGCCTGTGAACCTTTACTGAAAAAAATAGGGGAGCAGTACCCCTCAATAGCCGCGGAGGATACCGAAAAGTTGGTTGAGGCTTTTCTGAATAATGCTGACAAGACAGACAGTGCCGTAACTGAGAATGCCGCAGGTGAAGAAAAGAGAGCTGCTGCCGTTAATGCGGCTGAGAAGCTTATAAAGAAGAGGGCAGAAGAGAGATTATCGGCATATTTAAGCGGTGAGTCAGAAAAGCTCAGGGAGATTTATCCTTCATTTTCTCTTGAAGATGAGCTTAAGAATTCGCCTGAATTCAAGCATCTTCTGACATCCGGCGTATCCCTTCGCCGTGCTTTTGAAACGGTAAATCTTGAAAAAATTATGGGTTCAGCCCTAAGATATGCCGTTATGTCTGCAGGCAAGAAAACTGCGGACAGCATAAGAAACTCAGGGCGGGTAAGTGAAAATTCACTTCAGGACTCCGCTTCATCGGTAAAGCGCACCGATGTAAACAGTCTTACAGAGAAGGATATTATGAGAATACTTTCTCAGGTAAGTAAGGGCGCAAGAATTTCATTCTGATAAAAAAGGAGAAACATATGAATTACGAAAATATTACTCTTACTCATTTTTCTGCAGGAGATGTTATCAATACAACGGGAGGCACCATGGAAAACGGTACGGTTACTTCCCCCGATACTCTTTCAGCGGAAATGAAAACATTTTATGACAAAACACTTATCACACTTGCAGGTGCAAATCTTATTCACGAGCAGTTCGGTCAGAAAAGACCTATTCCCAAAAACGGGGGTAAAACAATTGAGTTCAGAAAGTTTTCAAAGCTTCCTAAGGCTCTCAAGCCTATCACCGAGGGTGTTACTCCTGCAGGTAATAAGCTTAATGTTACTGCTGTTACCGCAACGGTTGATCAGTACGGTGACTATGTTGAGCAGACAGATATGCTTGAACTGACTGCTATTGATAATACCATTGTTGAAGCAACCAAGGAGCTCAGCTCTCAGGCAGGTCTTACACTTGATACAATTGTAAGAAATGAGCTTGTTGCAGGTACAAATGTTATGTATGCTCCCGAGGTTAAGGACGGTAAGGAAACAGAGATTCTTTCAAGAAGCGATATCAATAAATACTGTAAGCTCCGTGTTAAGGATATCTTCAAGGCTGCAGCTGAGCTCAAGGCTGTTAATGCCCCCAAGATAGACGGCAGCTATGTTGCTGTTATCCATCCTTATGTAGCATATGACCTTATGCAGGAGGCCGGGGATCAGTGGATCGGCATTCAGAAATATGCAAATCCCGAAAATATTCTCAAGGGTGAAATCGGCTCTCTCGGCGGTGTACGTTTTGTGGAAAGCACCGAGGCTAAAATTTTCGGACCTAAGATTATCAATGAAAATATTTCCCGTCTTACTGTACAAGCTTCCTCCGACAGTACTGTCACAAGCGTGAGTGTTGAAGAGGATATGGGTAGCAAGACCTTTGAAACACCTGTGAAGGTGTTTGTTGCAGGTAAAGAAAACACCATCAGGGCAGTAAACGGCAATACCGTTACTCTCGGCACTGCTGTTAAAGTGAATGCAGGTGATATTATCTGCGGTGACGGAGCAGGTAAGGACGGCTCGGCAGTATTCTGTACTCTCTTTATCGCTGAAAATGCATATGGTGTTACTGATATTGAGGGCGGCGGACTTGAGCATATTGTGAAGCAGAGAGGCTACGGCAACGATCCGCTTAATCAGAGAAGCTCCGTAGGCTGGAAGGCAACAAAGGTTGCAAAGAGACTTCTTGAGGAATATATGATCCGTTTTGAATCAGGCTCAGAATTCTCAGATACAGCAAACAGCAACTGATACAGACAGATTTTACAGGCTGAAGAATATGTTTTATTCGGTCTGAATTAAAAAAAGGGGGTCCGGGAATTCTTCCCGGCTCCCGGAAAAAAGAAAAAAGGAGAAGAAAATATGAAAAAGAATATTAATGAAAAAACACTCAGAAGCGTGTTTGTGCCTAAATTAAACAAGAATGACGATTCATTGTTTGTAGCTGTGAACGGCAGAAGAATTCTTGTTAAAAAGGGTGAGACTGTTGAGCTTCCCGTTGCTTTTGCCGAAGTTATCGAGAATTCCCGTAACGCTCAGGACGAAGCGGAAAGCTATATTGCGGCTATGGCACATGAAAACTGATAAGGGCGGTGGGAAAATATGACTGTGATAGAAGCGATCCGCAGAACGGATGAGCTGTATCCTAATGTTATTCCCTTTTCGCAGAAGGCATATCTGCTTGAACAGCTCGATAACAGAGTTTTTAACGAGATACTCGTGAAATATGATGGTATTGACTGCAGCTTTGAAAGCGGTTATCAGGAGAATCAGGATGCACAGCTTGTGATTAAGGCACCCTTTGAAGAGATTTATATAAAATACCTTGTTATGCAGCTTGATATTATAAATTCGGATATAACAAGATATCAGAATTCTTATGCCCTTTTTAATACTATGTATCTTGATTATATTAGATATATCAACCGCAATCACACAATAAAAGCCTGCAGAATAAGTATAGACTAGGGAGGGACGCTATTGTTATATCCCGGACTTAAGAGAATCAAAGAAAAATATATTAAGAATAATGCTTTCGGAGGTATTGAAAACAAGGAAAGAGTTACAGAAGGCTGTTTTTCTGATATGGAAAACCTGAGCAGCGATTTCTTTCCTTTGTTAAGTGTGAGAAATCCGCGCGCTGTATGGACAGGTGATGCAATAGATGACGCAGGTGAAGGGTATAAGGCGGACGGACTTCTGGGCTTTTTCGGCAGAGGCATTACTGCTGCGGCAAGTGCAGGCGACAGATTCTGTTTTTGCACAGACACAGATGCTTATGTGAACGGTCAGCAGGTTTTGTATGCTAAGCTCAGGAAAGATGTAAAAAGAAGAAGCATTGTTCCCTTCGGAAACGGTATTTTTATTATTCCCGATGCTGAGCATATCACATATAACAGCGGATATTATGTTTCTCACTGTTCTAATATTTATCATAATGCCGATGAAGCTGCATTTGAATTCTGTGACAGTGAAGGAAATACCGTAAATGTTGAAAATTATTCGATCCCCGATTTTCCCTCTGAGGGACAGCAGTATGTAGGGGAAGCAGAGGGGAGTATGTATCTTTATGAATACTCTCAGGAAAACGGCTGGCAGAAAAAAATGCAGCTCTTCGGAAAGATAATTGCAAAAGAAATCGGAATTCCGTTCGCAGTCGGGGACAGGCTGTTTGTTCCTCCCGAGTTTTTTGCAAACGGTGAATGTGTGGTAAAGAGGCTCCTTGCGGAGGATACAATTGTTGTTTCCTGTATTCTTTACGGAACAAGCGGGCATTTCAGGAATTTCACTGCCTCAAAGAAAATTCCCGAAATGGATTTTGCAACAGAGCATAATAACCGTATCTGGGGCTGCAGATACGGTTATTCGGACAACGGGGAATTTGTTAATGAGATATATGCAAGTGCTCTCGGTGACCCGGGAAAATGGGATTGCTTTGAGGGAACCTCAATGGACAGCTACCGTGTGTCACTGGGCTGCAGCGGTGAATTTACGGGGGTAGGGAAGCTCGGTAACGATATTTTCTTTTTTAAGGAGGAATATATTATTCGTATAAGCGGTGAAACCCCTGCGGATTTTACCGTGATGACGTCAGCGGCAAGAGGTGTACAGGAGGGATGCGAAAAAAGCATTATAAATCTTAATGAAAGACTGTATTATAAAAGCCGCTACGGTGTGATGGCTTTTGACGGAACTTTCCCTGTGTCGGTATCCGAGGCTCTGGGAAAAACCAGGTATTCGGATGCGGTTGCCGGAGGAATTGACAATAAGTATTACATTGCAATGACCGATGAATACGGCAGGAGGAGTATTTTTGTCTTTAACACTCTTACGGGGCAGTGGTTCAGAGAGGATGATAAGTTTCCCACTGAGTATATGCTCAGATTGAGAAATTGTCTGTATTATATCACCAGAAGGATGGATGCAGACAGGGATGGCTTAAGCTTCTATTCAATCTGTCTTTATGATTCGGGTGCTGTTTCGCAGAGCGGCAATATTATGTCGGAGGACGAAAATGCAGGTTATTCATTTTCTGTTCAGGATAAGGTGGACTGGTATGCTCTTACTGGAAAGCTCGGAGAAAATACCATTCCTTACAGACAGGTACTCAGAAGACTTCTTATAACACTTTCTTTGTCCAAAGGTGCAAAGATAAATGTGTATATCATCACGGATGAGGGGGATGAGAAAAAGCGTATCTGTGTTATTGATACTCCCGTGAACAAAGTATTTACCGTTCCCGTAAATACTCCTCCCTGCCACAGCTACAGGTTATATTTTGAAGGGCACGGAGAATGCAGAATACACAGTATTGTAAGACTCAGTGAGCTTGCGGGGCAGGTGAGAAATATTGGCTGATGATATCAACACAAAACAGATATATCTGTTACTGCTTTCGCTTAAAGATGAGGTAAAGCAGCTTGCTCTGCATATAAAAGCTATGAGAAAAGAAATGAAAGGAGAAACGGATAATGGCAATAAATAAGAAGGAAAAAGAAAAATTCTCCGCTGTTGCTGCCGGAAAAAGCGATAATGTAGCAAAGGGCAAGCCCGTAACAGGAATAAAACCGGGAGATACGGCAGAGGATGCTTCAGAATACTATTCTTACATGTCACAAAAGCTTCTTGATGAAATGATTGATAAATCTGCTTCGTATACATACGATGTGAATCTTGATCCTTTATATAAGCAGTATAAGGATATGTATCATAATGAAGGAAAGCTTGCTGCAAAGGATATTTTCGGTCTTGCAGGTGCTCTTACGGGCGGCTACGGCAACTCCTATGCGTCTGTTGCCGCTGCAGGTGCTTATTCGGGTGTTATGGATAAGCTTGCAGATACAGGACTTATGCTCGAGGAAAAAAATTATAACAGGCATAAAGACAGTATTTCTGCCCTTAAAAATGCGTTTGATGCATATTCGGATAAGGAAGACAAGGCATACGAAAAAAAGATTTATGAGGATGAGAGGCTTTTAAGAGAAACTGAAAAAGCAGAGGAAGCTAAAAAAGAAGAAGCACAACAGGCAGAAAAGGAAAAGGAGCAGATACTTGAATTTGCATATAAGGCGGCAGAAAACGGTGATTACAGATACCTTGAAGCCCTTGGTGTTGATGTCAGCAATCTGCGTCAGCAGGATGCCTTCAATGATGCTGAATTTTTTGCAAAATATAAGGATTATTCAGGACTTAAGAGTCTGGGTATTAACATAAACGGTCTTCTTAATGAGAATCTCAGCGAGCAGGCAGAGCTTTTTGCAAAATACGGTGACTATTCCGTGTTAAAGGAGCTCGGTGTTGATCTTTCGCAAATGAAGGAGGATGAGCTTCTTGCACTTGCTGAGGTATTTGCAAAATACGGTGATTACTCTCTTCTCAAGTCTCTCGGAGCGGACACATCCGACCGTGAAGAAGAGGAATACTATGACCGGCTTCTTACCTGGGCAAGATATCTGAGGGCGCTCAGATGGTAAATGTTTTTATCAATGCAGCGCACACATCCTTTTCTCCGGGCGCTATGATTTACGGGAGAACAGAGCATTCTGATGTGCTTGCTTTTGCAAGAATGCTTTCTATGGAGCTGGAAAGATATGAAGGGATAAAATGTGAGTATTATACAGGCAACTGCAGAAAAGGATATTCTGATGGGGATATTATTATCATATTGCACAGAGGAAGCAATTCAGGAAATGATAATACATACGGCTGTGATATTACAGTGAAAAGCACCGCAGATGCCGCTACTCAGTATGATGCATTCAGGCTTCTTCAGAGTCTTGGTGGAGAAAAGGGCTTCAGACTTAAAAAGGTGCATGTGAATACCGGGAAATCTCCTTTCAGACAAATGGAGGAAACAGGAAGTGAAAAAACATTTCTTGTAAAGCTCGGATATATAGACTCTTATAAAGATAACAGTATTTTTGACAAAAATCTTTTGAAGCTGGCTCAGAGTCTTGCTGAAAAAATCAATGAAGTATTCGGAGGAAAAAATTATGGAACTGATTCCGCAGTTTGAACGGCTTAATTCGGGAGAACACAATTCAAGAACGCTTATTGTGCAAGTCGGCACAGAATACAGCGGCAAAAAAATAAAGCTGGGATTTGTGACACCTATGGGGAAGGTTTTTATTTCTGATGAGCTGGAAAGCACAACAGGTGAAAGTATTTACAATATCCCCTCTGAACTGCTTGACGGTAAGGGAATATTGCTTGCACAGATTATAATTAATGATAAAGACAGTTTTGTTATCAAAAGTCCTGTGTATGAATTTCCGGTTTATGCATCGGTGGATGATATGACCTGTCCCCCTGTTAATCCTGAAGGAATTAAAAGTCTTGCAGTTCTTCATGAGCTTATTATGAATAAGGCAGAAAAAATACACAGCCACGATGACTTGTATTATACCGAAGGTGAAACGGATGCGTTGCTCGAGGGGAAGAGTGATGAAGGGCATAATCACGATGACAGATACAGCCTTTCTGAGCATAACCACGATGACAGATACATAAATGGCAGTCATAATCATGATGAGCTTTATTACACCAAAGAAGTAATAAACGAGCGTCTTGCGGATAAAAGCGATGCAGTACACCTTCATGATGAGAGGTATTATGCAAAAGGTGAGGTTGATGCTCTTTTTTCCGCAAAAAGCGACTCGGTGCACTTTCACGATGACAGGTATTATTCCAAAGGCGAGGTTGATGCTCAGCTGTCCGGGAAGAGTGATATTCTGCATGAGCACGACAACAGATACTGTGAGAAGGAGCATAATCACGATGACAGATATTATGATAAGGAATATGTGGACAATCATCTTGACAGTAAGAGCTCTTTATACCATCACCACGATGAAAGGTATTATATAAGGGAATACGTAGATGCTCATCTCGACAGTAAGAGTGATGCCGGTCACAATCACGATGACAGATATTATTCTGACAGTGTTATGGATGATCTTCTTTCCAGAAAGAGTGATGCGGGGCATAATCATGACGGACTGTACAGCGGTCTGAGTCACAGCCATGACGGTGTATACAGCAGAGAAACACATGATCACAATGATGAATATTATAAAAAGCAGGAGATTTCCTCACTGCTGGCAAAAAAGAGCGACGCTGACCACACACATGATGAGCTTTATTATACAAAGGAAACGACAGACTCCATAATTGAGAAAACCGTGAATGACAGCCTTGAAGGCTTTGCTGAAAAGGGACACACTCACGTATGGTCGGAAATAAAAGAGAGACCCGGTACAACGAAGGTGCTGTCGGCTTGTGTATTTACCTGTGACAGCCTGATAAAAGACGGCACCTTATCAACCGATCCGTGGCTGCAGCAGTTTGAAACAGCTCCCGAAATGGAATATACTCCCGGTGAAACGCTGAATGTGAGCTTCAGAGCCAAAGACAGCGATAAGGAATATTCTGCGAACTGCAGAATATTAAAGCCTGAGGGCGACACTTATTGTTATATCACATTCAATAATGAATATCTGACGGAGGATGATCTTCTCAGCGGGCAAGCCAATGTGAGAACCATCAAAGCTATAGACAGCAGCAAGCCTGCATTTGTTATCTGTGTGTATGACAAATATATTGTTGAGATATACACAGACGGCGACTATAACGGGGCTGAGCTTCGGCTGGGAAGAGAATATCCCGTGAAGCTGGGAGCTGAAGCCATTGATATTGCCGATAAGGTAGAAGAGGGTAACAACAAGCCTGTAAGCTCCGGGGCAGTGTCTGAGGCAATTAAGAGTGCAGGTGCTGTTTTATCCGTCAACGGGAAGACAGGAAATGTTGAGCTTACTGCAGCAGATGTGAATGCATTGTCTGCAGATACGGTGATTCCCACAGTGCCTGAAAATGTGTCTGCCTTCAATAATGATGCGGGGTATATCACAGCTGAGGATATCGAAGGACTTACACCCTCAGGAGGCGGTGCTGTTTCATCGGTTAACGGTAAAATCGGAAGTGTTGTTCTGACTGCAGCGGATGTGGGTGCCTTATCTTCAGACACGGTGATACCCGAAGTGCCCGGCAATGTATCTGCATTCGGTAATGATGCAGGCTATATAACGGCTGCAGATATTCCGGAAAATGTATCTCAGCTCAGTAACGATGCAGGCTATATTACATCATCTGCAATACCCGGAAAGGTATCACAGCTCAGTAATGATGCAGGCTATATAACGGCTGCGGATGTTCCCGGTAATATATCCGCATTCAATAACGACAAGGCATATGTCACGTCAGCTGAGCTTGATAAGGCTTTTGAAGAAGCCGGTGACGGTGCATTTATTGTCACGGGACAGTTCGGCATTGACAGTGACGGCAGCTATATTCTCAATAATGTGAGCAGCAGTATTACGGATATCAAG
Source organism: Acutalibacteraceae bacterium (assembly GCA_045536195.1). GTDB lineage: Bacteria > Bacillota > Clostridia > Oscillospirales > Acutalibacteraceae > RUG806. The sequence continues at coordinate 12,720 of JAZSNB010000111.1, forward strand.
GAAAAAATATCCGAAGGAAAAGCGGTGTTTATAAGCATTGATGTGGGAAATGACTTCTTAAGTGCTCCGCTGTCGTTAAATTCACTTATCACAGGCTCATTGGTTTTTGATATGGTGACCAACTTTATGGGTGATATGTCCCAT
>JAZSNB010000022.1:0-16312 GCA_045536195.1 Acutalibacteraceae bacterium
GGCCCACAGAACGACATGGCTACGATCCGACTTAGGGAGTGAGACGACAATATTTCCGAGGGAAGAAGCGTGCCGCCGCCGGTGGCGGATAAAGGCACGCGGATGAATTGAGGAAATACAGAGTATCACGACCGCCCCAAGGGAGTGAGACGACAATATTTCCGAGGGAAGAAGCGTGCCGGCGCCGGTGGCGGATAAAGGCGCGCGGATGAATTGAGGAAATACAGAGTATCACGACCGCTCCAAGGGAGTGAGACGACAATATTTCCGAGGGTCGTCCCCTGCAAAGAAGAGGTTGATTTTGTGGTTTTCGGGTAATTTTATCAGAATGATAAGTTATTGTTTGTTTGCCGATTGCAAAAGCTCCTCAACAATTTCAACAATTCTGAATTTTATTTTATATCCGCTTTTTCCCGTAACAAAATCTCCGCCGCGGGTGCCGAAAACGGCATATACCTCATCACTGCTGTCGCCTGATGCTGCGGGAAGGCATATTCCGGGAAACATAACACACCACCAATTCTGCCCCTTGCCCTCACCGAGAGTAATTTTACAGGCGGTATATTCGCCTGCAGGCAGCGTTACATTATCATAAGATCGGGTTTCGAAAAACTCTTTCTCAACGGATAAAGAGGAGCTGTAATCAAAACCGTTTTCCTTAAGTATCTTATCCGCTGTTTCTTCCAGAAGTGCTTTATTATCCAGGATGATTTTACGCGCTTCCTCTGCACTGCCGCAGTTATCAAAAAGTGCTTCAGCAGTTTTAAGTATTTCGTCTCTCACCTTGAGCTTCACGCTCTGATCCTCAGATGAATCGGAATTTGCGGGAATGTGAAGTCTCAGACAATCGTTTCTTACATTATCTGCAGTCATAAAGCCTTCGGCAATACCGCAAAGGATAAAGCTCAGACTTACAATAAAAAGAACGATAAGTCCCCGATATTTTTCATACCATACTGTTTTCATAAAAAAACCTGCCTTTCTTTACAAAGTAAAGTTTTGGCAGGTTGATAAATTTTATTCAATTCCTCTTGCTTTAGTGCGGCAGACAAAAACATTTTCTGTTTTTTCTCTCAGGCTATCGGCACATTTTTTTGCTTCTTCAGGTGAATGAAACAAGCCGAAATAAGCTGATCCCGAGCCTGACATTGAGGAATACCAGGCACCGTGCTCATACATGGTTTTCTTTATTTCTTCACCGATTTTAACATCACTCAATGTTTCAAACATATTTTCGGCATATTTCACAGCTTCCTCATATTCTCCCCTTGAAGCATAAAAAAGGAAGGAATCATTATCGGGATGTGTGATGCTTTCTGCTGAATCAAAGCGTGCATATGCATCCTTGGTGGACACTCTTTCATAAGGCTTTACAATAAGCACATCACTTATAAGTGCAGGAAGGGGAGACATAACCTCGCCTATGTTCTGACAAAGCCTTGTACCTCCCACATAGCAAAAAGGTACATCCGCACCTACACTCAGGGCGATATTCATAATATCACGGTGTCTTAAAGCATCGGGGTATAATGCTGAAAGTGCTTTCAGTACCGCAGCGGCATCAGCACTGCCTCCGGCAAGGCCTGCCCCCGAGGGAATAACCTTTTTTATATATATTTCGCATTCAGGCTCAAGAGCTGCCTTTTCATAAAAAAGCCTTGCTGCCTTATATGCCGTATTTCGGTCGTCACAGGGAATGAATCTTTCGGAGCAACGGAGAGTGATTCCCTTTTCTCCCTTTCTTACGGTTACGGAATCATAAAGCCCTACCGACTGCATAAGAGTGAATATACCGTGATATTTATTGGGAAGTATTCCCGTTAAGTCAAGAGTAAGATTTATTTTTGCATATGCCTTATATTTAACTTCCATATTCCGACCGCCTTTCGTGATGCTTTTATTGTATCACGTTTTTTGTTATCTTGCTACTGTTTTCTGAAACATAATGAGAAAAAGTCATATTAAGCATCACATCACAATTTTCCGGAGTGAAGCATCGGTGCTTATGATATGTTAAAAATATCATAAATTTTACTTATTCACAATATACAGCCTTTTTTTAGGTGAATGTTGAAAACTTTGTGAAGTAAAGTTAATACATTTACAGTTTTTAGTCTGTTAAAACGATGAAGAAAAAGGACTTTTCAACAATTTCAACCGACTTTTCAACATTTTTTCAATATTATTCAACATTCGCTGATACTTATCAACACCGTAAAGCAGGATAACTTTACAATAAAATATTCATCTGATATGAATATTCTGCCATTTAATGGCAATAAAAGAGGAAATCAGGCATCAAAAATTAATAAATATTGCATACCGTAATCATAATTCCGGCTTACTGTTCATATTCTTTAGTGCAGAAAAATTAAAGGAGAAGAATATGAAAATAGTGAGGATAAAAACCGGAAAGCCTGAGAATAAAAGGGATATGTTTGTTGTGCTCTGTCTTATTCAATCGGTAGCGGTGATACTTATCGTGTTTATGATTTTTGCCGTATCCCGTATAAATGCAGAGCTTTTTGCTGAAATGAAAAAAGATATTTCTGAGCTTTTTTCTTCCGATATGGATATCGGCGGATATTATACTCGGGAAGATGAAATAAGTGTACAGGGTACCGTGATGGCAGTATCTTCAAAGGAGAGCGTTTGTGTAAGCAAAGAGAGAGATTCTGTTGAAGCTGCACTGTTCAGGATAAGAGAAGAAAAAGAAAATGCTTTTGATATTTACTCTGAAGCTGCCGTAATGCCGGTGGCAGGCACGGTTACTTCGGAATACGGCTACAGGATTCATCCCATATATAATACGGAAAGCTTTCATTCGGGACGTGACATTGCTGCTTCTGAGGGCAGCAACATATATGCAGTGCGAGACGGGAAGGTTACCGAGGCTTCCTCGGCACCCAGTGCGGGGAACTATATAAAGCTTGATCACGGAGACGGTTATATTTCTCTTTATTGCCATTGCAGCTGCCTTTATGTGAGCGAGGGTGTGAATGTGAGAAAGGGTGATGTGATAGCGGCGGTAGGTCAGACGGGACTTGCTACGGGTCCGCATCTTCATTTTGAGCTTCATAAAAACGGAGAGATTCTTGATCCTGCAATCATACTTGAGGGGGCAGAAAGTGTTAATTAATGCCGGGCGGTTAAGCTTTTTTATAAGCTTCGGCTTTGCCGTATTTTTTGCGCTTGCCGCAAATACCTCCGAGGGCAGAAGCTTTCTTATAATGATGGTATGCACGCTTTTTCACGAGAGTGTGCATATCATTCTGCTTTTTATGTGCGGCTGTAAAAGTGCAAAGCTCAGCTTTAAGATCGGAGGAATTGCCATGGAGGCACAGGGCTTTTCCCTGCTTTCTTATAAAGATACTGTTTTGTGCACGGTGGCGGCACCTGTTATGAATATTATCGCAGGCGGAGTTTTTTATCTTTTTTACATTAAAACAAGGGATAGTTTTCTTCTTGAATGGACAGCGGTAAATCTGCTTCTGGGGGCGGGAAATATGCTGCCCTTCTCTTTTCTTGACGGCGGCAGAGCCTTGAACGCTGTTTTATGCCGGCACCTTTCTTACCGTAAGGCATCAGAAATAAGCGATATCTTTTCTGTTGTCACACTTATTCTTCTCGGTTTCATATTTTTTGTGCTGCTTATAAAGGGAAGCACCTTTATGCTGGTACTGTTTTTCTTTTTCTATTGTCTTACAGGTTTTATTTCGGATAAAACAAAATGCTGACTACTTGAAAAAACATAGTAAAGATGTTATATTATTTATAATTAATATAACGGACGGTACCTGATATGGACAGAAAACTTGAAAGAATACTGCCTAAGGTTCAGAAGCCTGCAAGATATACGGGCGGAGAGCTTAACAGTGTGATTAAAAATAAAGATGAAGTGGATATACGATATGCATTCTGCTTTCCCGATTCTTATGAAATAGGAATGTCGCATCTGGGAATGAAAATTCTTTATTCCTCTGCAAATGCCAGAGAGGATACCTGGTGCGAAAGAGTGTTTGCACCCTGGGATGATATGGAAGAGCAGATGAGAGCAAACGGTATTCCTCTTTATGCCCTTGAAAGCGGCGATCCCGTAAAGGATTTTGATATAATAGGCTTTACTCTTCAGTATGAGCTTTGTTATACAAACGTGCTTAATATGCTTGACCTTGCAGGGCTGCCTGTGAGGGCAAAGGACAGAAAGAGTCTTTCTCCCATTGTTATGGGCGGAGGACCCTGTGTGTGCAATCCTGAGCCTGTGGCAGAATTTTTTGATCTCTTTTCTCTCGGTGAGGGCGAAGAGGTAAACAGTGAAATTATGGACCTTTATAAGGAGCACAAAAAAAGAGGCTCTTCAAAGGAAGAGTTTCTTATTGATGCCGCAAAAATAGAGGGTGTGTATGTGCCTTCATTATATGATATTGAATATAACGAAGACGGCACCATCAATGAAATCGTACCGAAAAACGGTGCTCCCGGGGTTGTTACCAAGCGTATTATAAAAGAGCTTGACAATGTATTTTATCCGGAGAGCTTTGTTGTGCCCTTTATTGATGTTGTTCACGACAGAGTGACTCACGAGATTTTCAGAGGCTGTATCAGAGGCTGCAGATTCTGTCAGGCAGGCTTTATTTACAGACCCATAAGAGAAAAGAGTCCCGATGTTATAAATGAGCAGTGCAAAACACTTTGTAAGACTACAGGCTATGATGAAATATCCCTTTGCTCACTTTCAAGCTCCGACTATACAAAAATAGAAGAGCTGCTTGAAAAGCTTCTTGAGTGGACAGGTGATGAAAAGGTAAATATTGCCCTGCCGTCGCTGAGAGTTGATAATTTCTCGGATTCTCTTGTAAAAAAGCTTACTGGTGTGAGAAAGAGCGGTCTTACCTTTGCGCCCGAGGCAGGTACACAGAGGCTTCGTGATGTAATAAACAAAAATGTTACCGAGCCTGAGCTTCTTGAAACTGCAAGAATTGCCTTCTCCAACGGCTACAGTGCAGTAAAGCTCTACTTTATGCTGGGACTTCCCACAGAAACCGATGAGGATGTTCTGGGAATCGGTCAGCTTGCCAAAAAGGTTGTGGACGAGTTTTATCTCAATCCCGATAAGCCCAAGGGCAGAGGCTGTACGGTGGGTGTCAGTGCCTCCTCCTTTGTACCAAAGCCCTTCACCCCCTTCCAATGGGAGGCTCAGAGCACTCCTGAGGAGCTTAAGGAAAAGCAGGAGCTGCTGAAAAACAATCTTCCCTCAAAGAAAATAAATGTCAGCTTTCATCATATCCCCACATCCTTCCTTGAGGGTGTGTTTGCCCGCGGCGACAGAAGACTTTGTGATGTAATTGAAGTGGCCTGGAAAAACGGATGTAAGTTTGACGGCTGGAGTGAAAAATTCCTCTTTGACAAATGGATGGAGAGCTTCAGTGAATGCGGAATTTCTCCCGAGTTTTATGCTAACAGAAAAAGAGATTACGAGGAGATTCTTCCCTGGGATCATCTTGATTTCGGTGTCAGCAAGGCATTTCTTATAAGAGAAAGCAAAAAATCCGTTAATGCAGAAACTACACCTCACTGCCGTGTGAAATGTGCAGGCTGCAGCGCAAACAAACTGAACGGAGGTAAGTGCGATGTATGAGCTGAGACTTTATATATCAAAAAAAGGCAGAATAAAATTCGTGTCCCATCTTGATATGTTCCGTATGATGCAAAGAACCGTAAGAAGAGCAGAGATTCCTCTGTGGTATACCGAAGGCTTCAATCCACATCCCTATATTTCATTTCTTCTTGCCTTGTCCTTAGGTGTTGAAAGTGAAGGGGAGCCTGTTGATTTAAGAATAGTGGGAGATATGTCTCCCGAGGAAATAAAGGAAAGACTGAATGCCTGTCTTCCCGAGGGACTTAAGGTAGAAAAAGCAATAAAGCCCTTCAATAAAAGCGGTGAAATTGCCCTTGCAGGCTACGATGTGCTTTATACCGGAGAGGATATAAGCGAAACTGAGCTTTTTGAGGCTCTTTCAGGTGCGGATCTTACCTGTGAAAAAAGCGGCAAGCAGGGCGGTAAAAAGGTGATGAAGCAGGTAAATGTGTCTGAGCATATAAAGAGCTTTTCTGTTGAAGGCTGCGGGGAGGATATTCTTCTTAAGGTTGTGCTGCCTGCAGGAAGCACCTTCAATCTCAACCCCATTCAGCTGTCACAGGCAGTGTCCCGGAAGCTGGGTAAAGAGGTTGTGCCCGTAAGAGCTGTGAGAACCTCTCTTATGTGTGAGGACGGAAGCTTTTTTGAATAAAATTGTAATAATTGAAAATTAAGGCGGTGAAGCTATGGAAAATAAAAAGAATGCCATTGTTTTTGCAGGCGGCGGCTCCAAAGGGGCATATCAGCTCGGCGTATGGAAGGCTCTCAATGAACTGGGGGAGAGCTTCTCGATTGCAACGGGAACATCCATAGGCTCCATAAATGCGGCTTTTTATGTCCAGAATGATTATGCCGCAGCCGAAAAAATGTGGGGCGAGATTACTGCAGGGGATATTATGACCAACGGAATAAATCTTGAGGTTTCCTTTGAAAGCATTGTTTCCCAGAAGGATAATCTTGTGCCCTTTTTTAAGAATTATCTGAATGCAAAAAGTGTTGACAATACCCCGTTTCTCAATATGATACTGAAGTATTTCAGTCCCGATAAATTCTTTTCCTCCGACATTGATTTTGCTCTTATGACTGCCATGTTTGAAGGGCATATGGTGGGGCATATCCCCACGGATGTTATTCCCGTGGAAATTACAAAGGAGGATATGCGTCTTGCGGGAGAAAATGCCTGGAAGTGGATAGGTGCATCCTGTGCCTGCTTCCCCGTTTTCCCGCCTATGGAAATTGAGGGTAAATCGTATGTAGACGGCGGCTTTTATGATAATATTCCCGTTGCCTCTGCTATCAAGCTCGGTGCGGAAAAAATAGTTGTAGTTGATCTTAATACGGATAACTGCCACGAGGGGTATATAAGGCATCCCGCTGTTACTTACATAAAGCCCAGCAAGGACCTGGGAGCTTTTCTCAATTTCAGCCGTGACGTGCTTGACCGCTCCGTAAGGCTGGGGTATAATGACGCCATGAAGGCTTACGGAAAATATCTCGGACGTCTTTTTACTTTTCTTTGTGAGGAAGATTTCAGAGAAAAGCTTACTGAGATTTCACAGGTGTTTCTGTCGATTCTCAGTAAAGCTGAGGCAGAGTTTGATTTTTCGGGGAAAATACGCTTTCAGCGTGTGAATAAGCTGGAAGGCTGCACAACCATTCTCGCTTCATATATGGAAAAAACTGCCCCTTCAGAGGAAGATATTTTTGTTGCGGCTGCCGAGTTTTTTCTGCGTGCCATAGGCTATGATGATGAAAAGGAATATGATATTTCAGCCTTGCTTTATCATCTGAAAACAGAGGTAGATTCTCTTTATCCTTTGCTTGAATTTGATACGGAAAGTGCATTTGTGAAGGTAAAGGAATTTATTAAAAACTATGTAAAAAAGGTTAAAACAGCCGACAGCAAAAAATATGATGAAGACAGACTTTTACTCATCTACACAAGCTTTATGAGGGCATTACAGAGAGTAAGGCTGTAAATTCGGACAATTATATAAAATCACGGAGGTGTAAAGCATATGTCAGCAAAGGTTCTCAGTATGGGACTTTTCGGAATGAATTCTTTTATGGTTGAGGTTGAAGCCGATATCTCCGGCGGCAAATTCCGTTTTGATATGGTAGGTCTTCCCGATACTGCAGTTTCGGAAGCAAGAGAAAGAGTTCAGGCTGCCATAAAAAACTGCGGCTACGGCTTTCCCTATTCCCATGTGGTTGTAAATCTTGCACCTGCAGACATAAAAAAAGAGGGAAGCGTGTATGATCTTCCCATATTTATAGCAATTCTTATTGCCGCAAAGCAGCTTCATATTGATGTTACCGATAAAGCCTTTATCGGAGAGCTTTCTCTGTCGGGGGATGTGCGTCCCGTAAACGGTGTGCTTTCAATGGTTATTGAAGCAAGAAACGCAGGACTTAAAAGCGTGTTTGTCCCCAAGCTCAATGAGGGCGAGGCTGCCGTGGTTGAGGGGATTGATGTTTACCCTGTAGAAAATGTTACTCAGCTGATGGAGTTTTTCAAAAACCCCGGGGATGATGAAAAAGCTATAAAAAAAGCAGAGCCCTTTTTATCTGACGAAGGGGATGAAGCAGAAGAAATTGTTGATTTCAAAGATGTTATCGGTCAGCATGCGGCAAAGCGTGCTCTTGAAATTGCAGCGGCAGGCGGTCATAATGTGCTGATGTCGGGCCCTCCCGGCTCCGGTAAAAGTATGCTTGCCAAAAGACTTCCCACAATTCTTCCCGAAATGAGCTTCGAGGAATCCCTTGAAACCACAAAGCTTTATTCCGTAGCAGGAAAGCTCAGGGGCAAAAACGGTCTTATGACAAAGCGTCCCTTCCGTTCTCCTCATCATACAGTATCTCCCATTGCTTTATCGGGAGGCGGCGCAATACCAAAGCCCGGTGAGGTTTCTCTTGCAAATAACGGAATTCTTTTTCTTGATGAGCTTCCTGAATTTTCCAGAAATACTATGGAAACCCTGCGCCAGCCCGTGGAAGACGGCGAAATAACCGTATCCCGTGTGGCAGGCAGTCTTACATATCCCTGTAATATTATGCTTGTGGCGGCAATGAATCCCTGTCCCTGCGGCTATGCGGGACATCCCGTTGTAGCCTGTACCTGTTCTCCCGGAATGAGGGAGAGATACCGCAACCGTATTTCCGGTCCTCTTCTCGACAGAATTGATATCCAGATAGATGTGCCTGCTTCAACCTTTGATGAAATCAGTGCAAAATCCGAAGAGGGTGAGGATTCGGCAACCATAAGAGCGCGTGTGGAAAAGGCACGTCAGATTCAGCGTGAACGCTTCCGCGGTACGGGGGTTACCTGCAATGCAAAAATGTCGGCAATGCAGACAAGAGAATACTGTGTTCTTTCGGATGAAGCAAAGGAAATGCTTAAAAAATATTATGACGCACTCGGTCTTTCGGGCAGAGCATATGATAAAATTTTAAGAGTTGCAAGAACCATTGCCGATATGGGCGGATATGATATAATACAGAGTGTTCATATGATGGAGGCACTTCGTTACAGAAATATTCATTAAGAAGGTGTTTTTATGGTAGTATGTGTTTTTGGTTCCTCGGGCACGTCAATTGATAATGTGTTTATAGAACAGACAGAGCTGCTCGGTGAAAAGCTGGCAAAAAGAGGTCATCGCCTTATGTTCGGCGGAGGCAAAAACGGACTTATGGGTGCTGCCGCCAGAGGATTTACAAAGGGCGGCGGATATATCACGGGTGTTGCTCCCGAATTTTTCAAGGCGGGCGGAGTGCTTTACGATGCCTGCAATGAATTCATATGGCCCGATTCTATGAGAGACCGCAAAAAATATATGGAGGATAATTCCGATGCCTTTGTTATCACTCCCGGAGGAATCGGTACCTATGAGGAATTTCTTGAGGTGCTTACCCTCAAGCAGCTTGCACGGCTTTCCAAGCCTATAGTTGTGTTCAATATAAACGGCTTTTTTGATAAGCTTTTAAGCGTTATTGATGACAATGTAAGAGACGGCTTTGTAAGAGCCCAGACTCCCGAGCTTTTTAAGGTGACGGATGATATCGATGAGGTAATAAATATCGTTGAAAACGACAGCTATGACATAAGCAGAATAAAGTTTTACGATTAATAATCTTTATTTTTATGTATATTTAATATTGGTATGAGATAATTCAGCCATCGGCTTCCAAAAAGGTAACCGATGGCTGTTTTTTTGTGCAAGAAAACGGCTTCGCCGTACGCTTTGCGGCGAAACGCTTTCGTATAGTCCATCCCGAGGGAAGTTTACTTCTCTCGGCGGGACATATAATCTATTTACTTTATAGGAAGGAATTTTCTATAAAGTAAATAAAAACGACCGCCACGGATCGGACGGCCGTTTTTGAATATAATATATTATCCCCTCAAAAGAAAGCTTATTCAGCTTTTGCGTCAGAAAGTTTAATGGTGTCGAGCTCTATAGAAGCACGGAGAATTGTACGTGCATCCTTTGCGGAAACAGCACCGTCGCCGTTAACGTCGGCAGCAGCTAAAACAGCATCGCCTTCTGCAAACTTATCAAGACGGACAGAAATTCTGAGAGTCATTCTTGCGTCGGCAGCTGTGATTATTCCGTTACCGTCAGTATCACCGAGAACTGCAACATATGCACGTCTGTTCTTGGAGGTAACTAAGATCATACCTGTTTCTGCGATATCGTTTACTACGATAACATTTTCGCTGAGATCTGTAGCATAAGACTGAGCATCAGTGTATGAAAGAATAGTATCAAGCTTTGTGTTCTTTACTGTGATTACGTTTGTGCCTGAAAGGAAAGCAACATCGGAGTCAATGAAATTGATAGCCTTGAGAGGAATAATTTCGTGGCCGCTTATGTATGTCTTACAATCCTTGCAGTATTCGCCTTCTGTGTAGCCGAGATTGTCTGCAGAAGGAGCAACAGCATCGGAGTGCTCAGTGTTTTTGTGGTTGGTGGGATCGATTTCAGACTTCATAGTCTTGATGTGTAACTTATCGCGTGAGCAAACGAATGTAGCAAAGCCTTCCTTAACGCAGGTAGCTTCCTTGTATTCGCACTTTGCAACCCAATCGTGGTTGTTCTTGTCTACGGGAATTACATCATGACCGAAAAGATATGCTTCGCATTCTGCGCAATAGAGACCGTTTGTATATCCTGTTTCCTTACAGTTTGCAGGTACACCCTTGTGAAGCTCAATATATCTGTGTTCGCAGAAGTCAAAGATAATGCCGTTTCTTGTGAGGCATTCGTTGTTTTCTTCAATTACAACAGAACCCCATTCAGCTTTGTTTCCTGCGTAATAAACATATTCAAGGCTTTCGCACCACTGGAAAGCGTGCTTTTCAACCTTTGAAACAGTGTCGGGAAGGATAACAGCATAAAGAGTTTCGCAGCCCCAGAATGCAGATTCGCTGATAACTTCAATTCCGTCGGGAATTTCAACAAAATAGAGAAGCTTACAGTTGCTGAAAGCAGCAACGCCGATTTCCTTAAGACCTACGGGAAGCTTTAAGCTGTAAAGCTCATTGCAATCACTGAATGCATCGTCACCGATTCTCTTGAGTGAGGAGCCGAGCTGTACTTCTTCAAGGTCGGGACAATTAAAGAATGCATAGTTACCGATACTTGTTACGCCATCGCCGACAACGATTCTGAGAATGTTGGGTCTGTAAGCAGACCAGGGCTGTGTGTTTTCGGTATAGTCATCCATAGCACCCTTGCCGGAAATTGTGAGAGTTCCGTGCTTTTCATCAAAGATCCATTTAAGAGCATTACCGCATTCGCCTTTAATTTCTTCCTCTGCCGTCTCTTCTTCGGGCGTAGTTTCAGCAGCACCGGCACTTAAGGGAAGGATGCTGAAAACCATTATCAGAGCAAGAAACAAACTGAAAAATTTAATAGATTTTTTCATAAAAGTTACCTCCGATTTTTATATTCTATGTAATAATACTGCATTTCGCAGTAAAAGTCAATACCGCAATTTGCGGTATGCTATATTTTTCCCGGTGATTTGCAATGTATAAAAATATCAGAGATTTAAGAGAAGACAGCGATATGACTCAGGCACAGATTGCAAAAAAGCTTAATTGCTCTCAGCAGGTCTACAGTAATTATGAGCTGGGACAAAGAGACATACCTACAAGCATTCTTATTGATCTTTCAAAAATCCATAATGTTTCTGTTGACTATCTTCTCGGACTTACTGCAAAGAAGGAACGGAATCTGTAGTTTTTTGTATATGTTTTTTTCTGCAGCCGAAAATTACTTGCTGTGCAAAAGACCTTCTGATACGGCAGTCGCAACAGTGAAAAGTCATCAGGTAAAAATAAAATCAGCTCCCGCTTTTTTACGGGAGCTGATTTTATTTTCATTAGTTTATTTTCATTAGTTTATTTTCTTGCTGCGTCGATGCATTCTTCTGCAAATCTTTCTGCGATAACACCTTCGGGTTCGCCTGTTTTCTGAGATTCTGTAAGAATGTGTTCAACAGTATTGTAGATGTTATTAACCTTTTTGAGAACTTCTTCTTCGTTGTAGTTGCCTGCTGCTTCGCCTGCTGCGTTGATAACACCGCCGGCATTGATGATGAAGTCGGGAGCATAGAGAATACCTCTTGCCTTAAGAGCTTCACCTGAAGCAAGGTCAAGGATAACGTTGTTTGCAGCACCTGCAATTGCCTTACAGTTGAAGTTAGGAATAGTTGTGGGGTTAACTACTGCACCGAGTGCGCAGGGAGCGAAGATATCGCATTCCTGAGACATAATGTCATTTGCATCAACTATTGTTGCACCGTACTTTTCTGCACAGATTTCAAGATTTGCCTTGTTCTTTCTGTTTGCAACATAAAGCTTTGCGCCTTCTGAAGCGAGGTGCTTACAAAGGTCAAGACCAACCTTACCGACGCCCTGAACGGCAATTGTTCTGCCTTCAAGGTTATCGGAGCCGAATGCTACCTTAGCAGTAGCCTTGATGCCCTGGTATACACCGATAGCTGTGAAGGGTGAGGGGTCGCCTGAAATGTGGGGAAGACCGCAGATGTGCTTTGTCTTTCTTGCGATGATAAGAGCGTCGTCACAGTCTGTGTTAACGTCTTCAGCTGTGATATAGCAGCCATTAAGAGCGTTCATTGCTTCGCCGAAGGCTTCAAACATAGCTTCTGTTTTCTGAGAGGGATCTGCGATGATAACTGATTTACCGCCGCCGAAATCAAGACCTGCAGCAGCATTCTTGTGAGACATACCGCGGGAAAGACGGAGAACGTCGAAAAGTGCTTCATCTTCGGAAGCGTAGGGAAGAAGACGGCAGCCGCCGATTGCGGGACCTCTTACTGTGTTGTGAACAGCGATAATGGCCTTAAGGCCTGCTTTTTCATTGTTTACGAAAAGTATTTTTTCGTGACCGTATTTTGTAATTTCCTGCATTACATTCATTGGTATCATTCCTTATAAATTTGATTTTGAAATATTTCCCAAAAGCAATATCTCAATTTAGTTATTAATATACTGCAAAAATTTCCTCTTGTAAATATTTTTTTTGTGATTTATTAATGGATTTTTTTAATAATTGAAATTCGATGAATTTATTTAATCGGTTTTGCACAAAAATCTTTGTTTCAGACATTTTGTTTTTATTCTGTGTGACAATAATCGTATGCTTTCCTATTTAAGCAGGCGATTAACATTCTTAAGTGTGAGTTCAAGGTCTTCTTCGCTGAGCAATGAAATGGTTTGAATAAGCTCATTCAGTAATTTCGGATTTTTGTTTTTTGTGTCAAAAAATTCTGAAGGAGTTATTCCGAAGTATTCGCATATTGCAAAAAACTCAGCCATTGAGGGCAGTGTTTTACCCGAAGAAATATTGTTTATATATCCTCTGCTGTGACCGAGGTCATAGCTCATTTTATACTCCGAAACACCTTTCTGAACTCTCAGGGCAGTAATTCTTTCACGTACGAATTCTGAAAACATATTTTTTCACCCTTTTTTATTAGGATAAAGTATTACTTATAATAGAATAAAATATTGATGACAAAAAACCGCCTATTTATAAATGTTATAACTCTTGACACGCACTTTTTAAGATGTTATTATACATTTTGAAAATGTTATATCCGTATTATTGACATTTTTAAATAATTTTTGAAAGAAGGAAACAAAAATGAAAAAGGCAATTGCTTGTTTTCTTGCCTTGCTTATGTGCTTCAGCTGTTTTTCTGTCATAAGCTTTGCAGAAGAAACAACAGGCGAACATCTGACAGAGGTTCCTGAAGGTTATATCGGAATCTACACAAAAGATGAACTTTATGATCTTAGAGCTGATTGTTCAGGGAAATATATTCTGATGAACGATATTGTTTTTGATCAAGCCGATTTTGAACAAGGCGGTGGCTTTTATAATTCCGGTAAAGGATGGGAACCAATAGGAACAAAAGATACTCCGTTTGAAGGTACATTTGACGGTAATAATTATAACATTAAAAATCTTTACATATGTAATACTGATAACTATGCCGGACTGTTCGGATATGTAAAAGATGGGCAGATTCAGAACGTAACATTAGGTAATGCTGATATCACAGGTGCAGATTACACAGGTGGTATTGCAGGTTATGTTAAGTCGACTACAATAACAGATTGCTGTTTCAGTGGTTCTGTAAACGGAAATGATTATGTGGGCGGAATTGTAGGTTATGCATACGATTGGTCGACTATTTCGCGTTGCAGTACATTTGGTTCAGTCAGCGGTAATTCATCAGTAGGCGGTATTGTGGGGAAGCACCAATTAACCGGTACGACTTCTGAGCTTACATTTTTTATTGAGGAGTGTATAAATGCTGCTACAGTAACCGGTAATGATCAAACAGGCGGTATTGCCGGTTATGCAGCAGGTTTTTACTATTATAATTCGTCATACGGATTTCCTGATTCGGGAGCATCCGGAACAAATGTTTTAAGAATAGAAAAATGTATAAATACCGGTGATGTGAACTGTACTTCTGATTATGCCGGAGGAATAGTTGGATATGCAGCAACTAACGGTTACAGAACACTCAGGTTGCAATATGTCAGCAATTGTTATAATACTGCTGATATATCCGGATGTAATTATGTCGGTGGATTAGTCGGCTTTGGTGAAGATAGCAGAAATAGGGTTTATAATTCTTATTCCGTCGGAACGGTTGTCGGTGAAACGAATTTTGGCGGTTGTTTCGGAAATGAACCTTATCTTGTTGAATTCTGTTATTATCTTGATGATGCAGTTACAGATGCAACTTGCCTGGTCGGAACTGCAAAAAGTGCAGATCAGTTAGTCAGAAGGGGTACATATGAGCAGTGGGATTTTGATACCGTATGGACAATGGAAGGCAGAGCAGATTATCCTTATCCCGAGCTTTGCGGTGTTGACCTTTATTTCCCCGGTGATGATCCCGACCACGAGCACTCATATGTTTCATCTGTAACCACTCCCGCAACTCATACAACTACAGGTGTTATTACATATACCTGTGCCTGCGGAGACAGCTATACAGAAGAGATTGCGAAGCTTGAGGGACACACCTATACTCCCTCAGTAACAAAAACTCCCACTCATACTGAAGAGGGTGTTATGACCTATACCTGCCTTTGCGGCGACAGCTACACAGAAGCTATTCCTACCTTAGAGGGACACGATTATAAAGCAATTGTAACATATCCCACCTGTGAAGAGGGCGGTTATACAACATATAAATGTATCTGCGGTGATACCTATGTTTCCGACTACACTCTAGCTATGGGACACGATTACAAATCAGCTGTAACCACACCTGCAACCCATACAGAAAAAGGCGTTATGACCTACACCTGCCATTGCGGTGACAGCTATACGGAAGAAATTGAAAAGCTTGCTGCTCATAATCACATTGGGGCAGTAACAGAACCCACCTGTGAAGAGGGCGGTTATACAACATATAAATGTATCTGCGGTGATACTTATATTTCCGACTATACTTTAGCTATGGGACACGATTACAAATCAGCTGTAACCACACCTGCAACCCATACTGAAGAGGGTGTTATGACCTATACCTGCCATTGCGGTGCCTCCTATACCGAGACTATTGCAAAAACAGAAAAGCATAGCTATACCTCCGAAATTACTGTTCCTTCCACACATTTAGCTACAGGCGTTATGACCTATACCTGCATCTGCGGAGATACCTATACGGAAGCTATTGAAAAGCTTGCAAAGCACAGCTATGATGAATCAGAGGTTATCAAGGAAGCTACCTGTAAGGAGGACGGCAGAATGCAGTATACCTGTGAATGCGGAGAATCCTACACTGAAACAATCTATGCTACCGGCCATAAGGATGAGGACGGAGATATTATCTGTGACAAATGCGGCATTTCATATTGCTCACACCTTTGTCATAAGAGTATTTTTAAGATACTCTGGAAGATAATAAACTTCTTTAATAAGCTTTTCGGAATCAATGCCGTATGTGAATGCGGTATGGCACATTATTAAACAGTAAAAGAGGGGCAGAAATTCTGCTCCTCTTTTGTAATAAGAAAAAACTAAAATAATCCGGAGCGAAGCTGCAAATCAGCAGTCTCATTCCGGATTAATTATATTGTGATATTCAGTCGGAATCAAAGAATTTCAGCTTTTTTGT
>JAZSNB010000027.1:0-32321 GCA_045536195.1 Acutalibacteraceae bacterium
ATGTCAATAGAAAAAACAAATATTTTCACATATTTTCTTTCACTTCCTCTTTATGCCGTTGCAAATGCCTGAAATGTGTGATATACTCATTCTCCGTAAAATACTGATAAAGGTGATAATTTTGAATAACGCTGTTTATAAAGATATGGGAATTTCCGAGGCTGTGCTTTCCTACAGTGAAAAAATACTCTCTTCACTTTCGGAGCGCTTTTCGGAGATTGATGAAATTGCAGAATACAATCAGGCAAAGGTTCTGAAGGCTATGCAGGACAACCGTGTGAATGCTCAGTGCTTTGCGGGAACTACAGGCTACGGCCACGATGATATGGGCAGAGACACTCTTGAAAAGGTATATGCTGATGTTTTCCACACCGAAGCAGCTCTTGTGCGCCCTCACATCACCTGCGGAACACACGCCCTTGCCATTGCTCTTTCAGCAAATCTTCTTCCCGGAGACGAGCTTCTCTCTCCCGTAGGCAAACCCTACGACACTCTTGAAGAGGTCATAGGCATCCGTGAATCAGCCTGTTCGCTCAAGGAATACGGTGTTTCATACCGTCAGGTGGATCTTCTTCCCGACGGCACCTTTGACTATGAAAATATAGGCAAAGCCATAAACGAAAAAACAAAGCTCATCACAATTCAGCGTTCCAAGGGCTATCAGATGCGCCCCTCTTTTTCCGTAAAGCAGATAGGCGAGCTGATTGCCTTCTGCAAGAAGGTAAAACCCGGTGTTACCGTTATGGTTGATAACTGCTACGGTGAATTTGTTGAAGAGCTTGAGCCCTCGGATGTGGGCGCAGATATGATAGTAGGCTCACTTATCAAAAATCCCGACGGCGGACTTGCTCCCATCGGCGGATATATCGCCGGCACACAAAAGTGCATTGACCGCTGTCACTACCGTCTTTCAGCTCCCGGAATCGGTCAGGATGTAGGCGCAAGCCTCTCCCTGCTCACAAACTTCTATCAGGGCTTCTTCCTCTCCCCCACCGTGGTTGCAGGCGCTCTCAAGGGTGCAATATTTGCTGCAAATATATATGAAAATCTGGGCTTCAAGTGTGTGCCCGACTCTAAAGAAAGCCGTCACGACATAATTCAGTCTGTTCTTTTAGGCTCACGTGAAAGAATGCTTGCCTTTGCAGAGGGTATCCAGAAGGCCGCCCCCGTAGACAGCTACGTCACCCCCATTCCCTATCCCATTCCCGGATATAACTGTGATGTTGTTATGGCAGCAGGTGCTTTCGTTCAGGGCTCTTCCATAGAGCTTTCTGCCGACGGTCCCGTAAACGAGCCCTACGCAATATATTTCCAGGGCGGACTTACCTGGTATCACGCAAAATTCGGTATTATGATGTCCCTGCAGAGAATGTATGAACAGGGTCTTGTTGAATTGAACTGAATTTTTTGATATTTCACGCAACGAACACTCATTATCACGCCAATATACGCAATATATGTTTTCACAGTTCATATTATCAAGTAGTTGAAGTAAGGGTTGATAAAATGAAATTGAATGAAGCTGTTTCAAAAAGAATCACGGAGCTTTGTAATGACAGAGGTCTCACACAGTATGCTCTTCACAGGCTCTCAGGAGTGCCGCAGTCAACAATCAGCACCATTGTAAACTGCAAATTTCCCGGAATGAAGCTTCAGGTAATTTATGAGCTCTGCGAGGGTCTTGAAATCTCCCTCACAGAATTCTTCAGCTCCCCTCTTTTTGAACGGGATAACATTATGGATTGACGAAAACTCAAAGGACGCATTCCTTATCCGGAGTGCGTCCTTTAATTTTTAAAAAATATGTAAGATTTAATATTTTTTCCGACTAATAAATGAAAGGAGAATCAGAATTTAATTACAAAAAAGGAGCGTGCATTAATGAAAAAAATTAAAAGAAGCCCTTTTTCCGAAGTATGAATATTTCAATTCTTTATAAGAAAAAAACGTAAAACTGAACATTATTCGGCATATCTGATTGAAAAGTTCCCGGCAGATAAATTATAATATTCTTACCATTAAAATATATCTTACGGAGATAGCTTATGGCTGAAAATAACACACATCATAATAATTTAACAGCAGATGAATTATGGCTTCAATATGAACCGTATGTCCGCAGGCTGTGTCAATTCAGATTGCAGGCATATCCCGATTATATTGATGACTGCGTATCTGATACTTTTCTTGTGCTGATTGAAGCAATAAAAAACGGCAAGGAGATATCCAATCCGAAGGCATTTTTATACTCCGTTGCCGCAAATAAAACCGCAGATGTATTCAGAGATGTTACAAAAAGCATCAGGACAGTTTCTTCTCTTTCAAATGAAAATGATATCGCATACCACATCGATTATGAAAATCTTGACTTAGATACCGAAATGCTTATTTCTGCAAAGGAAAAAGTATTGTCATCACTTAATGAAAAAGACAGAAAACTGCTTAAGCAAAAATATTCAGACAACTACACCATACCTCAATTAGCTCAGCTTCACCACACAAGTGAAAATAATATTTATCAGAAATTATTCAGACTGCGTAAAAAAACGCATAAAATCATAAAAGACCTTTTAAACAACATTTAATTTCAGGAGACTTGCCATGCTTTCAGAAAAAGAATTTTTGAAATTTATCAACGATAAAACATTATATAGTTGCGACATCGCATATATTGAACAGCTTCTTGAAAAAGAATTAACTAAAAGCGAAAAGGAGATGGATACTGCATTAGTCGAACAATGCATCGACATTCTGAGTGCAGTTGAATCCGCGTCAGATAAGAATAAAAAATTGAAAGGAAGGATCAGAATGAAAAAACGATTTATTATCAGCATTGCTGCAGTCTTTTCAGTAATTATTTCTGCAGTTCTGACCTTTGCCGTTATGAACAACAGATATCCCGTAATGAAAGAAATCGATATTTCCGAATTTATAAAAACGAAGCATACCGATGCAATGATTGCACAATTTAATGCAGAAAGAATTATAACCGGGAATAACTATAGTGTAAATACTCTGACCTTTAAGGGAAAAGTGCTGAAAATAAATGCATATGAGTCTTCCTGGAAGGATAACAGCGGAGAAAAATGGGGACCGTTCAGCACATCTATACTAAGTGTAGAAATAACAGAAACCTATAATGACAGTACTTTTAAGACAGGTGATATAGTAAATGTCAGCTTTTCGTATGTTGTTAATGCCGAAAGAGGAACGATTAAGCTTAACGAAAATTCGGAGTATATTTTTATAGGCAGTTGGATTAAGGATGAAAAATATTTCGAATATGCAACTTCCGTGGACGATACTCTTTCCTGGGAAAACAATCCGATTCTGGAGCATACAGATTTATTTGCAACGGGAGTCAGATACGGCATTTGTCCTGTATTCAATGAAAATATAGTTATATATCACGGTTATTTTTCAGAGGAAGAGCTTGAAGAAAAATCTCTTGACACATCCGTTATCCAAAATTTCATAACATCACCCGAAACAGCAGAGAACGGATTTTTTACTGTAGTAAAAGAAAAGGATTTCATCGAAAAATACTATTACCTGTCAAGCGAATATGCAAAACAGGCTGAAAATTAAAATGTTGACTTTACTAATCAATACGTAATAAAAGGACGCATTCCTAATGAGGAGTGCGTCCTTTGGTTTATCAGCTTATGCTGCAGTTGTTTCTTCTGAGGCTACTGTTGTTTCTTCAACGGCTACAGTTGTTTCTTCAGCTTCAGCTGTAAAATCTTCTTCATTTACGGTGATTTCTTCTTCGGGGATAAGAGGAGTAACCTCACCGTAAACCATCTGAAGTGCTTCAACAAGCTTTCCTTCGCTGTTTTCGTCGATAGTGATTGTAACTGTATCACCAACATTGAAGAGAACTACAAGATCAGCTACGTCGGCAGCTACATAATAATATACACCTGAGTTATCAAGCTCAATGTAGAAATATGTGTTGCCTGATACAACGGTTGTTCTGATATCGGTAATGCTGCCTGTAATCATACCTGTTCCGTTTGCGGATTCATTTCCGGGAGTTGCAGGCTTATTTGAAGATACATCAAAGCTGATATCAATTACAACAGAGGGGCTCAGAGCCTTAAGACCCTTGATATATTCGCTTACTGCGGAAGCAAGATCGTCGTTTTCTTCTGCGGGAATAGCAACTACGTTATACTGCTCAACGTTAACCATTGCATAGGATTTTACGATGTTTGCACTGTCCTTAAGAGCCATGAAATAGGTTGCTTCGCCGTCGATATTGAGAAGGATGGGGAATGCAGCCTTCCAGCCCTTATCTGAAACCTTACCCTGTGCGGAAAGCTGAGCTGCAGATTCTGTAGCACCTGTGGTATTGTAGAAGAAGCCTTCCTTGGTTCTCTGATTTATAAAGAAGAAGCCGAGGATAGAGTCATCGGATGTAACGGAAGTAACACCTGTGTAGAGATAAACGTCATCACCTACAGCGATGAATGAATAGCCCTGAGAAGCCTGCTTAACACCGGACTGACCGATGATTGAGTTCCAGAAGCCGCCTGCATATCTTCCCAGATAGTTATACTGCTGAACAAGAAGATCTGCATCAAATGCCTGGTCGATCCATGCGATTTCGGAATTGTCTGCACCGATTTCTTCTGCAGTGTAATAAATATCCTCACCTGTAACGGCGTCAACAAGAAGAACACCCACAACATCGTCACCGCCTACAAGGCCGACTGTCTTTTTGATGTGTTCAACAACCCAGAAGGGCTTACCGGTGTCGTCAATTTCAAAGGAAGTATCACCGAAAATGTATGTGGGATACTTGAAACGGAGATGTCTTGCAAGATATTCGCCGAAATGCTCAGCAGTTGAATACTTGATATCGAAATCGGTAACAAGCTGTGCTTCCTGAGTATTGAGGTTAACTCTTACATAACCGGGAATACCTTCATAATCAGAGCTCATAACAGAGTTTGTGACCCACTTGAAAATATCACCGTACTGCAGGGGATATACTCTGTAGGGAGAGCCCTTGTAGTTTATCTGTGTGGAATCGTTTTCGAGAATTTCAAACTGAGATTCAAGACCGAGAGTTGAGAAGTCACCAAGTGTCTTGTCAGCAAGAGCACGTGCTGCGTCCTTGTCAATAAGAGGCACCTTGTCAAAGTCGGAAATACTGTCGATAACAGAAATTGTATTATCGAATTCAGCATTCTCAATTGTAAGAATCTCTGCATAGTCCTTTGCTCTGAAGAAGGGACTTGAAACAAGATAACCGATACCTACAACAACTCCGAGAACGAGAGCTATAATTACGGGAACTATTGCCTGACGCTTTACATAAGGCACATATTCAGGCTTTGCAAAAGCACCTGAGGTAACAAAAGCTGATGCAACATAAGATGCAAGCACTATAGCCCAGTAAATATAAAAATCATATGACTGGAAATTCATAGGGGGCAACAGGAAATAATATGCAACTACTGCAACAACGAGAGTGATAACAACATTGATTATGATTTTAAGACCGGCTTTTTCAGGGGGAATAAGCACGTCCTTAACACTTTTTTTCTTTCCGCTGTCGGAAAAGTCAACCTTGATAGGATCCATAGTGTCAGCTCCTTTTTAATATGTAAAGATTATTTTACCATAATCTTTTATCTTTTTCAATACAATTAATTATTTGACGGGTTCAATTCTTTCCTTGCCGCCCATATAAGGACGAAGAGCCTCGGGAATATTAACGCTTCCGTCTTCATTGAGGTTATTTTCAAGGAAAGCAATAAGCATTCTGGGAGGTGCAACAACTGTATTATTGAGAGTATGTGCAAGATATTTGCCGTCCTTGCCGTTTACTCTTATTTTAAGTCTTCTTGCCTGTGCATCACCGAGGTTTGAACAGGAGCCAACCTCAAAATACTTGCCTTGTCTTGGTGACCATGCTTCAACGTCAATTGACTTGACCTTAAGGTCTGCAAGGTCGCCTGAGCAGCATTCCAGTGTTCTTACGGGAATATCAAGACTTCTGAACAGGTCAACAGTATTCTGCCAGAGCTTGTCAAACCACATCTTGCTGTCTTCGGGCTTACATACAACTACCATTTCCTGCTTTTCAAACTGATGGATTCTGTAAACGCCTCTTTCTTCAATACCGTGAGCGCCCTTTTCTTTTCTGAAGCAGGGTGAATAGCTGGTAAGAGCCTGAGGAAGTGATTCCTCGGGAATGATCTGATCAATAAACTTACCTATCATAGAATGCTCGCTTGTACCGATAAGATAAAGGTCCTCGCCCTCAATTTTATACATCATTGCTTCCATTTCGGCAAAGCTCATAACACCTGTTACAACGTCGCTTCTGATCATAAAGGGAGGAATACAGTAGGTAAATCCGCGGTCAATCATAAAGTCTCTTGCATAAGAGATAACAGATGAATGGATTCTTGCGTTATCTCCCATAAGATAATAGAAGCCGTTGCCTGCAACTCTTCTTGCAGAATCAAGGTCAATACCGTTGAAACGCTCCATAATATCGGTATGATAAGGAATTTCATATGCGGGAACAACAGGCTCACCGTAACGCTGAACCTCAACATTTTCGCTGTCATCCTTACCGATAGGCACGGATTCATCGATAATATTGGGAATTATCATCATAATCTTTCTGATTTTTTCCTGAAGCTCAGCTTCCTTTTCTTCAGCGGCACTGAGAGCTGCAGACTGCTCATTAACGAGCTTTTTCATTTCCTCTGCTTCTTCTCTTTTGCCCTGACCCATAAGTGCGCCTATCTGCTTTGAATATTTGTTTCTTGAAGCTCTGAGATTATCTGCTTCTGTCTTGTTTCTTCTGCTTTCTACATCAAGTGCAAGAACTTCATCTACCAAAGGAAGCTTGCTGTCCTGAAATTTCTTTCTTATATTTTCTTTTACTGCTTCGGGGTTTTCTCTTAAAAATTTAATATCTATCATTTTATTTCACTCCTGATTAATCTTCGCTGAATAATTTTGCCAGCTTCTGCAAGTCCTCTTCATCAAAGAACTCTATTTCAAGTTTACCGCCTTTTCCGGAATTTGAAACAACAACTTTTCTTGCAAGCACACCGGACAGGGCAAGTTCAACCTCATCATAGAACTTATCTCTTGTCTTTTTATGAGCCGCTGTCTTTTTCGGATTTTTGAGTGCCTTCACGAGCTGTTCTGTTTGTCTTACAGAGAGCTGTTTTTCAACAATTTCCTTTGCAATGTCGGAAATCATCTGTTCATCGTCAAGTCCGAGCAATGCTCTTGCGTGACCTGCGGAAAGAAGTCCCTCTTCCACCATTTTGGCAACTTCTTTAGGAAGGGAAAGAAGTCTTAATGCATTTGCAATTGCAGGGCGGGATTTTGAAAGCTTTTCTGCGGCTTCCTCCTGAGAAAGCCCGTATTCCTCTATAAGCTTTCTGATACCTGCAGCTTCTTCAATTGGATTGAGATCCTCTCTCTGCAGATTTTCGATAAGTGCTATTGCCGCTGCCTCTGCATCGGTAAGAGATTTTATTATAACCGGAACCTCCGTAAGCTCTGCCCTTCTGGCCGCTCTCCAGCGTCTTTCACCTGCAACGATTTTATATGAACCGTCTGACATAGGACGTACAAGAAGAGGCTGAAGCACTCCGAATTCTCTTATTGATGCTTCAAGCTCCATAAGAGCTTCTTCAGTAAATTTTGTTCTGGGCTGTCCGCGGTCGGGCTCAATGTCACTTATGGGAAGCATTACAGAGCCGCCCTCTGACAAGGTTTCTGTGGAATTATCAAGAAAAAGACTGTCAAATCCTTTTCCGAGACCGCCTTTTTTTGCTGCCATTGATTTACCTCCTGTCCTGCTTTGACAAAAATTCATCGGCAAATTCAATATATGCTTCTGCTCCCTTTGATCTTTTGTCAAAATATATTATAGGCTGACCGAAGCTCGGCGCCTCTGATAAGCGTACATTCCTGGGAATAGTGGTAGAATATACCTTTTTCGGGAAGAATTTTTTGACTTCTTCAACAACCTGTTGTGTAAGATTAAGTCTTCCGTCATACATTGTAAGAAGCACACCCTCAAGCTCAATATAAGGGTTATATAATCGCTTGATATTTCGTGCTGTTGCCATAAGCTGTGAAAGTCCCTCAAGGGCATAATATTCACATTGAATCGGCACAAGAAATGAATCTGATGCAGTAAGTGCATTAAGTGTGATAAGTCCTAACGACGGAGGGCAATCAAGAAAAATATAGTCATATTTTTCCCATATTACTGCAAGTGCATTCTTCAGCAGACTTTCACGGTTTTTAATATCTATTATTTCAAGCTCAGCACCTGCAAGATCCATATTTGAAACTATAAGGTCAACACCCTGAAATTCCGTGTGAACAATTGCTTCATCCGCTTTATTATTTCCCACAAGCACATCATATGCAGATACTTTTATAGATCTTTTATCGATTCCAAAGCCGCTTGTGGAATTACCCTGGGGGTCGATATCAACTAAAAGAACTTTTTTACCCTTTGCACCCACGCAGGCTGCAAGGTTAACGGCAGAGGTTGTTTTTCCAACACCGCCCTTCTGATTCAGAACGGCAATAGTTTTTGCCATCAGCGGCTCCTCCTTTTATATTATTTATATTAATTACCATATATTATGTAAGTATATCAAAGTGTGTTGTAAAAATCAATATTTCTGCGGAATAAATGCATATAAAATTATTCGGTACAATTTTGTTGAAAATATATGTTTCACGTGAAACAATTCACAAATTCAACTCTTCTCAATAATAATTCAGTAATGCAAAAAGACAGCCGGGAAAAGCGGCTGCCTTTTTGCTTTGGATGTGGGGTGTGAAAGAGAAAGATATGGGCTGTATATGATAAAGAGTTTCCTCTATACCACCTTATTTATTGTCACCGTGTAGACAATTTCATTTTCGGATACCTGTTTAACAGAACGTGCACTTATTCCTGATGCATTCATCATTGCCACTGCATGCTCTATACTGTTCTGAAACACTGTATAATCCTTAAAATGAGCGGAAAATACAGATTTTTTCTGTTCCTGAGTTGCTTCATATGCTTCAGAAAAGCTGATGCCCTGAGAAGTCATCATTTCAATAATTCTTTTCTGACGGTGATAATCGGAGATTTTACACAGAGAATTGGCATTTTCCTCGCTGAGTCCCGAGGTGATAATTTTCAGTTTAATATCCCCCGGCAAGGACAACAATCTTGATCTTGAAAGAATCAACCCCTCAGGGATGCAAAGAGCATCAGATATTTCAGTAAGACTCATAGTTTCACGCATTCTTTCAATTGCTTCTGCAATTTCAAGAAAGTGCAGCTCTTTGCAATGCATATTCTCAACAAGATTCATAATTTTTACTTCATCACAGCTGCCTTTCATAAGCAAACAAGGTAAATATGTAAGTCCCGCATCAATTGCAGCTCTTCGTCTTCTTTCACCTGACACTACTCTGTATTTGCCGTTACCTATACTATACACGGAAATGGGATTGAGAAGACCGTTCTTTTCGATGGAAAGAGACAGATTATATATTTCATCAGATGATATTACTATTCTTGAACTGTTTTCCGACGGAAAAACATCCTCAGAAGGAACCAGAATAATGCGTCCTCCCGGCTTTAACCTGTTATTCAACATATTAACACCAAAAATAATAGCTGTGATATTATGTGTAAGTCTTGTCCTTACAACGAAATAATATCACAGCAATGCCATATAATTTAATATTTTTTGTCTGTCGTTTTAGCTTATATTATATCTTTACAGGGGTTTTTTAGAAATCTGAGCATATGCTCTGGGGTATTTTGACGGAGTTTGCGAAACTTTCTTAGCAATAATAATTTCCCTTTCGCTCCCGTCAGGAATTGAATATTTAATCTTATCGGTAACTTTTGCACCGAGGTTATTAATCGCAGAACATCCTCTGGCATCCTCTTCTGCCGAAAGCACTGCTTTAAGCGGTGTAAACAAACCTCCGACCTTCACAAGCGGAACTGAATATTCGCTGAGTACATTAAGTGCCGCTACAGCTCTTGAAGTAACGACATCAAACTTTTCTCTGAATTCAGGCTTTTTTGCAGCATCCTCAGCTCTGATAGTTATAACATCAGCGCTTAATCCAAGCTCTTTTAATAAGAATCTTATAAAGTCAAGCTTTTTATTGACCGAATCTATCATAGTAATACTGAACCCGGGATTATAGCAAAGCAGAGCCGCACCGGGAAATCCCGCACCGGTTCCCACATCA
Source organism: Acutalibacteraceae bacterium (assembly GCA_045536195.1). Lineage (GTDB taxonomy): Bacteria > Bacillota > Clostridia > Oscillospirales > Acutalibacteraceae > RUG806. The sequence goes on from JAZSNB010000027.1 coordinate 10,267, forward strand.
ATTATTTTTTTACCGTCAAGTTCAACGTATTTTGAAAGACATAAGCTGTCTGTAAAATGCTTGATAACAATATCATCAGGAGCAGTTATGGCGGTAAGATTAACCTTATTGTTATAATCTGTCAATAATTCGGCATATTTATCAAACCTGTCAACAGCATCAGAATCAATATTTATTCCCATGTCAAGGCAGGATTTATACATAAGCTCTTTTGAAATCATACCTTACTCCCCTCTCTGCTTTTTAGCAAGATATATAAGTAATACAGATATATCTGCAGGACTTACACCTGATATTCTTGATGCCTGACCGATACTTCTTGGTCTAATTTTCGAAAGCTTTTCTATGGCTTCAGTTCTGAGATTTATTACATCTTTATAATCGATGTCATCAGGTATCAGCTTTACCTCAAGTCTGTGCATTTCACTGACCTGTGCAAGCTGACGCTTTATATATCCTTCATACTTAAGATGAATTTCAACCTGTTCAAGAATTTCGTAAGATATATCCTCAGGTCTTGTTTTATCAAACGGAGTAAGCACTTCGTAATTGAGCTGAGGACGTTTGATGAGATCAGCAAGCTTACATCCCGTTGTAAGAGGAGATGTTTCACGTGAAACAAGTAAGGCATTTATCTCTTCACCGGGAGAAATTACAGTGCTTTCAGTACGTTTTCTTTCTATATCAACAAGCTGCTGTTTTCTGAGAAGCTTATTATATCTGTCTTCACTTATAAGTCCGAGCTCATAACCCTTTTGCATAAGACGGCTGTCAGCATTATCCTGTCTGAGAATAAGTCTGTATTCTGAACGGGAGGTCATCATTCTGTAGGGTTCATTGCATCCCTTAGTGACCAGATCATCAATAAGTGTGCCTATATATGAGCCTGAACGCTCAAGAATAAACGGAGGCTTGTTCTGTACCTTAAGAGCAGCATTTATACCTGCCACCAATCCCTGTGCCGCTGCCTCTTCATATCCGCTGGAGCCGTTGAACTGACCCGCACCGAAAAGTCCCTCTATATTAAGAAACTCAAGAGTAGGTTTAAGTTCAAGAGGATCCACACAATCATACTCAATGGCATATGCATTCCTCATAATCTCACAGTTTTCAAGTCCCTTTATGGAACGCACAAAGCCTTCCTGAACATCAATGGGAAGAGATGAAGACAATCCCTGAAGATACAATTCCTCTGTATCAAGACCGCAGGGTTCAATAAATATCTGATGTCTCTCCTTTTCAGAGAAACGCACCATCTTATCTTCTATACTGGGACAGTATCTGGGGCCCACACCCTCAATATTGCCGCCGAAGAGAGGCGATCTGTGAAGATTATCCATAATTATGCGTTTTGTCTCTTCATTGGTATATGTAATATAGCAGGACAGAATATTCTTAGGAGCTTCCTCGGTTGCAAAAGAAAAAGGCACTACCCTTTCATCTCCCTGCTGTTCCTCAAGCTCAGAAAAATCAACTGAACGGCGATTTACTCTTGAAGGAGTTCCGGTTTTAAATCTCCTGAGACCTATTCCCTGTTCCTTAAGAGAACTGGAAAGACCTATTGAAGGAAACATACCGTCAGGACCGCTTGAATAACACTTATCACCCACAAAAATCTTACCGTCAAGGAATGTGCCGGTTGCAATGATTACACATTGGGCATGATAAACACAGTCAAGCTGAGTTTTTAATTCCCAAATAGAATTATTATTCTTTTTAAGAGAAACAATCTCTGCCTGCACAAGGGAGAGATTTTCCTGTTTTTCAAGTACATTTTTCATATACTTTGAATATTCTCTTCTGTCTATCTGTGCTCTGAGAGAATGCACCGCAGGACCCTTACCCAGATTAAGCATACGGCTCTGCAGGGTATTTTTATCTGCAGCAATACCCATTTCACCGCCGAGCGCATCAATTTCACGTACAAGATGTCCCTTTGAAGTACCGCCTATAGAAGGATTGCAAGCCATATTACCTATCCAGTCAAGATTTATGGTAAAGCAGATAACACGTGTACCTAGTCTTGCGGCAGCAAGAGCCGCCTCAATACCCGCATGCCCCGCACCTATTACGGCTACATCATATTTTCCGGAAAAATAGTCCACAGTAATGCCCTCCGAAACAAATTATACTGAAAATTACGATTTATTATTATACCACGCATTTGTTTTTATTGCAATAATCACTTATAATGTATTATAATATATATATTAATAAAGATTGCAGAGGTATACTATGTCAACAATAGCTGCGATAGCCACGCCGAATGCGGCAGGCGGAATAGGAATAATAAGAATATCGGGCGATGATGCCCTTAATATAACCGAAAAATGCTTCAGAGCCTATTCAGGCAAAAAGGTATGCGATATGAAGGGGTATCAGGCATCCTACGGTCAGATTTTTGAAGATGACTCCCCCGTTGATGATGCAGTTGTCATCGTTTACAAAGCACCCAGAAGCTATACGGGAGAGAATGTATGCGAAATCTGCTGTCACGGCGGTTTATATATTATGCAGAAGGTTCTGAGGCTGATTTTTACTCTGGGGGCAGCCCCTGCCGAAGCAGGTGAATTCACAAAAAGAGCATATCTCAACGGTAAAATGGACTTAGCTCAGGCAGAAAGTGTTATGAGTATTATATCCGCATCAGGTGAAGCTGCCATGAATGCCGCGAGAAATACACTCAAGGGAAATGTAAGCAAAAAAATAGGCGGTATATGCTCTTCTCTCATATCCGCTGCCGCTGCGCTTGCAGCCTGGAGCGACTATCCCGATGAGGATATCCCCGCAGTAGAAAATGAAGAGCTTTATAAAACCATCACAACAGCTTCTCAGGAGCTCAATATACTTCTCAACCGCTACGACAGCGGAAAGGCTGTTACCGAGGGCGTCAACACCGTAATCTGCGGAAAACCGAATGTAGGAAAATCCACTCTTATGAACATTCTTTCAGGCTGTCAACGCTCAATAGTCACATCTGTAGCCGGCACCACTCGTGACATAATTGAAGAAACCGTGCGTGTGGGAGATATTCTTCTGAGACTTGCAGACACTGCAGGTATACACGACACCGAGGATGAAGTGGAAAGCATAGGCGTGAATATGGCAAAAAGCAGAATAGATTCTTCTGATCTTGTGCTTGCGGTATTTGATGTGTCACGTCCGCTTGATAAGGAAGATATTTCTCTATTAGAATTATGTAAAGATAAAAGATGCCTTGCAATCGTAAACAAATCTGATCTTCCCTCCTATTTTTCAAAGGAGGATATTGAAAAATATATCCCTCATACTATAGTTCTTTCAGCAAAAACAGAGGAAGGCACCGAGCTTATCAGAACCTCTCTTGAGGAAATTCTCGGCACCGCAGGTCTTGATTTTTCTCAGGAAATGCTGTCCGCCGGAAGACAGTATGAGTGTGCAAGAAAAGCAAAGGAATGTCTCGATGAAGCGGCATATGCACTGCAATCAGGTCTTACCGTAGATGCAGTAAATGTAAGCATAGACTGTGCGATCGAACAGCTTCTTACCCTTACAGGCAAAAAAGCAAGTGAAGAAATAGTGAACGAGGTGTTCACGAAATTCTGTGTAGGAAAATAACATTTATTTGTCATTCAAACTTTATTTGGAATAAATTGCCCTGCAGCCGCTTTTTGAAGCTTCTGCTGCTTATTAAATATAAACTTTCATTATATAATTTTCAACAGCGGTATGTATTTTTATACGTACAAATACATACCGCTGTTTACGTAAGCACACTGCTGCAAAAAGAAGATCTCTCAGAATCGTTTTTTTGTATGATATAATCATTCAACAAAAAAGCATTCTGCTTCAACTCCCCGCTGCCCCAAGCTTGGGGGGGCGAAAAGATGTTTCTTATTCAATAGCATGTGCCATTCAATTAGCCTGCAGGCAAATTATAAGCTGAATTTCTCATACACCAGCAATACACCAGCAGTTTCCTGTATAATAAAAAAGAGATAAATCTGCAGCAGCGCACTTACTCATCAGAAGTAAATTTTTCAGTACTTACCGCAACAGATCATAAAATAAAAGCGATCATCCCGGCTGCACATGTCGCAGCTCCTGCTGCAGCTGCAGCAAATATCTTAACACAGAACAAAAGCTTTTTTCTCTTTTCCGATATGTTGCTTTTCTGTGAAGGTGCTGCCGCATCCTTAATAATTGAATCAGCCTTTGTTTTCAGCCTCGCCTCACTCACACCGGAAAATTCAGGCTTCACAAAAAACAAAACCTTATCGAAATATGCACTCTCAGGCTGAGCAATTTCCACCACTCTGTGATTAACTCCTTTTAACATAAAGCAAATCCTCCGAAGTAATATATTATAAGTATTATCAGTTTTTTCAAAAATACTCAACACTGCAGAAATTCATTTTGCCGATAAAATTCACAGCCCGATAAAAATTGTTTTTTTACACAGAGTGAATAATAATCGACATCAATGTAGAATTTGTTTATTGTTAATATTTTAACAATAATATATCTTGTGCCACGTCCTTATACCGGACACATTATATCCGAAAAGCCGCTGTAAAGACATTTTTTTATGTTTTTCAGTAATTCTGACATAATTGTCAAAAAGACTGAAAACCCGGTGTAATTATTATATGTAAAAGTTTTTATACGTTTTGTATAATGTGGAAAAGTACAAAAATGTTGATAACTCTGTTGAAAATGTTGATAACTACCCATAAAAAGCCTTGATAAACCAAGTTTTTAACACAAAAAAGTTATTAACATCGCCACTTTGTTAATAATTTAACATATACAGGCAGTTGTGCAAACTTGCCTTCTATACAAAATGGAGATATTTTTAAATAAAATTCTCAGAATATTTTATTTAAATTGCCAATACATAAAAGAGGTATTAAAAATGGAACTTATTCCTCGTAAAAACGGAACCGAAGCTGTCGGTTTCGGCGAAATAAACCTTCCCCTTACTCTTGATTGCGGACAGGCATTCAGATGGGAGGAAAAGGAAAACGGTATATATACAGGGGTTGCCCGGTCAAAAGAGGTGAAAATCAAAAAAACGGATGACGGCATCCTTTTTATAAATACCTCCCCTGATGATATAAAAGAAATATGGTCGCATTATTTCGATTTTGAAACAGATCATAAAATCATTCTTTCAAGACTCACCCGCGATCCGTTTATTAAAGCCTCTTACGAAAAATACGGCACAATCAGAATACTCAATCAGGACCCCTGGGAAACGCTCTGCTCCTTTATAATTTCATCCTGTAATAACATTCCCAGAATCAAGGGTATAATAAAAAGATTATCTGAGGCTTTCGGTGAAAAATGCGGTGAGCTTTACAGCTTCCCTGACGCAAAAATTCTTGCGGTAAAATCTGAAGAAGACCTCGCCTTTCTGAAAGCCGGCTACCGTGTCCCCTATATTATTGATGCAGCAAAAAAGGTAGCCGGAGGCGAAATTGATTTGCAGAAAATAAAAAACATGCCTGAAACTGAAGCACGCAGGGAGCTTATGAAAATAAAGGGTGTGGGTAAAAAGGTAGCTGATTGCACCATGCTTTTTTCTCTTGAATTTACCGATGTCTACCCTATCGACCGCCATATTGAAAGAGCCACTAAAGAATATTATCCGAACGGAATACCGGACTTTTTTCACCCGCATTCGGGACTTGCACAGCAGTATATTTTCAGCCGTATGATTGAAAGATAATTTATATTAAGCTTCGTTTTAATATAAAATGATATAAAATAAACAGTGTCTCAATATTAATTTTTATTCAATTAGGAGGTATATTTATGCAACCACCTGTGGGACATCCTCCGGGATCACATCATGACATGTTCAAAGAACCGAGGCCTGAAAATATATTGGAAGTCCCCGGATATTTGAAAAAAATAATTATAAACTTTTTTTCAAGGCTTTTTTATATTTTCCGTCTGGTGTATGAAGCAAAGCCATGGATTCTTTTTTTTCTCACGGCTCTTTCTCTCCTTTCCGGTCTTCTTCCCGTGTTTCAGGCAATTGCAGCCTCTTCCCTTCTCAATGAGTTGGCAGCCGCTTTTACGGCTACTGTCACTTCATCGGCTCCTTCTGATGAAGTGTGGCTGAAAATAACAGGACTTCTTATTCTTCAGTTTGCTTTTATATTCGGTATTTCTCTTACCAACAATATAAATTCACTCATCACAAGAATATCCGGTGAGCTCGTGGCAAATCATATAAGAGTAAAAATAATGAATAAAGCAAAGGACATTGATATAGAAAGCTTCGACTCCCCTGACTTTTATGCCAGGCTTGAAAATGCAACACGAGAAGCTGATCACCGTCCCATACAAATAATAAACTCTGTTTTTTCACTTATAAGCACGGTAATCACATTATTCTCATTTTTTGTTATTCTCTCTCAGGTACGACCTTTATGGGCATCGGCAGTTGTAATAATACTCAGTATCCCGGGAGCAGTTGTGAGTTTCATATACCGGAAAAAGAATTTCCGATATATGCGCCACCGCTCAAAAGACAGACGAATGCTTTCATATTTCTCAAATATAGTAACGGATAAAGACCTTGCAAAGGAAATAAGAATATTCGGACTAAACAGAATTTTTACAAAAAAATACAAAGAAGTATTTATGAGATACTTCAAGGGACTTAAAGAATTGTTTCTCAAAGAAGGCGGCTGGAATATTTCTCTTTCCCTTATTTCATCTGCAGCCAACTGTATTCTTTTTCTTATAATTGCAAGGCAGGTTTTTGAAGGAAAAACAGAAATAGGCAATTATTCCTTATACACGGGTGCACTCAATTCCGTCACTTCAGGAATTGCCGCATTTATTTCAACAACCTCAACAGTCTATGAAGGAACGCTTTTTATCGATAATCTTATAACATTTATGAATAAAAAGAAAAAGATCATACCGATAACAGCTTCTCCCGTAATACCTGAAAGAAAAAAGGGACACTCAATTGAATTCAGAAATGTTTCATTTTCATACCCGGGAGGAAATAAAAAAGTTATCAACAATATGAGCTTTATAATTGAACCCGGCGACACGGTTGTGCTTGTGGGACTCAACGGTGCAGGTAAAACAACACTTATAAAGCTTCTTACCCGTCTTTATGATCCTGATGAGGGAATAATTCTTCTCGACGGCAGAGATGTCAGAGAATATGATGTAGAAAAACTGTATGATATATACGGTATTATTTTCCAGGATTTCGGAAAATATGCAGTCAGCGTAGAAGAAAATATTGCCTTCGGTCAGGCAGACAGAGAAATTAATGATGAAAAAGTAAGGCTTTCTGCCGAAAAAAGCAGCTCCTCACAGTTTATTGATAATCTGCCGGATAAATACAAAACTCCGCTTATGCGCTTTTTTGAGGAAAACGGCACGGAGCTTTCAATAGGTCAATGGCAGAAGCTGTCTATAGCAAGAGCCTTCTATTCAGATTCTGATATACTTATTCTTGACGAGCCCACCGCATCTCTTGATGCCATAGCCGAGCAGGAGATATATAACCGCTTTGATGAGCTGAGAAAGGATAAAACAACGGTTTTTGTTTCCCACCGTCTTTCAAGTGCAACGGTTGCAGACAAAATTCTTGTAATAGAAAACGGCTGTCTAATTGAACAGGGTACTCACAAGGAGCTCATGTATCCCGGCGGAAAATATTACGAGCTGTTTTCCACACAGGCAAAAAGATATATAGAAACATAAAAAATAGAAAGAGAGGACATTTTACAGTCTTCTCTTTCTTCATTTAATAAAACTATCTTTATATTATTTCTTTTCTGAAAGCATTTCAACAAGGGCAGACATATCCTCACTGAGCTTACCCTGATTTTCCTTAGCGATAAGCATTCGTCTTTCATTAAGTGCCTTATACATATCAATTTTCTTCTGTCCGTCAAGGTCATAGAAGAACAAGGGAATGGTTCTGACAATCTGAGGAACAAGATTTCCTGCAGCATATAAAGCAAAAACTTTACGGTAAACATCAACACTGTCCTGAGCCCAGTATGTTGAATCAATGGTAGTATCGTAGCCGGTCCACTTAAGTATCCACAATGCCATTATTGTGTTAAGAGGCTGAGTAAGCTTATTCAGATAATCGGTGAGAAGACCTATTGTACCGTCGGGACGCTCACCTGTAAGATATTCGGTATAGTCATTGATTTCACGGTTTATTTCGCCCTCAAATGCGGTAGCAGGTGCGTTATTAAGACCGTTAAGACCGTAGCCTATACAGAACCATATACCGCTGACCCACCATTTTTTCATCGGCATGGTAGCCCATCCGCCGATAACCCATATTATCTGAACTAAAATATCCCATGCACGAAGGAAAATAACAATGTTTCTGTAGCTCTTTATTCTCTCTCTGATAGGCTTTATAAGACTCATGGAAAGAACATTACAGATATGATAGAACGCATACAAGGGAGTAATATGAAGTGCGCCGCCGAATATTTCAAGCTGAGTTATAACGTCCCAGGAATATCCGCCGTTGCTCCACCAGGAAACAATGAAATTAGCAGCAACATTACGCATTGCATATTTGTTTTTCAGCATATAGAACATAGTTTTTGTAATGGGAGCAGGCTTAGGCTGCAAAAGTACTCGTTCGGGACATTTGAGAGCAACACCCATAGTACCGACCGTACCGAAAAATGCTGTTATAAATCCCATAACAGTAAACATAACAGGCTGTGAAATCGCCTTACCGCCAATACTGTTGATAGACATAAGAACAATGTATACCATTGATACTATATCGCCGCCGTAAGCGCCTGAATAGCTCTGTGCAAGAGAAACGGCAATTCTGTCTGCCGGGCACGGCGATTGCAGCGTCGGATAGTTATCAGTAGGTATATTGAATATGGTTGAAAAGGTTTCCTGTAAAAACAGCATTATGAATACGAAAATAATCTTTTTAGGATCATTTACAGTATCACCGCCTATAAAAAGAGCACCGCTGTATAAAAAAGCCGTAATCAAAAAGAAGGGAAGAGGTGTTGTAAGAACATAGGGTCTTGCCTTACCCCAACGGGTTCTGGTTTTATCATACACAATACCCATAAGAGGGTTATTGAGAGTGTCATAAATACTTATAAGAGCTTTAATAACAGTAATATAAGTAAGGTCGATTTTCAGAACCTTTGTGAAATACATGTTCTGATAGTTATCCATACCGGTTTTGAGGGAACGGGAAAACTTCTGAACAGCCATCCACATTATTTCTGCAGCAGAAACCTGTCTGGTACTGTAAACATCAACAGCAAGGTTTTCATACTTTTTAAGAATATCATCATTCAGCGTTGCAGCAGAATAATCATCAGCCTTAAAAAAGCGGTTAACAAGTGCATCTTTAGTAATTTTTGCCATTAATATATCCCTCCTTTATTGAGTAACCGTAACATTGCAGGAAGCTTTGTAATTTCCGTCAAGAGTTACGAGATATACTGTTGTATTTCCGGGAGAAACTCCCTTTATCACACCGTTTTCATCAACGGTTACCGTATTTTCATCCGTACTGAACCAATAAACCTTTCTCAGAGTTGCATCATCGGGTGATAAAACTTCATTAAGCTTCTTTTCTTCGCCGGCCTTTATGCTTATTTCCTTTTCTTCAAGTTTTACGCCCTCAACAGGCACTCTTACATAGAAAATACAGGTATCTTCATAGGTAATACCGTTATATGTATATCTTCCTGTTACCGTTACGGGATCGGGACTCACCTTTTCACCCTTGAAAAATCCCTTATCAACAGATAAAACCGAAGGATCGGATGAAATAAATTCTATAACAATATCAGCAGGAGATTCATCACTTATAACCTTAGTCTTGAATTCATCAGATGAACCCTTTTCAATATAGAAAACATCATCTCTGAATAAGAATCCTGCCCTGATAAAATTATATGATTTTTTAAGCTCAAGTGTAAAGCTGAATGTCAGCTTTCCGAATTCCTCATAATCACCTGTAAATTCAGCAGGAACAACAACATGGCATAATCTTTTCTGTTCCATTGAATTAAGCTCATTTTTCAATCTGTCAATATTTGCCGTAAGAGTGATTTCATCATATTCTGTTGAAATTTCTCCCGGAGAAAACATTTCAGACATTTTATCAAGCATACCTTCAACTACAGTATCTGCCTCATTAAGGTTAAAAACAGTGTTAAGAATATCGCTTCCTGAGGAGGAAAGCTCTTTTTCATCAAAGGCAAATAAATATTTAAGGCTGTTTTCATTTTCTTCTTCGGTAAAGGCACTTATTATTGCATCATCAGAAGTAAAGTCATAGGGAAAAAGATAATCAGAAAAATCTTCTCCGTACACACCCTTATGATGATGATTTTCATAAGCCGAGGAAACAAGAGAAACAAAGGAACCGCTTATATGCTCAATAACAGGCTTAACAGCCTCGGCTTTTTCACCCTGAACATCAATTTTGTTGTCAACAAGGGAAACGGAAAATCCCGTATCAAGCTTAATACCGTTAAAATTCATGGTATCCTTTATAAGAGAATTAAAGGAAGAAATAATTTCTTTTTCATCAGTTAAAACTGCAGGATAAGAAATCTCCTCGGCAGGTAAGACTTCGGTACCTTCAAAGCTTAATATATGCATACCGCCGAAAACCGTACCGAGAACAAAAAACATAATAAGAATAAAAGTAACGGCAGCCATAATAACTTTTTTACGTTTTTTATTACTGTCTAACTTATCTATCTTTTCAAGCCGCTTTTTTTCTTCTTCGCTGAGACCTGAACGGATATCTATATCACTCATCAGCTTTTTACCTCCTCTTCTTCAATATTATAAGCCTCAGAAATAAGCTTCTGTCTTTCTTTTTTATCCTCTTCAGATTCATATATAGGAGCCGGAATATCAAAAAGGTTTATTTCGCCTTTCTTGTATTTTCTTCTGTAGCTTACTCTGATTTCATCACCCTCTCTGAAATTATAAACAGGAGGATTCTTAAGACATATCACAGCTGCTGCAAGAGGAACTGCAAATAAAAGAGCAGTAAGAATAAATAAAATATTAAAACTTACCGAAGCAACACTTCCTGCTTCGGCAGCAGCGGAAACAAGGGAAGCACCTGCTATTCTGAAAGCAAAAGAACCTACAATGCCGAGACCTGAAAAAACAAGAGAAAGAATACTTACCTTCTTATTTCCTATAAAACAGAATATAGCAAGAAGAAGTATAAGAACAGCACATAAAGCAATAACGGTATATAAAATTATAAGCGTTTTTAATGCTGAAGCTATATCACCGAAAACAGGAACGGAAGAAAATGAAGAAAGCTTCATAAAAAGTCCGTTTCCGATTAACGGATTATATACAAGGTCCAGAACATTAAAACTCATTTTTGAAGAATATACGGGAGTGTTGATTGACAAAGCCCCCATAGGTAAAAACAGCGCAATAACAGGAAACAAAGCAGCTGCCAGTCTGAATTTCTGTGCTTTTCCGGATACATAAGAGCTTTTCAATTTAGTAAGATTGTATCTGAAAAATGCCATAGACATTTCAGCAATGCGTCTGTCTTTTTCAAACTGACCTTCAAATGAAGCAAACATAAGATTAACACCGCATTTTTTACAATACGGACTCATCTGATAAACCCTGACATGAGTACCGCATTTCGGACAATCAGCCATAATTATCTCTCCTTTTTTAAAGATATAAATATATATTAATATATTTTTTTAGATTTTTCAATAATTTATGTGTAATATATACAAAAAAAAAAACACATCGGAAATATAAACCGATGTGTCAGAAACATTATTTAGTTTTCAGTCTTTTCTTCTACGGATAAATTTCTCATGATATCCACTGCAGACACTCTGTTTTCTTCTAAAACAATATTGGTAGTTCCGTATACAGTATTATGAAGATCTGCCGCTGCAAGAGGATAGTCAACTATCCATACCCATGAGCTTCCTCTGTAGTCAAGTCTGTGATTCTCTTTCGGAACGGCATCGGATACAATTTCAAAATTATACCATTTTTCTGAAATTGCCTTTGAGCCGAGAGAAATAAGCTGACCTAAGCTGCAATCGGTATCAACATAGTTTATTACAGTATCAAGAAGAGAGGGAAGCTGTGTAATGCTTATATCTCCCGTAAGAGAAATAAGCTTATTTATAAACTGACGCTGTCTTCTTGTACGGCTTATATCAGCATCCACATCACATTGCCTTATTCTGCAGAAGGTAAGCGCCTGTTCACCGTCGAGAAGAACACCGCTGCCGAAAGGACAGCTTCTTCCTGTTTCTCTTTCAATTTCCCGTGCCTCATATTCCTTAACATCAAGATTTATTCCGTCGAAGCTGTCTACAATACCGCGGAAGGAATTAAAATCCACACTTACATAGTAATCTATATCTATCTTGAAATTTCCTTCAATAGTTTCTGTCAGCTTTTCTGCACCGCCGTTTGCATAGCAGGCATTTATTTTGGAATATTTATCACCGAATTTTGTATTGATATAAGTATATGAATCTCTGAAAACAGAATGAAGAAAAATCTTTTTTTCAGTCTTATTAAGAGAGGCAATTATTATTGCGTCGGAATTCGATCTGTTCTTATCAAGACCGATAAGAAGAATATTTATAACATCCTTGCTTTTCATAAGAGTATTTTCTGAAGTGTTTTCAGCCCAGGTTTTAAGAATTGAAGAAAGATTTGCCTCGCTTCGCAGTTCATTCAGTGTTTCAACCGCTACTTCCTCTTCACCGGGCTCAATAACCTCAATAAATTCCTCAAAACTATCTGTATCTGTTATTATATTTTCTTCATCGCTGAATGTTATTTCGGGTAAAAACCCCGTAATAATATCAACAGAGCATATAAGAGAAACAATAAAAATACCCAGAGCAGCACCTGAAATCACAGACAGAGGGCTGCTCCTGAATATTGATTTTTCAACTTTTCTTAATAATCCGCCGGAGGTTTTTTTTGTTTTTTTTCCTGAAACCTTTTCCTGAGCCTTTTTCAAGATATATCCTCCCGGAGTAAATTATTCTTCAGTATTTTCGGAAATATCCTCTGCACCTTCATCTGCGTCATTTTCCGCAGATTCCACGGGAGCCGATGTTTCTTCGCCTGAGTTTTTAGCAAGTGTCATTGTAATAAGGCTGTCATTTTCGCCGATGCGCATAAGACGCACACCCTTTGACGGACGCGAGCATTCTCTGATGCTTTCAGCGGAAATTCTTATTATAATACCCTGCTCGGAAATAAGGATAACATCATCGTCATCATAAACAACCTTAATGGCAGCAACATCACCGTATTTAGCCACACGGTAGTTGATTGAACCGAATCCGCCTCTTGACTGAACGTGATAATCGGAGAAATCACTCTTTCTGCCGTTACCTGTTGTGCTTACGGTAAGAAGCTTTCCGCCCTTTTCTTCATCAAGTATTTCCATGCCGATAACCTCATCGTCATCATACTTGAATTTAAGTGCTCTTACACCTCTTGCCGTTCTGCCTATGACTCTTGCATCTGTTTCATTGAAACGGATACCGAGACCCTTCTTTGTAGCAACAAAAAGATCCTCATTTCCTGTTGTGAGAAGCACCTTCTGAAGAACATCGCCCTCATCAAGGTTTATAGCAATAATACCTGATTTTCTGATATTCCTGAAGTTTTCAAGCTCGGTTCTCTTTATTATACCGTATTTGGTTATCATGCAAAGATAAAGATCATCATGCTCCTTGGGAATAACTATCATTGTGGTAACCTTTTCATCACCTTCAATGGGAAGAATATTCACAAGATTCATACCCTTGCTGATACGGCTTCCTTCGGGAATTTCATATCCCTTTATCATATATGCCTTACCCTTTGTGGTGAAGAACATAAGATGGGAATGAGTTGAAGCGGTGAACATTGTATCAACAAAATCCTCTTCACGGCGTGTGATACCTATTTTTCCTTTACCGCCCTTTTTCTGAATCTGATATTCATCAACGCTCATTCTCTTGATATAACCCATCTGCGTCATTGTGAAGACGCAGTCTTCCTCAGGAATAAGGTCCTCAATATCAACCTCACCGGAAACATTCATAATTTCGGTTCTTCTTTCATCGGAGAACTTATTTCTGATAACAAGAGCTTCTTCCTTTACAAGTGCAAGAACATTTTCACGGGAAGAGAGAATTTCAAGGAAACGGGCAATTTTTTCTTCAAGTGCCTTTTCTTCATCCTCAAGCTTTTCTCTTTCAAGTCCGGTCAGCTGACCGAGTCTCATCTGAACGATATGGTTTGCCTGGATTTCATCAAATCCGAAGCGCTCCATAAGTCTTTCCTTACCTTCTCCGATATTTTTTGAAGAACGTAAGATATTTATAACTTCATCAATAAAATCGAGTGCCTTGAGAAGAGCCTCAAGTATGTGCTGACGCTCCTTTGCCTTTTTAAGATCAAACTCTGTTCTTCTTGTAACCACATTTACCTGATGGTCTATATAATGCATAAGCATTTCTTTCAGAGTAAGAACCTTAGGTACACCGTCAACAAGAGCAAGCTGAATAACACCGAAGGTGGTCTGAAGCTGCGTAAAGGAATAAAGCTGATTAAGAACGACCTGAGGGTTCGCATCACGCTTCAGATCAATAGTGATATTCATACCCTCTCTTGAGGAATAGTCATTGATATCGGAAATTCCTTCAAGACGCTTTTCCTTATGTAAATCGGCAATTGATTCGATAAGACGTGCTTTATTTACCTGATAGGGAAGCTCAGACACAATTATCTGATATCTTCCGTTTTTACCTTCCTGAATTTCGCATCTGGCTCTTACGGTAATTTTACCTCTGCCGGTAGCATATGCGGCTCTGATACCTGATCTTCCCATAACAATACCCTTTGTGGGGAAGTCGGGTCCCTTGATATACTGCATAATATCTTCAAGTGAGCAGTCGGGATTATCTATAATACAGCACATACCGTCAATAACCTCACCCATATTATGAGGAGGAATATTAGTTGCCATACCTACGGCAATACCTGTTGAACCGTTTACAAGAAGATTGGGAAAACGCGCAGGGAGAACTGTAGGCTCCTTGAGTCTGTCATCATAGTTTCCGGTAAAATCAACGGTATCCTTATCAATATCAGTAAGCATTTCAAGAGAAATCTTACTCATCCTTGATTCTGTATATCTGTAAGCTGCAGGAGGGTCACCGTCAACAGTACCAAAGTTTCCGTGACCGTCAACGAGAACATATCTTGTTGAGAAGGTCTGTGCAAGTCTTACCATAGCATCATAAACAGATGCGTCACCGTGAGGATGATAGCGTCCGAGAACAGATCCTACGGTATCTGCACACTTACGGTATTCCTTATCCGGAGTAAGATTATTTTCGTGCATCGTATAAAGTATACGGCGGTGAACGGGCTTAAGTCCGTCTCTTACATCGGGAAGAGCTCTCTGGGTAATAACAGACATTGAATAGTCAAGGAAATAGCTTCTCATTTCCTTATTAAGATCTACCTGCACCAATGTACCCTTAGGCTGATTATCTTCTAAATTTTCATTTATCTTATTTTCGTTATCCATCATACTACTCCTTAAATATCGAGGTTCTGAACGAATTTTGCGTTCTTTTCAATAAAGTCTTTTCTGGGTTCAACCTTGTCACCCATAAGAATTGAGAATGTTTCGTCAGCTTCTTCGGCATCGCTGAGATTTACTCTCAGCATTGTTCTTCTGTCGGGATCCATTGTGGTTTCCCAGAGCTGCTCGGGATCCATTTCACCAAGACCCTTATATCTCTGAACGGAGCATCCCTGTCCCATTTCAGCTAAGAAAGCATCTCTTTGTTCATCCGAATATGCATACTCATGCCGCTTACCCTTTGAAATTTTGAAAAGGGGAGGCTGAGCAATATATACAAAGCCCTGCTCTATAAGAGGACGCATATAGCGGAAGAAGAATGTGAGAAGAAGAGTTCTGATATGTGCACCGTCGACGTCGGCATCGGCCATAATAACAACCTTGTGGTATCTGAGCTTTGTGATATCAAAATCCTCTCCGATACCTGTACCCAGAGCCAGCACTACGGGAACAAGCTTTTCATTTCCTATAACCTTATCAATACGGGATTTTCCAACATTAAGCATCTTACCCCAGAGAGCAAGAATAGCCTGAGTTCTTCTGTCTCTGCCTTCCTTTGCAGAGCCGCCTGCCGAATCACCCTCGACGATATAAAGCTCTGTGTTTTCGGGATTCTTATCTGTGCAGTCTGCAAGCTTGCCGGGAAGAGAGTTTCCTTCAAGAGCACTCTTTCTTCTTGCAAGGTCTCTTGCCTTTCTTGCAGCCTCTCTTGCTCTTGAAGCATCAAGGGCTTTATTGAATATTGCCTTTGCAACAGAGGGATTTTCTTCAAAATATGTTGATAATTTTTCGTAAACCATCTGCTGAACAAGGGGAGTGATATCTGTATTACCGAGCTTTCCCTTTGTCTGACCTTCAAACTGAGCATCCGTAAGCTTTACACTTACCACAGCAGTAAGTCCTTCTCTTACATCTTCACCTGAAAGATTTTTATCAGCATCCTTAAGGAAATTATACTTTCTGCCGTAATCATTAAATACACGTGTGAGCGCATTCTTGAAGCCCGTTTCATGTGTACCGCCGTCAACAGTACGTACATTGTTGGCAAAGGACTGTATATTTTCCTGATAGCCGTCGTTATACATAATTGCAACTTCAGCACTTCTGTCACCCTTTACAACTGAAAAATGCATAGGTATGTCATGAATAGTTGTAAGAGCACGGGATTCATTTATATACTGAACAAAGCTTGAAAGACCGCCTTCAAAGCAGAAAACCTCTTCAACAATATTCTCTTCGTCTCTTCTGTCGGTAAGAGAAATACGGAGTCCTGCATTAAGGAATGCCTGCTCTCTTATTCTTCTCTGAAGAGTTTCATATTCATAAACAGTGGTTTCGGTAAATATTTCAGGATCAGCTTTGAATCTTATAAGAGTACCTGTTTCGTCGGTATCGCCTATAATTTCAAGATCGGTAACAATATTACCTCTTTCAAATCTCTGCTTGTGAATGTGTCCGTTCTGGCTTACTTCAACCTCAAGCCATTCGGAAAGGGCATTAACAACAGAAGAGCCGACACCGTGAAGACCGCCGGAAACCTTATATCCGCTTCCGCCGAACTTACCGCCTGCGTGAAGAACCGTCAGAACAACAGTTACGGCAGGCATACCCTGTTTTTCATTTATATCGGTAGGAATTCCTCGTCCGTTATCTCTTACGGTGATAATATCTCCGGGAAGAATTTCAACCTCAATATGTGTGCAGTAACCTGCAAGTGCCTCATCT
Source organism: Acutalibacteraceae bacterium (assembly GCA_045536195.1). Taxonomy (GTDB): domain Bacteria; phylum Bacillota; class Clostridia; order Oscillospirales; family Acutalibacteraceae; genus RUG806. Next base: position 27,638 of record JAZSNB010000027.1, read on the forward strand.
ATGGAGTTGTCAAGAATTTCATAGACAAGATGATGCAGACCTCTCGGTCCTGTTGAACCGATATACATACCGGGTCTTTTTCTTACAGCCTCAAGTCCTTCAAGAACCTGAATCTGATTTGCGTCATAAACCTCAGAAACGGCAGTGTCCATAACCTCTTCGTTATCGGTAATGACAACCTCTTCAAATTCTGCACTGATGTTCTTTTCAGAAACTTTGTTCTCGGAATTATCCATTATTAATCCTCCTTAGAGTTAAAAAAACAAAACAATTAGTTAATCTGCTTTATCAGAAAATATCTTCAGCTCTTTTAAGCAAAGCTTTAGCCGAAAGCTGTGAAATATATACGGTTTCTTTATTGTCTTTATCGGTACAAACAACAAATGAACCGGGAAGCTCATAAGAAACAGTAACACAGTTTCCGTCTTTTTCTTTTTTTGAAAGATAATCTCTTGAAATTTTTGATACCGTTGCAGTATCTATATCAAAAATACCTAAAATATCATCTTTTCTGATTACGGTATCCTGTCCTAAATGTAAATACATATTTTTACCCTGTTTATATTATTTTTCCTCCCTGAATACTGAAGGTTTTTCCCTCAGAAAGTATCCTTACGGAGGACGGATCGCAGCAGGTAATAAAAACCTGCTTGTCCTTTATGTGATTGAGTATATAATCCTGTCTTGAAGAATCAAGCTCACTCATAACGTCATCAAGAAGAATAAGCGGTTCTTCATCGGTAAATTCTTTCATTACCTCAGCTTCGGCAAGCTTAAGGGCAATTGCTGCCGAGCGCTTCTGCCCCTGTGAGCCGAAGCTTCTTGCCGGAACACCGTTTATATTAATTTCTATATCATCTCTGTGGGGACCCGTGAGAGTCATTTTTGAAGCAATGTCAGCATTTTCATGCCGTTTTAATATTTCTTCAAAAGAATAAATATCATCCGAATCGCCTTTTTTTATATAAGAAAAGCTTATCTGCTCTTTTCCCGAAGCAAGACCGTTATAGATACTGTCGGCAAACGGAAGTATTTTTCCCAGATACTCTTTTCTTTCTTTATATATCTGTTCACCCAGATTTGTGAATGCTTCATTTATACATTCAAGAAACAATCTTGTATCACGGGTGCTTTCGCTTTCCTTAAGCACTGCATTGCGCTGCTTGAGAAGCTTTGTATATTCCGATAATAAAACTGCATATTTCGGATGGATCTGACATATTGCGGAATCAATGAATTTTCTTCTTTCAGAAGGACCGTTCTGTATAAGAGAAAGAAATCCGGGAGAAAAAAGTGCACAGGGAAATTTACTCATAAGTCCGGTTGCAGAGGGAAGTGAAACTCCGTTGAGTGAGGCTCTTCTTCTGTCTTTTATATTTATCTCTGCTTTCTGCTTTCTGCCTGAAGAATAAAAATCAACATTCAGCACGGAAAAACCTTTTCCGAACATAATAAGCTCGCTGTCTTTTGAGCTTCTGAAGCTTTTCAGCCCCGTAAAAAGAAATATACTTTCAAGAATATTTGTTTTTCCCTGAGCATTCTCACCGTAAATAACATTTACACCTTCGCAAGGAATAATTTCCATATTTTCAATATTACGGTAATTTTTAAGTACGATTCTGTTAATCTTCATTTTCTGCAGTTATCACAAAAAGTACATTTCCCGACATTATTTTATCTCCGGGATAAAGCTTTCTGCCTCTTTGTGTGCAAACCTCTCCGTTTACCTTCACAAGACCGTCTTCGATCTGCATTTTTGCCATTCCGCCTGTTTCGGCAAGACCTGAAAGCTTAAGAGCAGAATCAAGCTTTATAAAAGGTGTGGTAATATTCAGTTTTTCTTCTGTTTTAACAACAGCTCTTACTTTTATTTTTTTTACTTCCATAATTTTTACTCTTAATCGTTTTTAATTCTTACGGGAAGAATGAGATAAAGGAAACTGTCTCCGTCGGGAGGAACTATAACAGCGGGAGAAAGAGAGCCGTTAAGCTCTATTAAAACCTCATCTGTGTCACAGCTTCTGAGTGCATCAAGAAGAAATCTGTTATTGAAGCCTATTTCTGTTCTTACACCGTCTATTGAAGCTGAAAGTCTGTCGTTGGCACTTCCCAGAGCCGTAACAGCGGAAAGCTTCAGCTCCTCATCCTCAAAAATGCATCTGATGGGACTTCTTACCTTTTCGGTTATAATGATTGAAGTTCTTTCAATACAATCCATAAACTTCTTGGTGCTTATTCTTACGGTAGCACTCTTTCCCTTAGGGAAAGCTGTGCGGTAATCAAGAAATTCACCTTCAAGGAGCTTTGAAATAAGACGGTAGCCGCCTACATTGAACATAATATGGCGTCTGCCCTTAACTATTTCTATTATATCCTCGTCGTTTTCGGCAAGTTTTATTATTTCATAAAGAGTTTTTGCGGGAACAACAAATGAAAGATTATTTCCGTTATATTCTATAAATTCATTTCTTATTGCAAGACGGTAGCCGTCGAGAGCAACAAGCTTGATTTCACCGGCGGTAACCTCAAATTTAACACCTCTGTGTACGGTTTTTCCGTCATCGGCGGAAACAGCAAAAACTGTTCTTTTTATCATATCCTTAAGAATACCTGCATTTATTCTGAAGGGTATTTCCTCTGTAAGAGAAGGAAGCTCGGGATATTCTGCAGGATTAAGGCTTATAAGCGTATATTCAACCTCACCGCTGGTGATGGTACATACATTTTTTTCATTACACGTGATTGTAACTGTTTTATCGGGAAGATGTCTTAATATATCGCAGAAGGTTTTTGCATTGAGAACTGCTGCACCTGCTTCTTCAACTCTGACATTTATTGAAGTTATAACTGCAATATCAAGATCAAAGCCTGTAAGCTTAATTGTATTTTCATCTGTGGTTTCTATAAGAAGACCTTCAAGATGAGGAAGAACCGCCTTTGCGGGAATTGATCTCTGAACATTAAGACAGGTATTTGTAAACGAGCTTGTGTCACATATAATCTTCATTTATTAAAACCTCCCGTAATCCCCCCTTTTTAAGGGATAGGATATGTTTAAAAATAGTAGTATTAGTAGTAGTGTTGAAAATGTTGAAAACCTGTTTTTCCCTTGAAAAATATGGAAAAAAATGAAAAAGTTATCAATTTTTTAAATCTTGAAAACTTGTTGAATAAAAATTTACGGAAAAACAGATGTTAAAAGTGTTGATAATAAAATGTTGAAAGTTTATAAGTTGTTGAAAACTCAGTTCTTTTCTTTAACCTCTCTCATTATATTATTAACCGTATTTTTGAAGGTTGTGTCGGTTTCAATAAGGCTTTCTACTTTCTTTATTGAATGAAGCACCGTAGCGTGGTCTTTTCCGAAATAGCTTCCCACTTCTTTAAGTGTGAGACCTGTTACGGTTTTTATTATGTACATACAGATATTTCTTGCCTGAGAAATATTTGCTGATCTTTTTGTTGATTTGATTTCTTCAACCGTGATACCGTAGGTGTTTGAAACGGCGGAAAAAATATTGTTTATTATAACGGAAACGGGAAGAGAATCGGATGTAACGTCTTTTACAATATTCTGAACCTGTTCAAATGATGGCATTACACCGTAAACCTTTCTCAGTGCCTCTACCTTCTTTACAGTTCCTTCAAGCTGTCTTATATTGTTTTTGATTTTATTGGCAATAAAATCAATCATGCTTTCGGGAAGAGCTATTCCCAGTGACTGGGATTTTCTCTTTATAATTGCTTTTCTGGTTTCTATATCCGGGGGCTTAACATCTGCTATAACACCCATTTCAAAACGTGTACGCAGTCTTTCATCAAGAATTTCCATTTCTTTGGGCGGAACGTCCGATGTGAGAATAATCTGTTTTCCCGATTGCTCAAGGGCATTGAAGGTATGGAAGAATTCCTCCTGTATCATATCGCCCTTCTGGATTATCTGTATATCGTCCACAAGAAGTGCATCCACATTTCTGTATTTATTGTGGAAAGCAAGTGTGTTCTTTTTTCCTACATTTTCAATAAGCTCATTAAGAAAGCTTTCGCCAGTAGTATAAACTATAACATCATTGGGATTATTCTTTTTAAGCTCGTTATATATAGCAAAAAGGAGATGTGTTTTTCCGAGGCCTGAATTTCCGTATATAAGAAGAGGGTTATACTGATCGCCCGGCCTTTCGGCTACACCTTTGGCAACTGTATAAGCGAAAAGATTTGATTTACCTACAACGAAATTATCAAATGTAAATGAAGCAGAGCTTTTTTTTGCATTTGCGGAAGGCTCATCTTCAGTATCCTGTATATCCTTTGAACTTTCTTTTTCCTGAGAAATACTTTCTGCAGGCTTTTCGCTTACTGCCTGGTCAACAATAACATCTATTTCAACTTCAAAGCCGATTACCTCTTTGAAATTCTTTTTTATAAGCGGTGCAAATTTTGAAAGAATTATTGTTTTTCTGAAATCTGCATTTACTGTGAATACGGCTGTGTCATCCTCAAGCTTATAAAACTCAAGAGGAGACAGCCACATATTATACATTACATCAGAAACTTCCTGCTTGCATAAGGCGAGGACTTTCTTCCAGATGTCATTCAATGTATCCATTTTTTCCTCCACACATCCTGTATTTATATAGTAATAATCATAATTATAGTTATACTTATAGATATTTAATATATAATA
>JAZSNB010000042.1:0-17121 GCA_045536195.1 Acutalibacteraceae bacterium
GGTGGGACCTGCTGCAATACAGGAAAAGAAAAATCCGTTCAAAGACCTTCTTATGTCTTCTGTAATATTACGGGCACGGGACCAGCTTTCTCCCTCGTCAGTACTTTTCATATAAAACACCTCGCGGTAGTTCACACAATATACTAAGTGAAGAATGCTTCTGTCGGCAATCATAACGGGATTATTCACTGTATCTCTTCCGCCGGATGAAACAAGGATTTTTCTTTCACTCCAGGTTTTTCCGCCGTCGGCACTTTTTTTCATACCGATATCAATTACTGCCCAGTCACTGTCGCTTTTGCGCAACTCACAATATGCAATAAGAGCACCTGTATTCGTACATATAATTCCGGGAATTCTGGCACGGATAAAACCTACGGCATCTTCAAAAACAGATTCTCTCAGAATCTTCATACACTTCTCCTTATATAAAAAAGCATTCTGCTTCAACCCCCCGTCCCCCAATCTTGGGGGCGAAAAGGTGTTTTTTGTTATATGCTAATTGCTCACAACGCGAGCAATTTCCTATATAATAAATAAATCAGGGACTGCCGTAACATAGCAGTCCCTGAAAGCATTATTCCTCTGTAATTCCGTACTTTTCTTCGAGTTCGGCTATAAGCTGTGAAACAGCTCCGTTTGTGGACTTATCAAAGAAAATAAAAAGCTTGATGATTTTTACAAGAACCTTAATTACTGTTACCATAACAATTCTCCTTTAATCAATAAGTATCTGATATTGAAATAACACCGTTGAATACGCCTACATATGCTTTTCCGTTAGGACCTATTGTGATAGGACCGTAGGAATTATTCCAGTTTTTACCCGTACCTGTGAATACCTTATAAACTGTTTCACCTGTTCTGAAATCAATTGCTGTTAAATACCATGCAACTACAGAATCGGGAATATCGTCATTCATTTCTCTTGTATAAACATATACAAGACCGTTGCCTGTTGAAAGCTTGGGAACAACCGTGGGAGCTGCTTCGTCGCTTATCCATACAATATCTGCACCTGTGCAGTCTTCATTAAGATCAATTCTGTAAATTCCGGGATAGCTGGTGGGGTTATTCTCAAGGAAGCCTGCACCTGATTCGGAATAGTTGTTTTCAACAATGAAAGATCTGCCGTATGCGATGATTGAATTTTCGCTTACAGAGTGCCCCTCCTCGAAAAGAGGAATTTCATCAATGATGTCACCGTTAAGCCTGTCGTAAATAACCATATTCACACGGCTGTCTGCATTGTCTGTGATTGCAACAACCTTTTTGATGCTGCCGTCTGCACAGGGAACGTCAAGAAGAGTGGGAGTTGTGCCTGAGCCCTGGTTGATAGCACCCGGCTTGAGAGATGTCCCTCTGTCGTAGGGAGTTCTCCATGTAAAGTAAGGAGTGCCGTCTTCCTTAATATCAAAGCGGTACATAGCTGTGTCTGAAACGATATAAACACCGTCTTCAGCCATGCCGAATGTATTCTGAATTTCTTCATTTTCGAGAGTGATTATATGCACACTGTCGTCTGCGGGATCTATATAACCAACCTCACCGGGACGGGTTACAAACCAGATATTGCCGTCGTGGTCAGGCATAGCGTCGGTGATATATGAGCCTTCGGGAAGATATGAGCCCAGCGCCCATTCCTTTTCAATCTTCCATTCGGGAGCACCTGAGGATTCATCAACATAGAAAATCTGAACTACGTTATCGGAGTTACCGATAATAGGTCTGTCGCCTTCAAGAAGGTGGCAGTAAGCACCGCCTGATGTGTCACTTGATATCTTGCCGAAATCAAAGGTCTTTATAGCTTCAAGAGTAGAAGCTCTCTGGGGAAGTCTTGTTTCGCAGAGAATTTCAAGAGTGTCTGCATCCATAAGCAGAAGTCTGAAGCCTACAACATTGCCGCTGATGCACATAATTCTTCCCTGTGAGTCAAACATTAAAGTTGCAACAAGTCCGCCGAAAACATTCATTGAACGGGAATTTACAACAGGATTGATACCGAGAGGACCGCTGTAGGTATATGCATCGGTATTATAGGAATTGCCGTGCATACCGTTTACGCCTTCGGGAGCAAGATATGGATGCTGAGGCACTTCAACCTCACCGAGAGGCTGGCTTACTGCAGCATTGCCGTAAAATTTCGGAATATGCTTATCAACAAGGGATGTACCTATGTGTCCGCAGGGACTTAAAAACAGCATAAGGAATGCGGATAGCATAGAGAGAAGTTTCATAAAGATAGCATTCATAATTATTTCCTCCGTTTACTATTCAAGTGCTTTTATAATAAACTTTTAAAAATTGAATGTCAATTATTTTTTATGAAAAAAAACGGAACTGCCCGAAGACAATTCCGTTTTTATATAATTTACTTAACGGTAATGTAACCGCCCCAGTATGATTCTTCAGAGAAATACTGAGTCTTGTTGCTGTCAACAACCTTTGTTCCGTTACAGGTCGTGTTTTCAAATATTACATTTGAAATACTGCTGTTTGCACCGTATTTATCGATACGGTTGAGAACGCCGTTTGACTGATAGGTAACATTCTTAAAGGTTACATTGTCTATTGAGAAGCTGTTTGTAATCTGATTGAACACGAGAACATTTGCGGCTGCAGCCTTATTTCTGCAGATTTCAATATTTTCAAATGTAACATCCTTGATTGTAACAGCTCCGTTATTGGGATCACATACCTCAGCCACAATACCGAGAACGGGAATTCTGTCATAATCCCAGATAGCGTCGTGCATAAGCACAAAGCTGTCCTTGAAGGTTATGTCGGACATAGAGCGGTTAGTTTCACCGAAGATACCGAAGGCTCTTGCCTTGCCTGCCCATGCATAGCAGTTTGTAAATGTAATATTCTCTGTAATTGCATTTTCGTCTCCGCCAAGAGTCTTTACAACAAAGATATCATCACCGGTTCTTGCAAAGCAGCCGTCAACCGTTACATTCTTTGAGTTACTGATATCAAATGCGTCGGAATTCTGACGGTAACCGAAGATATCAACATCCTTGATTGTAACACCGTCGCATCTGTAGGTGACGAATGACCATTCGGGTGAGTTGATTATCTTAACGCCTCTTACTTCAATATTGTTTGTGAAGTCAAGCACAATACCTCTTCTTTCGGAACGGTCAAGGTCAGTAAGGTCAATAACACCGTAGCCGAGAATCTTGATATCGGAAGTATTATGAGCTCCGATGAAGGGGAATCTGTTGAGACCGATACCGTTATGAGCAGAAGCGGCTTCACCGTCATCATTTGTTTCACTGCTGTTTGTATTATCCGCGTCGCTGTTGATTTCAAACTTGTGGTTTGCAGTTACGTATGCACCCTTCTTGAGGTAAATAACGCTCTTTGCAGTTGCGGGGCCGCTGAATACAGTGTATTCATGGGGAAGGAAGCCTTCAACAACATAAACTGTATATCCGTCATCTCTGAGCTGCTGGATTTCTGCTTCCTCATCAATTTCCTCACGTACAAAAATTGTATAGGTATAAGCCTGATTTTCACCGTTAAAGAGGAAGGTGTGAGCACCGAAGCCTGAAAGGATGGCTGTTGCCTTGCCCTCCGATACAACGACCTCTTCACCGTAGGATTCGGGAAGAACCTTTGCATCTGTGATATTCAGTGCTGCAGAATCTATTTCAATTTCAAATGTACAGTATTCGCCCTTCTTTACATAGATTTCAGAGAAGGAATGAACTGCGCCCTTTTCTGTTGAACCGATATAAGTAAGCGCACCGTAGACGGGAACGGAAACACCGTCAACCGCTACTGTATAATAGGGAGAAATGAACACACCGTTGGCATCCTGATAGCCCTTATTAACTGCATAGATATCACCGTTTTCAACCTTATCGGCTCTTGCTGTAAGCTTATCGACGGAAAGAAGCCAGTCTTCAGGTCTCTTAACAGCCTCAGAAGGATAGGTAAGATGTGTGAAATCCATATTCAGCTCTTCGCCGCCGTTGTCACAGTGCTTATCCTTGTTTTCGTCAACATGAGGAAGCTTTGAGCCTACATCATAAAGAGTGCTTGTAAGTCCGCAGCCGTTGTCACAATATGCAGTCTTTGTTCCGTCGTTTCTGCAGGAGGCATTACCGTCGGAAATATAATTTGTGAAGCTGTGGCCTGTTGCGGGAGTTTCGCTGTCTACATATGAATCTCCGCAGCCGGGACATGTGTGAGTTGTATAGCCCTTTTCCTTACAGGTGGGAGCTGTAACAATTTCCACATAGTTATGCCCGAGTGCAGCATCTGTTTCTTCTCTGTAGGTATCGCCGCAGGTTTCACAGGTAAATGTGAAATATCCCTTATTTATACAGTCGGGTGCTGTTTCACCCATATTCACATAAGAGTGACCTGTTGCGGGAACTTCGTTTTCACTGTAGCTATCACCGCAGTTTTCACATACATAAAGAGTTTTTCCTGCTTCGGTACAGGTAGGCTCAACAACTCTGCTCTTGTATGAGTGGCCTGTTGCAGGAGTTTCATCTCCGATATAACCCTCACCGCATACCTTACAGTTGTATGTTGTGTATCCGCCTTCAAGACAGGTTGCAGGTCTGATAACGGAAACATATTTATGAGTACCGCCGTCGCCGTATTCTTCACCGCACAGCTCACATACTGCCTTCTTTGAGCAGGTTGCTTCTCCGCCGACATGACGGCAGACATCATCAAACGTAGGCTGCTCATCGGTGAATGTTTCTTCTTCAACAATTCCGGTTGTTGTTTCCTCTCCCGGTACCTCGGGAACATTAAAGTCGATAAAGGGGAACAAAAACTGAAGTATTGTTATAATAATCAGCATTATCCTCATTGTCATTGCCATAAAAGGACCCTCCGATAGACATATTTGGTTATATTTTAGCACGGATATTTAAATTAGTCAATAAATCAGATATCAGTACAGATAAATTTATTATTAATAAGTGCTTTTTTTTGAGATTATAAGTCGGAAAGGTCTATTTTTCTGTCCTTATAAAAATATGTTCTGTCGTGCTCGCCTATTTCTCTGAGTACCCTGCAGGGATTGCCCACAGCCACAACATTTGCCGGAATATCCTTTGTAACAATACTTCCTGCTCCGATAACGGAATTATCTCCTATTGTGACACCGGGCATAACAATAACCCCGGCACCCAGCCAGCAGTTTTTTCCGATATGTATGGGCATATTGAACTGATACTGCTTTTCTCTGAGACACGGAAGAATGGGATGCCCCGCAGTGGCAAGAACCACATTAGGTCCGAACATAGTACCGTCCCCCACAAAAATATGAGTATCATCTACCATTGTGAGATTGAAATTTGCATATACATATTTTCCGAAATGGCAGTGCTTCCCGCCCCAGTTAGCGTGAAGAGGCGGTTCTATATAGCAGTCCTCACCGATTTCGGCAAACATCTCTTTAAGCATTTTTGCTCTTTTTTCAACCTCTGACGGACGTGTCATATTATAATCGTAAAGCTTTTCAAGGCAAGCCGTCTGAAGCTTCATTATCTCATCATCTCCGGGAGCATATATGTCTCCGGAATGCATTTTTTCAAGATTTGTCATAACATCACCTTTTGTATTTTTCTATGATGATATTATGCTGACCGAAAAAAGTCAAGGTGTCATCAGTTAAGAATGCATATTGAAAAATTAAGAATACCCGCAAAGCTCACCCAGAGAATATACGGAATCTGAAGGTATGCTGCGGCAGGGGATATTTTTCTGTAAGACAGCACCGTTTTTATAATAAGCAGCAATAAAACCGCCAGCAGAACAAATGCAGCAGAATATATCCTGAAATTGAAAAATATAATGCACCAGATAAAATTTACAGTAAGGCTTCCGGCATATAATAAAAGTCCCCTGTCAGCTTCATTCCTGTCTTTTTCTCTCCCCGTATACACCAAAGCCGCACTGACGCCCATCAGAATATAAAGCACCGTCCACACTACGGGAAACAAAAAGCCGGGAGGTGCAAAAAACGGAGTTTTTATGTCTGAATATATCCCCGCATTATCTCTTATCAGGAAAGCGGCAAAAAGTCCGGTAAGCACGGCAGACAGAATAAAAAACAGGTAAGTAAAAATCTTTTTTCTCAGAATCTGCATAATGGCAAAGCTCCTTTTTTCTGTATATCCCTAAATATATATTTTTCCGCCGGTACAGATATTCTTGTTAAAAATGCATTAAGAAAAGTGTCTCTTTTCTACTGTATTTTTAGTTTATTTTTACTTGAAATATAAATACATATAATATATAATATATTCTGTATAATTATGTAGAGAGTTGTGTGCTTTATGGCTTATAATAAAAAGTCAGATGACAGAAAAGATAACAATGGCTTCTCTTCCGGAGGCAGAAGCTTTTCAAGAGAAAAAAATAATTTCCGTGACAGAGAAAAAAGCGGTTTTTCCGGAGAAAAAGAAAAATCCGAGCCCCGCACCGACCTTGTGATCGGCAGAAATGCCGTAAAGGAGGCACTTAAGGCAGGCAGACCTGCAGATTCGCTTCTCATACAAAGAGGCGAGCTTTCAGGAAGCATTAAGCCTATAATTGCAGAATGTAAGGAAAAAGGTATTATCGTAAAAGAGGTTGACGCAAAAAAGCTTGATTTTATGTGCGGACACGCCCATCATCAGGGTGTGATTATGATAACGGCAGCCCACGAATATTCAAGCGTTGAAGAAATCCTCAGAAAAGCGGAAGAAAAAGGCGAGGCTCCCTTCATTATTATCTGCGATTCTCTTGAGGATCCCCATAATCTGGGGGCAATCATCCGTTCTGCCGATGCTGCAGGCGCCCACGGAGTGATCATTCCCGAAAGAAGAAGCGTAAGCCTGTCGGGAATTGTGGGAAAAACATCAGCAGGTGCACTTGAATATGTGCCTGTTGCCAGAGTAAAAAATTTAACCTCAACCATAAAAGAGCTTAAGGAAAAAGGTATATGGGTCTACTGTGCGGATATGGACGGCACCCCCTACAGACAGGCAGATCTTTCAGGCGCAATTGCCCTGGTTGTGGGCGGTGAAGGTGCGGGAGTATCAAGACTTGTAAAGGAAAACTGTGACGGTGTTCTTTCAATTCCCATGAAAGGCAACGTAAACTCCCTCAATGCATCCGTAGCCGCAGCCATACTTATTTTCGAAGCAGCTCATTCAAGATAAAACGGGAAAGAAGGGAAATGTATGAGTGAATATAACAACTTTCTGAAGCATTTCAACCGGCTGAAAAACTCTGCAGCCGGCACTTCGGACAGAGAAGATATAATTCCCGTAAACAACACCGGCACAGACACACCTGCACGTATGGGTTTTGATGATTTTTCAGAAAAAATTGCAGAGGAAAAACAGGCAGGAGAGCTCATGTTTACGGAAAGCCTTACATCAGAGGGCAATGCACCTGATAACAATATCGGTTCACCCGCTGATAACGGCAAAAATGCTGAAAGTGAAACAGAAAACGGATTCTCTGAGGATACCGGAGAGGATATTTCCGATAATATCCCCAACACAAGATTTATAAAAACAAACAGCACACCCTTCATTTCGGTAAATGCCGAAACTGATGAGATGGTGCCCACGGCTGTTGAAAAATATACCGACAGACTCAATCCCCGCCAGCCTGAGAAAAGAAAAAAAACAGGCTACACGGGAAAAATCAATACTTATGATGCCAACCATTCCCCCATGGCAGGCGCTCCTAAGTTTATCACCGTAACCGAGGAAATCAAAAAAGAGGCAAGAGAAAACACAAGCCTTAAGCAGACTCCCGAAAAAACAGCGGCGTCCCAGACAAAAATAATTCCTACGGTTATTGAAAAAAAGGAAAATGAAATAGGTGAGCCCAAGGTTATCCTTGAAAAGCTTCCTGAAGAAAGCGTTTCGGATAAAACAAAAATAATCAACAAAAAAGGCTCTCTTCTCAGAGAAATTGCAAAAACCTCAGGCTCTCTCACCCAGGAAGATATTGACCAGCTTACAATGGACGGCTTTGCAGGCGAAGACACAGACGCACTCGAAACTGAGCTTCTGGAAAAAGAGCTCAGCGAGGTAAGAGAAAAAAGAGTACATGATTTCAATTTCTGGTCGGAAGAAAAAACTCCCACGGGAGAAAGCGAGGATAAAAGCATTTCCTCCTCCGATGATAAGGCTCTGCCCGGTTTTCTTTCCTTCTTCCAGGAAAAATTCGGTCACCTTGACACAGACTTTGTTCCGGTGGGAGATGAAGAATTCACCGACCCCACAAAAAGAAAAGCAATATTCTCCCGTCTTATCAGCATAAGAAAGGGACTTATTATCAAAACAGCCGTTACCGCACTTCTCGGTATAGTGCTTCTTCTGATAAATATTATCACATCCTTATCGGCAGCCATGAATAACGGCTTTTTCTCCGTTCTCGGCTCCAGCTCCGTTGCATACAACACCATAAATATCTTCGGTCTGGTTATAACGGCTATTCTTATGGCAGACGATCTGAAGAAGGGCCTCTTCTCAATACTTAAGCTGAGACCCAAAACAGACAGTGTGCTGCTTGCGGTGTTTGCAGGTGCATTGATTCAGAACATTGCCTCATATTTCACTCTGGCAAAAACCGAAAGCGACTTCCACCTGCTCACAAGCGCGGCAATTCTTATGTGTGTGCCTGTGCTTATCTCAAAGATTTTCTACTGCGACAGCACACGCCACGCCTTCAAGGCTGCTGCCGCAACAAGCGATAAGTCATATCTCAGAACGGTTTCCGATGAAAACATAAGAGCAAGCCTTCTCAAGGAACGCTCTGAAACTGAAACAAATGTTGTATACACCGGAAAAACAAGATTTATTTCCGATTTCCTTAAAAAATGTGCAGGCGGCGCATTCTCGGCACAGTCCTCCTCAAAGGCAGTTGCCCTTACAATGCTTTCGGGTATTATTGCATTTATCGTTGCAATCATCACCTCAGGCAGTATGACATATGCCCTGGGCTGCTTTACAATGTGTATGGCACTTTCCTTCCCCGTAAGCTCCCTTGTTTTCACGGGATATATGCTCGCTCAGGAAAACAGTGCCCTTTCCGTTAAATCCTCTTTTATAAGCAGCTTTTCCGATGCTCACAGCTTCTGCAATATTGATGATATCGTGCTCACGGGCTCCGATATATTCTCAGCTGAAATAACAGATGTAACCTGCAGCAAAAATGTTGCAAGAAAGCAGGCGGAATTCTGTGCAGCGGTGCTTACCTCCTGCAATGACGGAATTCTGAAAAAAGCATTCGCTCCCCTGGGTGAAGGTCTTGAAGACCGTTTCCCCGAGACTGAAGGCTTTAAGTATGAAGATAAGCTCGGTCTCTCCGCCTGGATAAGCGACTGCAAGGTGCTTCTCGGCACAAAGGATTATCTTGTCAACCACAATGTTCAGCTTCCCGATGAAAATTCGGTCCCCTTTATGCTGGGCGAAAACATAAAGCCTCTGTTCCTTGCAATTGAAGGTCATTTTGCCGCAGTTTTCTCAGTTAAATATACCTGCAATGCCCTTGCGGCAAGAAGCCTTGCTGAGCTCACGTCAAACGGTGCAAACATTCTTATCGGAATACGCGACCCCAACATCACCGAGGAATTTGCGGAAAAGCTTCTCTCTCTTCCCGAAAACAGCCTTCGTATAATCAAAAACGATGTTTACGAAAGCTTCTCGGCTCAGACAAACACGGTTACAGATTCAGAAAACACAGGTATTGTATTTACCGATTCCTTTGATTCCTTCTGCCGCACAATGGCAGGCGCAATCAGACTTGAAAAAATCAAGAAGGTTTCAAAAACCCTGTGCGAGGCAGGCTCTCTCGCCGGCGCTGTGTTTGCGCTTATACTCACCTTCACAAGTGCCGCAGGCACAATAAACAGCTGGATTGCAGTTATCCTTCAGATGCTGTGGATTATGGCAGGCTTTATCATCACTCCCATGATAGTAAATGTGCCGCTTAAAGCTCAGAACGACTTTGCTAAAAATATTGTTTCCGGAGTAAAAGCTGCTGCCTCGGCAGAAAGAAAACCCCGCAAACCCGAAAGAAAGGCTCCCTCAGCAAAATCCCTTGATGAGGATATTGCAGGCATCTTTACGGACGGGGAAGAAAAAACAGCTCCCGCAGAAAGTACAGACGCACCCGTAAAGAAAGCAGAAAAACAACCCACAAAAGTTGCTGAGAAAAAAATCGTTGCTCCACCCGTTTTCTCCGAGCATTCAAAGCCTCAGTTCAGGGATCCCGCCGAGCAGCTCATTATGGAGGGCGCACCCTATACAAAGCCCCCCGAGGTTATCGACTTCAACAAAATAACGGGAAATGAAGAATATACTTCGGATGAACCCGAAAAACAGACCGTAAGCGATGACCTTCTGGATTCCTACGCACAGCAGACACCCCCGGAGCGTGCACGTAAAAAATCCTCTCCCGCTCCCCGCAGCAAAAAGCAAGGCATTCTTTCAAAGCTTGTAAGCAACGCTCAGGACTACAGCGATGAAGAAAGTATTTTCGAGGATGCCCCCGCTCGCTCTCCCCGTAAAAAATCAATTGCTTCCTTTATCGATGAAAAAATTCCTGCTCCTCCAAGATTTGAAAAGGAGAAGAAAAAGGAAAAGGACCCCCTTGATGAAAAATTCGTTCCTCCCGAAACGGATATCGCTTCTACAGTATATAAGGACGACTACTTCGCATCCTTCGACACCGATGAAGACGACAAAACCTTTTCGGATATAAGAAAAAAACGCAGACAAGAGGAAGAAGACAGCGATTTCTGGTCAAGCTTTTAATTGATTACAGTTTTTTTACACTTATTGCAAGATGTATGCTTTTTTGCTAATATATTCAGTAACACTTCGGTTCGCCGAAAAAAATAAAAGGAGTGTTTATCAATGAATGTCAAAAACGGTAAACTTGATGTTAAGAAAACCATACTTACCGGCTTCGGTTTCCTTGCCACATCAATAGCCTGGGCTATTTATGACCCCTATATCACCAAAATACTCAACAAGCTTCTCTCTGACAGCGCTGCTGTCACAAATCTCAGCAATATGCTTGTTGAAAAGCTCCCCTTCCTTGCAGACTTCGCAGCAGCTCAGGGCGAAAATGTAGCTCTGGCAGGCGGCGGCTTCACACTCGTACCTCTGTTTATCGGTATCATAATGACCTTCGATAACATCTTCGGTGTTATCTTCCAGCCCACCTTCGGAAGACTTTCAGATGAATGCCATTCAAAATTCGGTAAGCGCCGTCCCTTTATTCTTGTCGGTGCACCTGTTTCGGCATTGTTCTTCTTCCTTATCCCCATTGTGTTCCTCAACACAAATTCTCTTCCCCTCACAATGATATGCATCATTCTCTTTGTGTTCACAATGTCTCTGTGGAGAGCTCCCGTTGTTGCACTTATGCCCGACCTCACTCCCCCTGCCCTTCGAAGCGAAGGCAATGCTATCATTAACCTTATGGGCGGTGTAGGCTCTGCTGTAGGTATGGTTGCAGGTACTCTCGCAATTATGCTCTGCGGTCTCTTCACGGGAATGTCCTCTGCAGAAATCAAAAACAACGAAATCGTTTCCTTCCCCTATGTTTTCGCAATCGGCTCTCTTATTATGATTGCAGGTATGCTCGTTCTTATGTTCTGCGTAAAGGAACAGGACACAAGCATAAAGCTCAAGGGCGAGGTTAATGCCTATAACGACGCAAAGGCTAAAAAGGCTGCTGAAAAAGAAGCTAAGAAGGCTGAAAAGGCTGCAAGAAAGGCTATCAAGCTCACAAAGGGCGAAAAGAAGAGCCTGCTGTTTATGTTAGGCTGTCTGTTCTTCCTCTTCTGCGGCACAAATGCTATCACAACCTTCTTCTCACTCTTCGCACAGGAAATCCTTCACAAGATAACATCCGAAGCTACAATTCTTATGCTTATCTTCGCAGTTGTTTCAGGTGCTGCCGCTATTCCCGCAGGTAAAATGGGTAAGAAGTTCGGCAGAAAGAAAACCATCCTTGCAGGTCTCTCGGTTTTCCTTGCAGCATTCGTGGTATTCTTCGGAGTATTCATTGCTATGCTCGGCGGCAAGGGCCTTTCCATCACAAGCTACGTAACAGTTAATAACGCTTACATCACAGTAAACGATCAGATCAATGAATACAATGCAGACACTTCTTCTGCTGCTAAAGAAAACGGCACAGAGGTTACCGATGAAATGATGCTTACCATGGAAGGCTACATCGAATACCGCAAGGCTGTTGAAAGCGGAAATGCAGACGAAAATTCAGTTTATGCCGAATTTGACAAGGCTCTCAAGGCTTCATCCGATGAATCAATTGCAACAGCAGTTGCAAACGGTGCAGATGAAAGCACAATCAATGACGTTTATGAAAGCATAGTTATGGTTGCAGAAACAGAGCTTGCCGCTTCTGAAGGCACACTCTTCGGTGACGCTCTTGAAATGCTCCATAACAGCGTTAAGGACGTTACTTCAATCCTCGGCATACTCATCTTCCCCGTTCTTATCCTCGGCGGTGCTGCAAATATGTTCATCACCGTTAACACCCTTCCCCTCGTTCTTGAAATCGGCGGTGTTGAAAAGGTCGGCACATTCACAGGCTACTACTACACAGCAACCTTCTCCGCACAGATTGCATCCCCCATCCTCTACGGCTTTATCAGAATGTTTGCAGGTACATATATGTCGCTGTTCTACTACAGCCCCATAATGTTCGCCCTCGCAGCCCTTCTCATAGCCTTCGTTAAGCACGGCGAAGCAATCCCCGACGAGCTCATAAAACAGGCAGAAGACGCTGAATAAAATCAAAAATACAAGCATAAAAACGTTAAGCACAAAGCTACAAACAAAAAAGTAGCTTTGTGCTTATTTTTTTCCGTATATTTATTTCCTTACATAAAATCAGCATTTGTAAGCATACAAAAAAGGAACGGCTGCAAAACCGTTCCTTTGAAGCTTAATAATGAGCCATTCCGCATTCACATACGGGATTTGTTCCGAAGAGCTTCTGGAAAAAGTTGATGATTTTCCAGATAAAGCCTAAGAATCCTGTCTTGTGGCACAGATGAGAGCAATTGTTTTCCTCTTCTTTTGTGCCGAGGAATTCATCGCAATAATCACAGAATTCATCTCCGTCACCGTCTGTGTGATCTGCAAGACCGGTGATGTTGTCAACATAGCTGTCTCCGCAAGCACAGGTATAAGTTGTGTAACCTTCTGTTGTGCAGGTGGGTGCTGTTACAACAGAGCTGTAATTGTGAGGAAGCTTTTCTATTGCATCCGTCTTAATAACCTCTTCACATACGGTACATTCAATGTGCTTTGAGCCTTCTGCTGAACAGGTTGAGTCTTTGTCAACAATCCACTCTGAATCGGTGTGTCCGTGAATATTACAATAAGAAGTCCATTTTGCAATTATCACACAATCATTTTCAGGCATAAATCTGCAAGTCGATTCTGTTGAAAGCAAATTGTCATTGACATACCAGCCTACAAATACTTCATTACCATTTGAAAGCGTTTCTATCTTTGCAAATTCGCCTTTTTTGTAATAACCTCCACCTACTGCAACGCTGTTTTCGCTATTGCTTATAACAGTTACAGTTATTTCTGTTGATTCTTCTTCGGTTATTATTTCATCGCTATCAATAACTTCTTCATTTTCATTTACTATAACAATATCATCTGAGAAACTTTCGTTGTTGTCATTATCTTCTTTTCTGTCCAATTCTACAACAAAAGTTGTGTCTTCTTTTACCGGAACATCATAATAATTTACAGTCTCTGTGTTTTCGCCTTTTGTAAAATCATATTCACTAAAAGAGCAATTCATAGTGCCTTCATCAGTACCGATTATTTCGAAACGATACTCTGTATCTTCAGGTAAACAGAAACATTTCTGACCGTCAGCATCAATATAAATACTGAGATAACAATCTTCTGATATTTCAATATTATCTCCACAGATTGTTGCTAACAAATTATCATTTTCGTCGTAAAGTTTAATATCAATAGGACAATTATATTTTATTACACGATAATACTTGCCATTGATAGACTGTTTTATAGTTTCTCCATCTAATGCTGTTAGCCACGCAAAATTCATTTCAGGGAAATGGGCCGGCATTATGTCTGAAGCGTTTTCGATAAGAGTGTATACATAATTATAACTGCCTATGCTTGTTATAAGAGCTTCATCTACAATACCAAGTAAATTATATGCATCCGTATATGTAAGGTTGATTTCTTCAATATTCGAAATAATAGTTGCAAGAGAACTTCTCCACACACTGTTATTCATATTGAAGATTTTTGATTTTATTCCTTCAAATAAAGCTGATCTTATTTCAGATTTTGTGTTTTCTGGAATTTTTACTTCTTCAAATCCACCACCTAAAGCAGAAATCATTAATTTCTGAATAGAACTTTGATACTTATTTGTATATGTTTCAACATTTTTTAACACATATTTTGCGAAAATTGTAATAAACTCATCCAAATATCTACTCTGCGAAACATTCCCGTTAGAAGAAACAAAAGAAACATCAAAACCTGAATTCAAAATATCATTTGTGTTAACTGAAAATTTCGCATCATAAAATGTAAACTTTTCTGTATAGTCTTTTCCGTTTATCGCTTTATGTTGTGCTTTCATCTTATTAAAAAGAGTTGAATATTCTTTACCATAAGTTTCTGGAGAAGGAAGGAAGCAATCCACTCCATATCTGGAATATCCCCATGTTTCCGGTGCAACTTTAGGAACATAGTCTATACGATTAATTATATTGAAAATATTATTATAAAGTGCATTTTTCGTGTTTTTGTCTCTTGTTGGTATAGGAGTTTCAAAAGTGTAAGCATAAACATCTTCAGGTCCATAATTCAAAGATGAAATATAATCGTATCCGTTGGCACCTTCATCAAGGGCAGCCGCCACAAGGTTTGAGGTAGCTGCTGCTCTCGAATATCCTGAAATCCAGAACTTAACATTACTATTAAAGTCTTTCTTGTTATCTTTTATAAATTCAGATAAATAACCCAAAACACCTTCTTTTGCCAGTCGGAATCCTTCGTGTTCTTCTTTAGTGCCGATATTAAAATTACCACCCCATTCGGAATCATATCCGGCTCCTCTTACGCCAATTGCGATTATAGTTTCATCTGTGTTATCTAAATTTTTGCTTGCTATTGCACAGGCAATTGAATTATATTGAGGACTAACACCATAACCATATGGAGTATAATTATCGAATCTGAGTTTTTCAAAGAAAGATTCAGCACATGTAGGATAAGAATCAGAATTTGCTTTTATCATTGCAGAAATTGCCAGACAGTTTGACATAATAGCTAAATCATGATTATATGTGTAAGAACTATTACTAAAATAATTATCATTATATGTAAAAGTGTAATCAACACCAATAACATTGTCTAATTTTTCTTTTATATTTTCTGAACTAATATATCCACTATTATAATGTATCGTTGCACTTGTTAATTCTTCATTAGAACCTATGCTTATCTTTTTCCACTGTTCTTCCGTTCCGTTATAGTAAACATTAGTGAGACTTGAGCAACCAGAAAACGCAAAATTGTCTATGGTGGTTACGCTGTTACCGATAGTTACACTTGTGAGACTTGAGCAATCATAAAACGCCAAATCACCTATGTTGGTTACACTGTCAGGGATTGTTACACTTGTAAGACTTGAGCAACCATAAAACGCATCATCGCCTATAGTGGTTACGCTGTCAGGGATTGTTACACTTGTGAGACTTGAGCAATCATAAAACGCACCTTCGCCTATGGCGATTACGCTGTCAGGGATTGTTACACTTGTGAGGCTTGAACAACCAGAAAATGACCAACCTCTTATGGTGGTTACGCTGTCTGGGATTGTTACACTTGTGAGACTTTCACAATAACAAAACGCCAAATCACCTATGGTGGTTACACTGTCAGGAATTGTTACACTTGTGAGACTTGAGCAACTACGAAACGCCCCTTCGCCTATGGTAGTTACGCTGTCTGGGATTGTTACACTTGTGAGACTTGAGCAATCATAAAACGCCCTTTCTCCTATAGTGGTTACGCTGTCAGGGATTGTTACACTTGTAAGACTTGAGCAACCATAAAACGCATCATCGCCTATAGTGGTTACGCTGTTAGGGATTGTTACACTTGTAAGATTTTCGCAATAAGAAAACGCGCACCAGCCTATGGTGGTTACACCGCTTGTTATAACAATTGATTCTATATCACTATTATAAAAAGCTGAGTTAGAAGAATAACGATAATCCGTCATTGCCCCAGTACCGCTGATAACAAGCTCTTTTGTGGTGCTGTTGTAGATATAGGTTACATTTTCACCGCAGGAACCGCTTGCAGGTAAGATGCTGGCACTTGCACTCACACCAAAATCAAGGCCGTTCATATCAATACCGACAAATCCGCCCAGCGGTACACTTGTCAGTATCATCAACACAATCATAATTGCAGCCAATGACTGTTTAAAGACTTTGCTCATTTAATTTTACCTCCTAAAATAAAAAGTGCGCCAACCGAAGCTGACGCACATAAAACGCAACTCCGATTGTCGCCAAACAAATCTTAATGACAAAAGGCAAACCCTTTAACCCACCAAGTGGAATTGCGTTTTTAACGAATTCTTTTTTTGGTAGGTAAAATAAAAAAGGGGACAATACCCCTTGAAAAAACAAAGGAATACCTTTTTAATTATTAAGATTTGTTTGGCAAAACCATTTTAGCATTTATATGTAAAAATATCAATAATTTTTTATGTTATCTTTCTGATTTCAATTACACAAACAAAAAACCACGTATATGTATGGAAAATCACATTCGGCTATGTACCTTATTTGCCGGTAAAAAACTTTTATAATAAAATATGTATTTTCAGCATTTCAGGAAAAAAGATTTTATTTAACAAAGCACTTAAAAAACATAAAACCGCATCCATGCAATCAAATACTGATTGAGATGCGGTAAATTATTAATTCTGATTGTTTTTGGCGGCAGAGATATTCGATTTTAAGGTTTTACAACTGGCAATTAACATTCGTCTTATTCTTCCGCAGAGGTTTCTGTGTTTTTTGTAAAT
>JAZSNB010000070.1:0-18951 GCA_045536195.1 Acutalibacteraceae bacterium
GCAACCGCAGTGAAATTCCTTGAGGAAAAAATGAAATAAAATACCACAATAAGCATATAGCGGCGGAAGAGCCTTTCTTCTGCCGTTATTGATTTTTATTATATAGGAAATTGCTCGCGTTGTGAGCAATTTAGCTTATAACAAGAAACACCTACAGCCCCCAACATTGGGGGTAGGGGGTTGATAAATCGTAAGATGTTTTCTTACTTTATAGGAAATTTCTTCCTATAAAGTAAAAAGATTATATGTCCCGCCGAACGGGAAGTAAACTTCCCTCGGCGATGGACTATACGAAAACGTTTCGCCGCAGGCGTACGGCGAAGCCGTTTTCTTGTGCCTGTATTGATAAAATGGTATTATTTCAAATAATTTTCATTGATTTGTTTTTTCTCATATGCTACACTTGAATTAATAAAGAATTACGGGTGGTTATTATGAAAATAAGAAAAATACCGGCATTGTTTCTTGCGTTTCTTCTTATTATAAACAGCATACCTCTTGTTGCGGGAGCACTGGAGCAGGGGGAATTATATTCTTCGCAGATCATTTCTCCTGAGCTTCACGATTCTCCGGAAAATATGAAATATTCTCTTGAAGCACTTGAAAATAATATAGACGTTGATGCCTTCAGAGCACTGATTCTTTCCGCAGTTTCGGAGTGTGAAGAAACGGTCGATGTAAGCAGTCTTGAAATTCCCACTGCCCTTGCGGAATATGCGGCTGATTTTATATGGTATGATATGCCCGAAGCCTTCAATGTGGACGGTATGAGCTATAGCTATTACAATTCCTCAGGCGTTCAGACTCTGTATTCCTTCACCTTTAAGTACAGAGCCTTTGCCGACACAAAGGAGGAATATGCAGCCTGCTTTTCAGAGTTCAAGGCTGCGGCGGATAAGCTTCTTAAGGGAATTGAAAATAACCCCTCACTGAGCGTTACCGAAAAGGCTCTTCTTCTTCACGACAGACTGGCAATATGGACTGAGTATGATTATGTTTCTTTGTCTGTAATAAAGCACACAGCCTACGGGGCTTTTGTAAAAAGAGCCTCTGTTTGTCAGGGCTATGCCATGGCATATATATATCTTTTAAGAAGAGCGGGAATTGAAAGCTACTATTGCTCCTCCGAAAGTCTCAATCACGGCTGGAACATCGTTATAATCAACGATAAACCCTATCACGTGGATGTTACCTGGGACGACCGTGCCTGGGGAAGCTACGGCAGAGGCTTTATCGGCAGAGTAGACCACAAAAATTTCCTTCGCTCAACCTTAGGCATAAGAGAAACGGGCCACACCGCCTACGATTTTGATTCCTCATCCTCAGACACAACCTATGACAATTATTTCTGGCAGGATTCCACCACCGCCTTTCAGCTTATCGATAATGAAATCTACTATATTGACAACACCGCCGGGAAGCTTAAAAGAATGAGCGATAAAAAGGATATTCTCGATGTAGCGGGAAACTGGTATTCCTCCTCAGGCGGAGTGTGGCAGGCTAATTTCTCCTGTCTTTCCTCGGCGGGCGGCGACCTCTTATATTCACTTGCGGACGGTGTATATAAATATACTCCCGGAACAGAAGGCGTCAGAATATACACCCCCGTACTCGGCACAAATTATTCTGTTTTCGGCTTTATGTATGAAGACGGATATGTTATCTGCGATATCAATAACACTCCCAATAACGGGGTATATCTCTCTCAGCTAAAATCTGCCTATACACCGGAAACTCCTGTTGCCGAAAGTATGGAAATTATATCTCCCCCGACAAAAACAGAGTATTACACAGGCGACAGTCTTTCCCTCACGGGTCTGGTGCTTAAAATCAATTATTCCGACGGGACATATAAAACAGTTACCTCAGGCTACACCCATTCAGGCTTTTCTTCTGCTTCGGCAGGAACGGTAAAGGTGACTGTCAGCTACGCAGGCTTTTCGGCAAGCTTCAGCGTAAGTGTAAAAACACCCTCGGTTTCATTGAGTCAGGATTCCTTTACTCTCACTGAAGGTGAAACAAAGGCTCTTTCTGTTACTGCTTCTCCCGCAGAGGCTTTAGTCAGCTGGTCCTCATCCGACAGCTCGGTAGTAACCGTAAATGAAGGCAAGGTAACGGCTGTGAAAAAGGGAAGTGCCGTAATCACCGCATCAATCAAATATGACGGAAAAACCTATACTGATACCTGCACCGTGAATGTTCTGTGCGCTCATAAAAACACAAAGAATACGGCTGCGGTTTCAGCCACCTGCGTTTCTTCAGGCTTCAGTGCAGGTGTATACTGCAATGACTGTAATACTTATATCAGCGGTCACACGGAAATTCCCGTAAATCCCGATGCCCATAAGTGGGACGAAGGAAAAATCACCACTGAAGCCACCTGCAGTGTAAAGGGAATCAAAACCTATACCTGTCAGAATAATAATTCGCATACATATAATGAAGCTCTGGGACTCAATAAGAATAATCATAAGGATACAAAAACCGTTCCCGCAACAGCTCCCACCTTCACGGCTCCGGGCTACACCGAAGGGGTTTACTGCAGCGGCTGTAAGACATTTTTAAGCGGTCACAAGGAAATTCCGATGAAGGAAAGCACCTTCAAGGACAGCGAAAATGCCGTCTCTGACGGTGAGTTTATTTCCTTTGCTTCAAAGCTTACGGCAGGGGATGTGCTTGAAAATGCCTCAGAGGGAAGCCGTATCACGGATGAAAAAGGAAATGCTGTGGCAGAAAACACTGCAGTCTTTACGGGAATGACCCTCATTCTCCCCGACGGCAGAAGCTTCACACTTGTATGCCCCGGTGATGTAAACTCTGACGGCAGTATCACAGCGGCAGATGCAAGATATGTATTAAGAGCGAGCGTAAGCCTTGAAAAAATTGAAGACGGCAGTGCTGTATATAAAGCAGCCAATGTAAACGAGGACGCTGTTTCAGCCTCAGATGCAAGACTTATTCTCCGCGCAAGCGTCGGTCTTGAGGATCAGAAGCAATGGCTGAAGCCGTAAGCTGAAGCTCAGGACTGCTTCATCAGCTCATCAAAATGAGATGTGTTGCGTTTTTCCGGCGAGGCACGTAAAAGCTCCGAGAATTCATCTATCCGTTTTCTGGCATCGGAAAAGGCTTTGATGAGGCTGTTGTGCTCATCCCTTGTGAGAAGCACGTTGTTGTATTCCCCGAATCTCAGCTTCGGTCCTACGGAGGACTTTTCCGAATCAGCCTCACGGGTATTTCCCGGAGACGAACGGGAATTATAATGCTGTTCAAATATGTCCGATAATCTGTTCTTTCTTTCGGATGAAGTATACGGGTCTCTGCAGTTTTCTGCAGAGGCTCTTTTTTGCGGCAGCACTATTGCCTGCTTTAATTTTATTTTACCTTCGGAATACCCGTGACAGGGTGCCCGGTAGTCCGTCTTTTCCTGATAAACGAAGTCAGGGGAGCTGTTTTCTTCTTTATTTACGGACTGTCCCGAAGCAGCCGAAGCTGCCTCTTTATCCTGAGCAGTAATATTTTTTTCGGAAGAATTATTCATATCCTCATATTTTTTTTCTTTTTCTTCTTCCGTCCTTCTTTTATCTGCCGTGTGCCGATGGTCGGTGAGAGTAAGAGGCTCATCATCCCTTGAAAAATCCTCTTTTATCACTCTTATGAGAGTGTATTTGTTACGGATGTTGAACCATTCCAGGATTCCGTCCTTTTCCATTCTTTTCAGCGTTTCATAAGCCTGTCTTTTTGAAGAACCGAAAACAAGGGGTATTTCTTCTTTTTTGAGAAGCACCTCATTCACATCTACGGTGATTCCGTCAATGAGTGTCGTCTGAAAGCGTATCTGAGTCATAAGACCGATAAAGGCACGAAGAAGCACTGCATTATCGATATAATCGCTGTTCATTATGTTTCTTGACAGCTTTATGAAGTTTTCCCTGAGCATTCTTTTTTCCTCCCGTGTGAAGCTTACACAAGGAAGTTTATCAGAAAACAAAAATTTTCTCTCCCCCAAAGAGGGGGGTTTTGAAAAAAAATCAAAAAAATTTTTTTCAGGCATTTTTTTAATTCTTCTTTTTTTTATTGTTTAAAAAAACATTCTCTCATTCTTGAAGAACATTCTTTCATTCTTTTATATATAATTGTATGTACACCTTACATACTGCTTTACATAAATTTCCCTTCTGCATTACATACTGCTTTACATAACGAAGACGGGAGAAAATACAGCCTTGTAAAAGCATACCCTGACGAAGCCTTGAAAAATAAGGGTCGGCGGGATTTCTGAAATGCAAGCTTTGTGTTTTTCTCTTTACATAGTGCTTCACATAAATCTGCGCTCTGCATTACATACTGCTTTACATAAGGGAAAAAAACATAAGATTTTTCATAACAAAAAAATGCCTGCAGACCGCTACATCAGGCTGTGCGGACTGCAGACATTATGTTCTGTTTGTCTTATTCGAGGTTTTCTATGGGAGGCAGAAGCTCCAGCACGGTGTTTATAAAAACCTGAAGCTGCGGAGTCATTGCCTTGCCCTTGAGGTATGCCAGCTGCGACCACTGGTTGAATTCGCATTCGGGCACGTTTATTTTCTTGAGATTGCCCTCCTGAAGATTCTTTCTCACCTCAAACACGGGGAGCATTGTAACATAATTCGATGCTTTTGTAAGGCGCATAATTGTGTCTGTGTTTGCAATTTCAATAGAGGGTGTAACAAAAAGGTTGCGCTTTGCCAATTCATCGTCAAAAAGATACCTGTAGCCCTCGCCCTGAGGCATAAGAATGAGCTTTTCCTTTGTTATTTCTTCAAAGCTTACCTCTTCTTTGTCGGCAAGGGGATTTTCGGGGTTGGTTACGAAAATGATGGGCTCTACCTCTTCGCGTACACGCACCCATTCCTTTCTCGGCACCTTATAGTCGAGCATATAGCACAAATCAAGCTCGTTTGCTCTCACTTTGGCTTCGATTTCTCTTGCCGAGCCGACAAAAATATTAAGATTGATATGAGGATAGCGGCGATTGAATTCGGGGAAAATGGGAATAAAACAGGATTTTAATATGGAGTCAACAAGGCCGAAACGTATTGTGCCTCTCATATCCTCATTTTCCGTTGCAAAATTCTGTGCTCTTTCAATAGCCTCAATTACACTTGTGGCATATTCAACAAAGGTGACACCGTATTGTGTGAGCTTGATGTTTTTGCCTATGCGGTCAAAAAGGGGAACACCCAGCTCTGTTTCAAGCTGCTGCATCTGCACGGTTACCGCAGACTGTGAATATCCGAGAATTGAAGCCGCCTTGGTAAAATTATTAAGCTCTGAGACCTTGAGGAAGGTTTTTAAGTTTCTTACATCCATTGTTATCACCGATTAGTGTAAATTATTAATACTGAATATCTATTAATTATTCTTATGATACAGCATTTTGCACAGTATGTCAATATTTTTTTTGAAGGAATATCACAGAAAAAACTTACGAATTTTACAAAATGTTAATTTTATTTTTGTGCAGTAATATCGGACCTGATATGTTAGAATATAATATATATATCATTCAGGAGGCGCATTATGAAAAAAATATTATCAGTTATTGCAATTCTTACTCTTACTCTTCTTGTTTTTTGTTCCTGCGGCAGAAGTGAGTCTGTAAAGCTTTGCGAGGACAAAATAAAGGAAATCGGTGAGGTTTCCCTTGACAGTGAAGAGCTTATTATTGCCGCAGAGCAGGCATTTACGCTTCTCGGCGCTGAAGATAAGGATAAGGTAAGAAATAAAGATGAGCTTGAAGAAGCAAGAGCCGAATATGATAAAATGAAAGAGATTTCAGATATGGCGGATGAAATTTCCGATAAAATAGACAGAAGCTTTACCGAATACGGCATCAGCAATGAAGAAATTTCTTCTGCCTATGAGGCACTTCAGGAGCTTATTCCTGAGGAAGAAAAGGAAACACACCCCGCACTGGCTCAGGTTGAAGAAAAGCTTGCTCAGGTTGATGAAAAGACAGCTGAATCAAATGCTTCTGCAGTTTCTTATGTAAAGGGATTTTATGAAATCAATAAGGATAAAAATGTAACAGTCAAAGAAATCGGCTGTATCACCCAGGTTGCCGACGGTGTTACCTATTGCCTGTTTGCCCTTAAATATGAAGAAGGCACTCAAGAAAAGGCAGTTTATTCCAATGCGAGATTTTCAGGAACTCCTTCAGTTGCCTCAATGACAGCACACGCAGAGAATTTCTACGGCTCCGCCCCCGCTTCCGAGGATACGGATGCCCTCGTTTCCGGCAATGTGGTTATTGATACGGCAAAGGTACTTGAGGATGCAAAGGCTTAAATGAATCGGATTTTCCCGGGAGGAAAGAATATGGCTTGTAAAGTAATAGCACACAGAGGAGCAAACAAAAAGGCTCCCCAGAATACACTGCCCGCTTTTATCACCGCGATAAACGAGGGCACCGACGGTTTTGAAACAGATGTTCATCTCACACGTGACGGCATTCCCGTAATATGCCACAACTACACAATTGATGCAACCTCAGACGGCAGAGGAGAAATCACCTCTTATTCTCTTGATGAGCTTAAGGCATTTGATTTCGGCTCATATTTTTCAGAGGATTTCAGAAATACTCCCTTGCCCACCCTTGATGAATTTCTTGAGCTTACATCTGAAAGCAGCTGCGAAATAATAAATATCGAGCTTAAATGCCCTCGGGATAAGAATATACGGCATCTGGTTGAAAAGACACTTGATTCCGTAAAAAAATACGGCTGTCTTGACAGGGTTATTATTTCAAGCTTTTCACCGGAGGTGCTTATGACCGTAAAAAAGACAGATCCCCGATGCAAAACCGCTTTTTTGTATCCCATAAGCAATCCTTCGGTATGCAGATTTATTGTATATCCCTTTTTTATGGTTAAAAAAATCGGCTGCGATATCATTCATCCCGCCCACGTTGCTGTTACAAGAAATCTTGTAAAGACGGCTCATAAGCTGGGTGTAAAGGTGAATGTGTGGACCGTAAACGAAAAAAGCACCGTTCTCAAGCTTCTTGAATACGGTGTTGACGGTATCATTACCGACAAGCCTCTTGAAACAAGAGAAATAATCGAAGAATATGAATTAAGGAAGGCAAGAGAAAATGTTTGACGGCAAACTCAAGGCTGTAACCTTCAGCTATGATGACGGTGTG
This sequence comes from Acutalibacteraceae bacterium, assembly GCA_045536195.1. Classification (GTDB taxonomy): domain Bacteria; phylum Bacillota; class Clostridia; order Oscillospirales; family Acutalibacteraceae; genus RUG806. The sequence goes on from JAZSNB010000070.1 coordinate 7,187, forward strand.
ACCCAGGACAGAAGACTGGTTGAATTATTCAATAAATATTCTCTCAAGGCAACCTTCAACCTCAATTCTCAGCTTCTCGGCACCGAAAACACTCTTCGCTACGGAGAAAAAAGCGTTGCCCACAATAAAATAGAGCCCTCAGAGGTAAAAGAGCTTTATAAGGGACACGAGGTGGCTGTGCATACGCTCACCCATCCCCATCTGCCCGGTCTTTCCCGGGAGGAAATAATAAATCAGGTTGAAAAGGACCGTGAAAACCTGTCGCTTCTTGCAGGCTATGAGGTTGTGGGGATGGCATACCCCGGCGGCGGAGTAAACTTCAGTCTTCGTGTTGCCGATATTATCGAAAAGCACACAGGGGTGAAATATGCAAGAACAACGGTTCATACCTTTAATTTTGATTTGCAGAAGGATCTGTATGTTTTCAATCCCACGGTGCATCATAACAGCGCGGGAAGATGTCTTGAAATGATAGATAAATTCCTTGCCCTTGAAACAGATACACCGAAGCTTTTATATATCTGGGGTCACAGCTATGAGTTTGATTTCTCGGATAACTGGGATTTTGCAGAGGAAATGTGCAGAAGAATTGCGGGGAAAGAGGATATTTTCTACGGAACAAACCGTGAATGCCTCGGTTTATAAAAATAAAAAAGGAGAAAACAGCTATGAAAAAGATTTTTGCAATTGCACTCACTCTTACAATGCTTTTATGCTCCACCCTTATAACTGCAGGTGCTGCAGTTATCCCCGAGTACGAAACAGAAGTCGGCTCAGATATTATTGTTGAAATACCCGATGGCCTGCTGTTTGATTTTGCAAAGGTAACATTCACTCCCGAAAAAAGCGGCTGCTACAGGCTGTCTTCCTATGCTCCCGAAGAAAGAGATCCCTATTGTGAGCTTTTTGATGCTGCAACCGGAGAGCTTCTTGAGGATGCGGATGACGGAGACTACAGCTCTAACTTCTGCCTCGAATATTATTTTGAAGAAGGAAAAACATATTGGTTCCTCATATACGATTTTTGCGGAAAATCACAGTTTGAAATAGGTCTCAGTTGTGCCCATTACTATATTGACGGAGTGTGTGAAAACTGCGGTGAAGAATGCAGCCACAGTGCTCTTCCCTATAATTTCGGACTGTGCGAATGCGGACAGGTATTTCACGGCACTGATATTTCCGAGGGTACATTAAAAGGTCTGAAGCTTTGTGAAGCCGCTGTAGAGTATTTAAGATTTGTTCCCGGGGTAAGCGGAGCTTATATTATTTCCTCCTCATCCGAAGCTGAAGATGCAGACCCCGCTGCAGATGTTTTTGACGGCGAGTTTATGTATTTTGACTACAGCGATGATGAAAATGAACTGCATTTTTCCGTTATGAATGAATTTGAAGCGGGAAAGACCTACTATATAGCTGTTTACAGCTATTCGGAATTTGATTATGAAATCGATATCACCGTTGAAAGAGCTTCTCACGAGGCTTCTGACGGCACATCTCATAAGCTTACATACAGCTCTGAGGTTTATTCCGATTGTGCAACAGTCGGCTATACCGAAGGACTCTATTGCCCGGAATGTGATGAGTATGTTTACGGTCACGAAGAGATTCCTATGGATGAGCATTTTGACTGGGACAGAAACGGTATATGCGAAATATGCGGTGCAGAGGTTGAGGTTCCCGATTGCTCCCATATCTGCCACAGCGACAGTAAAATCTTTTCATTTATCTGGGATATAATCAATTTCTTCAACAGATTGTTCGGAATAAGTCCCTTCTGTGACTGCGGAGCATTTCATTGGTAATAAGGCTTACGGATTAACAGCATAAGCAATAAAAGACGGCATAAGGAGCGATCCTTATGCCGTTAAAATATGCCCTGAAATATGTACCGGAATTATGCTATGCTTTCTTCTATTTCTCTTTTTATCACATCAAATTCGTGCTTCAGTCTGTCGAATATGTTTTTTATTAATCTTATAAGCTTAATAAATATATTTTCTGTTGCTGCTTCGGGCTCTTCTCCTTCTCCCATATAGCAGCCGATGTTTGTGCTTGTTATTTCATTTCCGTAGAAATCAAGTGTAACACCGTCATCGATTTTCATTCCCTTGCCGAGAAGCGGAGAGTTGACTGCAAGACGGTAAGCATCAATTCCCTCACCGCCCGTAAAGCCCGGGAGAGTGTTGAGAGAGAAAAGGTCGCAGCCGGGATTGAGTGTATCATAATAGCAGTTGTTGCGATAGGTGTTTTTTCCTTCAATTTCATCCTTAAGGTCAAAGTTTACCACTTCACCCTCCATAGGGATTATGATGTTATTTGCAATAAGGCTGTTATAAAGATGATAGAACTGGAATTCTCCGCAGTTTATTATTGTATTGTTATAAAACTTTAGTCCGTCCTCACCGTTGCCCGATGCAAGAGAGCTTCTGCCCTTGTTGTCATTTACCGAAAGACAGTATCTTACGGTGTTGTTTCTCTGAGGATCATCCTTTGCGTTGTTTACAACAAAGCGCTGATTGTCGTGAGAATAAATATACTGATAGGTGCAGTTATTTGTGCCGGAGTCAAAGTCAACGGTCATGCCGTCGCCTATATTCTTCTGTCCTGCAATTTCACAATACTGAATTGTGCTGTTTTCAGAGCCCCAGAACCACATTGCAGCGGTGAAATAAAGGATTTCTCCGTTTTCGTCAACGCCTTCACCCTGACAGGTGTTTATTGCTCTGCAGTGAGTGACCAGTGCACCGTCGCAGATGCCTACCACAACGGCTTCCGCATCCATTTCGTGGAAATAGCAGCCCTCTATAAGAAGTCCCGTATTGTAAACAGGGTCTTTTTCATCGTCATCACACCAGGGATTCTGCTGGTCATTCCATGAACCCCATATTATAAAGCCGTTTGCTGAATCATATACCTCACAGTCGGTTATTGTAAGGTCATTTACAGCATATCTTGAATGTGCGGGTAGACCCTTTACCATAACTGCGGCACGGGCAGGTGCAGCGCCTCTTGAAAAATCATCTCTGCCAGTTACCTTGCCGTTGGGAAGTCCGAAGAAATAAACATTGTCGATTGTTATTCCCACGCTTTCCTCGTTTATGGTGTCTATCCATATTCCGCCGCCGTTGGGTGCTGTTATCTGAAGGTCGGAAACCGTGATATAAGAGCAGTCGATAAATGTAAATACTTCGTCTTGCGCATCTGTTCTGAGAATGGGTCTTTCACCCTCACCGTAGGAGGAAATAACAAAGGGAGCTTCCTTTGTACCCTTAAGTCCATCAAGAGTGACCGCACATTCATATGTGCCGCCTGCCCTGAAAAGCACGGTATCTCCGCCCTTTAAGGGCTCGGCAGCGCCTGCAAAGCCGTCAAGATTAAGCCATGCCTCATCGGGAGATGTTCCGCGGTTTTCATTGCTGCCGTTTAATGAGTCAATATAATAGGTGTTGAAGGACAAAGCCTTAATCCCCGGAAGCGCAAAGGAAACTGCCGTAAGCATTAATGCTGCGCATAATAAAATGCTGAAAAACTTTTTCATAATCTTACCCCTTTATCAAGTATTGAATAAACAATATCACAACAAAGTGTTTATGTCAATAAAGATAAAACAAAACCCCGCATCAGCCTTGTGATACGGGGGTTTGCCTTGGAGATATATATTATTGAACAAAAAATGCCACATAAGGAGAACCGAAAAAGAAAAGGATTAAAGGAAGGGGGAACGAAAAATTTGAAAGAGGAGTTTCGGATAGGGAAAAACGGTTCTCCTTTGTTTCTGTTATGTAGTTAGCATACGCTAACTACATCTTAAGTATAACGGCTTTTTCTTTATTTGTCAAGTATATTGTAAAAAAAATTTTTTTAGTGTATATTTGTTATAAAAAAAGGAGGAAGATTTATGCTTTACAGAAGATTCGGTGATAAAAATATTTCAGTTCTTTCAATGGGAACAATGCGTCTGCCTCAGACAGACGGAAAAATAAATGAAGAAGAAACTGCACGGATGATTGACTCCGCACTTAAAAGCGGTGTGAATTATTTTGATACTGCCTGGGGCTACCACGGGGGAGAGAGCGAAAGAGTTGTGGGAAAAATTCTTAATAAATATCCCAGGGATTCTTATTATATCGCAACAAAATTCCCGGGATATGATCTCAGCAATATGGGAAAGGTTGAAGAGATTTTTAACCGTCAGCTTGAAAAAACGGGAATGGAATATTTCGACTTCTATCTTATTCATAATGTCTGCGAAATGAATATAGACGAATATCTCAATCCTGCCCACCGTACCTTGGACTATCTTCTCGAACAGAAAAAGCAAGGGAGAATCAGGCATCTGGGCTTTTCCGTCCACGGCAGCAGGAAAACCATGAACCGTTTTCTTGAAGCCTGGGGTGAATATATGGAATTCTGTCAGATTCAGCTCAACTGGGTTGACTATGAATTCCAGAAGGCAAAGGAAAAGCTTGAAATACTTGACAGACTCGGCATTCCCGTGTGGGTAATGGAGCCCTTAAGAGGAGGGAAGCTTGCAAAGGACAGCGATGTGTTTGCTGAGATAAAGGAAAAGTATCCCGGTTTTTCTCCCGTTGAATGGAGCTACCGTTTTCTTAAGAGTATAAAAAGCGTGGTAACCGTACTTTCAGGGGCTTCTTCTTCAGAGCAGATGAATGAAAATATAAGGCTCTTCTCGGAAAATGACCCTCTTTCCGAAGACGAGAAAAAGGAGCTTCTTTCAGTCGCAAAGAAAATGACGGCGGGTATTCCCTGTACAGCCTGCAGATACTGCGTGAAGGATTGTCCCATGGGTATTGATATCCCATCGGTTATTGAAATGTATAACGAATATACCTTCACGGGCGGCGGCTTTTTAGCTCCTATGAGAATAAAGAGCATTCCCGAAGAAAACAGACCCTCTGCCTGTATTTCCTGCGGCAAATGCAGAGAGCTTTGTCCGCAGTGTATAAATATACCTGAAATAATGAAAAAATTTACTGCTGAAATTGAAAAATAATTGACGGCAGATTTAAGGTATGCTATTTTAATAATATAAATATAAATAAACGGAGATGATACCGATGGCACAGTTAAAAATGTATTGGATAAATGATAAAAAGGTTGACCTTCTTCCCCTTCCCGAGGGCTATTCCTTTTCTAAATATACCTGCGAGGCAGATAAGCTTGCGTGGGTTGAATGCTGTAAAAACGGTCTTGTAGGTGACGATGCCACAGAAGCGCAGTTTGACGACAGCATTTTAGGTATTGAAGCCTGCGACCCTTATGACGATGTTTTCTTCCTTGATTATAACGGAGAGCATATCGGCACAATAACAGCTATCAATCATACAGACCTTAATATGGGCAATATGCATATGGTAGGTATGAAAACCGAATTCAGAGGCAAGGGTCTCGGAAAGTATCTCAACAACCGCTGTATTCATAAGCTTTCCGAGGAGGGTGTAAAATTTATCCGCCTTACCACAGACGAATGGCGCAAGGGCGCAGTAAAGAGCTATCTTACCTCAGGCTTTAAGCCCGTTCAGTATGAAATGGGAATGGAAGAACGCTGGCAGAAGGTTCTTGAAGAGTATAACATCGACAGTGTGGATATGCTTTATGAGGATTGCACACTTTATAAAAAGATTTACAGAGAGTCTCTGGCAAAAAAAGTAAAAATCGGTGTTGTAGGTGCAAGAAGAGGACAGACAATGCTCAACTACTGTAAAACAGGCTTCAATGCCGAGGTGGTTGCAATCTGTGACAATGCTCCCGATTTCCTCAGCAAGGCAAAGGAAAAATACGGTGAGGACGGCATTACATACTATGATAATTTTGATGAGTTCATAAAGCACGATATGGACGGTGTTGTTCTTGCCAACTTTGCAAATGAGCACACCCCCTTAGCAATAAAAGCTATGAAAGCGGGTAAGCACGTTTTAAGTGAGGTTTTACCCTGCCAGCATCTCAAGGAAGCAGTTGAGCTTATTGAAACCGTTGAGGAAACGGGAAAAATCTATGCTTATGCCGAAAACTACTGCTATATGCCCGCTCCCCGCGAAATGAGAATTCAGTATAAAGAGGGCAATCTCGGTAAGTTTGAATACGGCGAGGGTGAATATGTCCACAACTGTGAGCCCGGCTGGCACGGTTATTCAAACTGCGACCCCGGACACTGGAGAAATACAATGAGTGCCTTCTATTATTGTACGCACTCCATAGGACCTCTTCTTCATATCACAGGTCTTCGTCCCGTGAAGGTATCAGGCTTTGAACTGCCCTTTAACGACAGAATGTACCGTATGGGTGCTTTTGCAGGCTCAATGGCAGTTGAAATGATCACACTTGAAAACGGTGCTGTTATCAAGAGCATTCACGGTGTAGGTCCTTCAAGAAATTCCGTATGGTACAGCATATACGGCTCCAAGGGCAGACTTGAAAGTGCAAGAGAGGATGCCGAAAACGGCGGCGTAGGCAAGCTTTACGGCAATCTGGACGAAAACGAGGGCGACAATAAATTTGAAGCAAAGGAAATGCGCACAGACGATTCTCTCAGCGTTCTTGCAGAGGAATCAGGCCACGGCGGTTCAGACTTCTATACGATGTATCACTTTGTTCAGGCTATAAAGGGTAACCGCAATGCAGAAATAGTTGATGTTTATGAGGCTATGGATATGTTCCTGCCCGGCCACTTCGGATACTTAAGTGCCATGAATAACAATCAGAGTTTTGAAATTCCCAACCTCAGAGAAAAGAGCGAAAGGGACAAGTGGAGAAACGACACCACCTGCACGGTAAAAGAAAAGGCAGGCGATATGTATATCCCCTCATATTCAAAGGGCAACCCCGAAATACCTGATGAGGTATATGAAGCTCTTAAAAAGAAAAGAGAACAGTAAGAAATGATTTATTAATGCGAATTAAGGGGTGATTTTATGAAATATGATGTCTTAATTGTCGGCGGTGCCACATCGGGCTCGTTTTTTGCCCGCCGTATGGCGGAAAAGGGCTTTTCCGTATGTGTTATCGATGCATCATCCGAAGAAAAAATCGGTTCAAAGTATGATATCTTCCATGTGTGCAAAAGAGATTTTGAAAATTTCGGACTGCCTCTTCCCTCAAAGGATGACGGTACGTGGGCATTTGAATTTTCCGAAGGACTCACCGCATCCCCTTATAATAACTATCCTAAAACAACATATGACACGGTTATAGGTATGCATATGCACGAATATGTGCTGAAAATGAACAAATGGGCAAATGAAAAGGGTGCTGAGTTTATTTACGGTGCAAAATTCACTTCTCCCGTTTTTGTGAACGGAAGAATTGCAGGTGCAAAATACGAAAAAGACGGAGAAGAGAAGGAAATTTCTGCCCGGGTAACCGTTGACTGCTCGGGAATGAATGCATATGTGAGAACATCCCTTCCCGAGGGTTACGGAGTTGAAAACTTCAGGCTTGGCGGCAACGATATGTTTTATGTGATTCTGAGATACGTAAAGCTTCTCAACGAAAAAGACTATCTTAAGGGCTCCTGCGGCTGGCCCTATTATAAAACATGGATTGCTCCTCAGCACGATCCCCACGGAGCTATTCTCGGCATCGGTGCCTGTAACAGCTTCAGCTATGCCGAGGAAATTTATAAAAGGTTTGAAGAAAATATTCCTCTTCCCGAATATGAGCTTCAGTATTATGAAAGAGGCACTACTCCCTATTGCCGCTGTCCCTATTCTTTTGTTGCCGATAATTTTATCGCAACGGGAGATGCAGCCTGTCTTACAAAGCCACTCAACGGTGAGGGTGTCACAAGCAGTATGGTGCATATGGAGATTGCCGCGAAGGTATTGGCAAATGCACTGAAAAAAGGAAAAACCCGTAAAAAAGACCTGTGGGAAATCAATACTCAGTATAATAAAGCACAGGGTGCTGATTTCTGCTTCCTGAGAGCAGTTCTTACAAAGGCAGTGAATGCAAAGGCTCAGGAATGGGAATATTTCTTCGAAAACGACATTATATTCTCAGAAGACCTTATGAATGCGGTTTCAACAGGTGAAGATATCCCCCTCACCCCCGGGGTTATAGTCGGTATGATAAAGAATATCGCAGCCGGTATGAAAAAGGGAAGCATTACAAAAGAAACCGTAAAAACCGTAGGTGCAGGGGTAATTCTTGCACTCAGTATCAAAAATCATTATCTTAATTTCCCGGATAATCCCGATAATTTCAGTGATTGGTGTAAAAAAGCAGATAAATTATGGCAAAGAATCGGAAAAATGAAATAAGTTAAAGGCAGGTATACATATGAAAAGATTAAGCTTTATTCTTGCATTTGTTATGTTTTTCACTTTTTCCCTGCCGTTTTTTTCTAATGCGGAAGAAAACGGCGGATACATAGCGCTTTCCGATACAAATGATGTCCGTCTTATTGCTGCAGGCGATACTCTTTCAGAATATATGAAGGAGGTTACAGGTAAGAATTTCCCCGTCTCGGAAAGCGGAGAAGGAATGAAATTTGTTCTTTCCTTTGACAGCAGTATTCCCGACAACGGCTATGTGATCGAAACAGCTGAAAATGAGGTTTCAATCAGGGGCAGCGGCACAAGAGGGGTAATTCACGGTGTCTATGCGTTTTTGGAAAAATACTGCGGCTGTGATTGGTATACCTCCACGCTTTACAGCATTCCCGAAAATGAAAATCTCACAATTCCCGCAGGGGAAAAAACTGAATATAAGCCTTTTTTTGAACGCACGGATACAAACTGGATAAGTCCCCGTGACATAGAGTATTCTCTTGCAAACGGACTTACCGGTGATTCTTACAGAGATATACCCTATGAATTGGGCGGTACAGTTGAATATATATCATATTTTGCTCACACCCTCGGCGCGGATTTCTGTTCAAAGGAAAAATATTTTGAAAGTCATCCCGAATATTTTGCACTTCACGACGGAAAAAGACAGGATGAACAGCTTTGTCTTACCAACGAGGATGTGTATGAGCTTATTCTCGGTGAAGTTATGGCACTCCTTGAGGAAAAGCACGACCCCGAAAAGTCACTTCAGATCATTTCTCTTACACAGGGTGACAGCGGAGATGACGCAAAAATGTGTCAGTGTGACAGCTGTAAAAAAATTGATGATGAAAACGGCTCATATGCAGGTACAATGATAACCTTTGTAAACCGTATTGCAAGGGAAGTAAAAGCGGCAGGCTATGACAATGTTGCTATTGATACCTTTGCTTACAGATATACGAGAAAAGCTCCCCTGAAGGTAGTGCCCGAGGACAATGTTATAGTACGTCTTTGTACAATAGAATGCTGCTTTGCCCATCCCCTTGATGATAGCAGCTGTGAACAGAATGCGGCTCTTATGAAGGACCTTTCCGACTGGAGTAAAATCTGTGACCGCATTTATGTCTGGGACTATGCAACAAATTTCGCATATACATTGGGTATTTTCCCTGATTTCGGAGTTATTCAGAGAAACATTCAGGTTTTCTGTGAAAACAATGTAAAGGGAGTTTTTGAACAGGGCAACGGTTATATGGCAAAGTGTGACGGTGAGTTCGGCGAGCTTAGAGCCTATCTTCTTTCAAAGCTTATGCAGAATCCTTACATCGACTACAGTGCATATATGAATGAATTCCTCTCTGCCTATTACGGCAAGGGTTGGGAAAATATCCGTGAATTTCTTGATATGACCATGGATAAGCCCGTCGAAAAGGGTGAGCATCTGGAAATTTATTATCCTATGACAGATACCCTCGGCTTCAGCAGAAGTGATATAAAGAAAGCTGATGAGCTCTGGGAAAATGCAAAGGCTCAGGCAGAAAACGAAACCTTCCTTCAGCGTATGAAGAGAAGTGAAATATGCTGGAGATACTGGAAAGGCTACAACAAGTACAATAAAGAAGATGCTGAAAAACTGATTGAGGATATGAAGGCTTTCGGGATTACCGCGGTAAATGAGAATGAACACAGAAAGCCCGAGGAGGCAAAAGGGCCTGACGGAATAGATTTTCTCGGAGATTTGTTCAAAAAGGTATACGCAGATGAGGTTTTCCTGCCCGCAGCTACAGCTCTTTACGGTATTTGCGCAGTGCTTTCTCTTGTTGCTATGATAATTGCAGTAAAAGCAAAAAAATATATTTATGTTGCTTTGCCCGTTCTTACAGGTATTTTCTTTGCTGTTTTCTCCTGGCACAGAAGTGTATTCCTTGAGTGGACGGATATGATTTCTTATTCGGTTTCTCTCATTCTCATATTTTTCCTCTTTGCCTTTGCGGGAGCACTTTTAACTCTTAAAGGTAAAAAACAACGGATAATTTCAGCACTTGTATGCTCATTTGTCTGGTTCATTCTCTATGAAGCCGTGACGCTGATAGTTAATAATCTTATTTTCGGAGGTTCTGCAGCTGCATTGGGAATCAGCACGGTGTATGTCGTTACGGGCATTGAGGCAGTAATAATTCTCATAATAATGATAAGAAATTTGATAAAAGAAGCAAAGAAACATTAAAAAAGCAGTCTGTTTTACCCCCCCGGTCTCCCAATTTTGGGAGCGAAAAGGAGTTTTTTGATATAAGCAAAATTGTTCACAACCGGAGCAATTTTATATATGAAAAAACGATATTTAATTTTCAGGAGGTTTCTGTTATGAAAAAGTTTAGATTTGTCCTGACGCTTATTATGTTATTTACTTTTTGTTTCCCGATTATTTCTTCTGCTGAAGAAAACGGCGGATATATAACGCTTTCCGATATGGAGAATGTCCGTCTTATTGCTGCAGGCGATACTCTTTCAAAATATATGAAGGAGATCACCGGTAAGAATTTCCCTGTTTCAGAAAGCGGAGAAGGAATGAAATTTGTTCTTTCCTTTGACAGCAGTATTCCCGACAACGGCTATGTGATCGAAACAGCTGAAAATGAGGTTTCAATCAAGGGAAGCGGCACAAGAGGGGTAATTCACGGTGTTTATGCGTTTTTGGAAAAATACTGCGGCTGTGATTGGTATACCTCCACGCTTTACAGCATTCCCGAAAATGAAAATCTCACAATCCCCGCAGGGGAAAAAACCGAGTATAAGCCCTTTTTTGAATATACCGATACCGACTGGGTAAGCCCCAGAGATGTTGAATACTCTCTTGCAAACGGACTCAACGGCAGTCCCTACAGAACGATACCCTCAGAGCTTGGAGGTACGGTTGCTTATATTTCCAATTTCTGCCACACGCTTACCACTCAGTTTTGTAAATCTGCAGAATATTTCGATTCTTACCCCGAGTATTTCGCACTTCATCAGGGTGAGAGAGTCCCCGATCAGCTTTGCCTTACAAATGAGAAGGTATATGAGATCGTCCGTGACGAGGTCATGGCTCTTTTGAAGGAAAAACACGATCCTCAGGAATCGCTTCAGATAATTTCTCTTACTCAGCATGACAATCAGAAAATGTGTCAGTGTGAGAACTGCAAGAAAGTTGATGATGAAAACGGCTCATATGCAGGCACAATGATAACCTTTGTAAACCGTATTGCACGTGATGTGAAGGCTGCAGGTTACGATAATGTTGCTATTGATACCTTCGCTTATCAGTATACAAGAAAAGCCCCCTCAGCTGTGGTGCCCGAGGATAATGTTATTGTCCGTCTTTGCACGATTGAATGCTGCTTCTCCCATGCACTTGATGATGCAGAGTGCGAGGAAAATGTTCAGCTTATGAATGACCTTTCCGACTGGAGCAAGATATGTGACCGCATTTATGTA
>JAZSNB010000045.1:0-13914 GCA_045536195.1 Acutalibacteraceae bacterium
TTACTGTTGTTGCACCGAAAAAATTCTGTCCCGAATATATAAAAAGACAGACAAAAGGCACCTTCTGCGAAATAAAAGACGGTAAAGGCAAATGGATAGTAACAAACAATATACTGAAAAAGAAAGTCCGAAGAAGTGTAAAAGGCTTCATCGGCAATAAGGGTGAAATGAAATTCACCTTCGGCGAAAAAACAATAAGAATGAAGATTTCAAAAGACGGAAACTCTTTTGAAATCATTTAACGGAGATACACTTATGATAAACTATAAAAGAACAAAGCTTTCATGTTATTTTTCTTATCTTTCAATGGCATCGATTTTCAGTCTGCCTCCCCTGCTTTTCAACACCTTTCACGACATGTACGATGTTTCATACACACTTCTTGGAACGCTTGTTGCCGTGAATTTCTGCACACAGCTGACAATTGACCTGATTTTTACTTTCTTTACAAAATATTTCAATATCAAAAAAACTGTAACAGCAATGCCGCTTATAACATCTGCAGGTATGCTGATTTATGCACTTGTTCCCTGGCTTGCTCCCGAATATGCCTATATAGGTCTTATTATCGGCACAATAATTTTCTCGGTTTCTGCTGGACTCAGCGAAGTTCTTTTAAGCCCGGTGGTAGCGGCAATTCCTTCAGATACGCCCGATAAAGATATGAGTCTGCTGCACTCACTTTATGCTTACGGTGTATTAACTGTAGTAATTATAAGCACTGCTTTCCTTAAGATTTTCGGCACGGAATACTGGATGTATCTCACTTTATTCTGGGCAGCGCTTCCCGTAATAGCATTCGTTATGTTCAGCATATCGCCGATGCCTGATGTCAATGTCACAAACCCTCCCGGCGGAAAGAATGCAGGGAAAAAGAATCTTATCATGTCACTTTGTGTGCTTTGTATATTCTTCGGCAGTGCAGCTGAAAATTCAATGACAAACTGGATTTCAAGCTATATTGAAACCACCCTGATGATCCCCAAAGCTGTCGGTGATATTTTAGGAATGGCGGCATTTGCAGTATGCCTGGGACTCACAAGAACGTGGTACGCAAAGAAAGGCAAAAATATTTATAAGGTGCTGTTTCTCGGCATGGCAGGCGCGGTTATATGCTATCTCACTGCAGGACTTTCTCCCCTGCCTGCGCTTTCTCTTATAGCCTGTATTCTCACAGGTATATGTACTGCAATGCTCTGGCCGGGCTCTCTGATACTTATGGAAGAAAAGCTTCCTCACGTTGGAGTTGCTGCATATGCTCTTATGGCAGCAGGCGGTGATTTCGGAGCATCAATTGCTCCGCAGATGCTGGGAATTGTTGTAGACAAGGTAGCAGAAAGCGGCTTTGCCGCAGAGCTCAGCAAGACACTTATGATAACAACAGAACAAATCGGCATGAAAGCAGGTATGCTGGTTGCGGCTGTCTTCCCCTTAATAGGTGTTGCCGTTCTTCTGGTTATAGGAAAATTTCTGAAAACACAAAAAACTTCAGAGGCATAAAAATAATGCTGTATCACTTCATTTCTGAGGATTGATACAGCATTTTTGTTTTATTTGTTTCCTGTCATTTTTTCCTGCTTTACCTTGTGGTCAATTATATGACGGGAGGCAAGCTCTCTCTGGATATCTTCTACGGAAATTCCCATATTAACCATAAGCACCATTGTGTGATACATAAGGTCTGCAATTTCATATACGGTTTCGGCTTTATCGTCAGCCTTACCTGCAATTATTACCTCTGTGCATTCCTCACCGATTTTTTTAAGAATCTTGTCTGTTCCTTTAGAGAACAGATATGTTGTATATGAGCCTTCGGGCATATCCTTCTTTCTGCCCTCCAAAAGCTCATATAATCCGTTTACGGTGAATTCCTGTTTATCATCACTGCGATAAACCTCTTTGGTAAAGCAGGAATCTGTGCCGGTGTGACAGGCAGGACCGTCTTTTTCTACCACCACAACAAGAGCATCATTATCGCAATCGGCAGTAATCGATACGATATGCTGATAATTTCCGCTGGTTTCTCCCTTAAGCCATAATTCATTCCTTGAACGGCTAAAAAAGCAGGTAAGTCCCTTTTCAATAGAAATTTCAAGACTTTCACGGTTCATATATGCAACAGTCAGAACCTTTTTTGACCAGGCATCAACAACCACGGCAGGAATAAGTCCTTTTTCGTCAAATTTAAGTGTGTTTATATCAAGCATTTTTATATCCTCACATTTATATCATTTTGTTTAAGCTCTGCTTTAAGATCGGGAATTGCAATTTCACCGAAATGAAAAACAGAAGCAGCAAGTCCCGCATCAACTCTCGGTACACTCTTAAAAAGCTGAATGAAATCACTCACACTTCCCGCACCGCCTGAAGCAATAACGGGAACATTCACGGCATCACACACCTTGCTGAGCATTTCAATATCAAAGCCTTTTTTTACTCCGTCGGTATCAATAGAATTGAGCACCACTTCGCCCGCCCCCATATCAACACAACGCTTTATCCATTCGATTGCTTCAAGAGGAGTTTCTTCTCTTCCTCCTTTTGAGAAAACGCGGAAAACTCCGTCAACCCTCTTTACATCGGCAGAGATAACAACACACTGACTTCCGTAAAGACGTGCTGCCTCCCTTATCAGCTCCGGATTTCTTATAGCGCCCGAATTGACGCTTACTTTGTCTGCGCCGGATTTTAATACTCTGTCAAAATCGGCAACAGTATTGATTCCGCCTCCCACAGTAAGAGGTATAAATACGGTAGAAGCAACCTTCTGCAGAATATCCGTAAACAGCTGTCTTCCTTCGGCTGAAGCGGTTATATCGTAAAAAACAAGCTCATCTGCACCGTTGTCACTGTAATAGGACGCAAGTCCCACAGGGTCATTCACATCGGCAAGAGACTTGAAGTTCACACCCTTTACAACCCTGCCGTCTTTAACATCAAGACAGGGAATTATTCTTTTTGTAATCATATTTTCTCCTTTTAACGGGCAAGCTCTATTGCTTTTTTCAGATCGATTGCTTTCAGATAATATGCTTTTCCGATAATAGCACCGTAAAGCTTCATTTCCTTAAGTGCCTTAATATCATCCATACTGCTGACACCGCCCGATGCCACAATATCGATATTGAATTTTTCCGAAAGCTCTTTATATAATTCTCTGTTCGTGCCCTGCATTGCTCCGTCTTTTGTAATATCCGTGCAGATTATTGTTTTCACTCCGATATTTTCCATATCTCTGAAAAAATCCTCACAGCTGATATGGGACTTTTCAACCCAGCCCTTTATAGCAACATAGCCGTCTTTTATATCCGCACCGACAGCGATTTTATCACCGTATTTTTCTACAGCCCATAAAAGAAAATCCCTGTCATTTACTGCAGCAGTGCCTAAAATCACACGGGTAACACCGATGGAAAGATATTTTTCAAGTACTTCTCTGCTTCTGATGCCGCCGCCGATTTCGGCTTTAAGACCGGTTTCGCGGATTATTCTTTCAACAACATCAATATTGGGAGTGGTGCCGTCCTTTGCTCCTTCCAGATCCACAAGATGAATAAAGCCGGCTCCTGCATTCTTAAAATCTTCAGCAATTTCTACGGGATTTTCTGAATACACGGTCATCTGAGCATAATCGCCCTTATAAAGTCTTACTGCTTTTTTATCATACATATCAATGGCGGGTAAAATTATCATAAGCCAAAACCTGCCTTACAGAAATTTTCAAGAATCCTCAGTCCTGTTTTTCCGCTTTTTTCAGGATGGAACTGACAGCCGAAGACGTTTTCATATTCAACGGAAGCGGGAAAATCAATATCATATTCCGAATAAGCAGATACATATTTATTTTCGCAGTCCGCAAAGTAAGAATGCACGAAATACACGAATTCACCGCCCGAAAAGCCTTTATAAAGCACTGACTCCTTATTAAGTCTCAGCTCGTTCCAGCCTATTTCCGGAATTTTAAGTGCCTCGTCTATTCTGCCCTCAAAGGACACTATCTTTCCCGGGATAAGAGAAAGCCCGTCATGACATCCGAATTCATAGCTTTTTTCAAAAAGAAGCTGCATTCCGAGGCATATACCGAGAAGCGGCTTGCCGTTTTTTACCTCTGATACAACCAACTCCCCGAGACCTGTATTTTTAAGCTTTTTTGCGGCATCCTCAAATGCACCCACACCGGGAAGAAGAATTCTGTCTGCATCCTTTATTACCTTTTCATCTGATGTAAAAACGGCATCGGCACCTATTGCCTTGAATGAAGAACGAAGAGAAAAAAGATTTCCGACTCCGTAATCAACTATTGCTATCATATATATTTGTAACCTTTCGTTAAACTAACATTCCTTTGGTTGAGGGGATTTCATTTTTATATTTTTCATCTATTGAAGAAGCTTCGCCGAGCACTCTGCCGAAAGCCTTGAAAATACCCTCAATGATATGATGGCTGTTTTTCCCCGAAAGCATTTTTATATGAAGAGTAACACCTGCTTTTCTTGTGAAGGCAAGAAAGAATTCTTCTGTAAGCTCGGTATCGAAGTCGCCTACCTTTTCTGTGGGAATCGGTGCATCAAACTGCAGAAAGCTTCTTCCGGAAACATCAATTGCCTCAAGAACAAGAGCCTCGTCCATAGGAAGAATAATATCGGCATATCTCTTTATTCCTTTCATGTCACCCAATGCCTCAGAAAAAGCAGAGCCGAGAGCAATACCGATATCCTCTGCAGAATGGTGGTAATCCACCTCAGTATCACCCTTACACTTTACGGTAAGGTCAAATCTGCCGTGCTTTGAAAAGAGAATCAGCATATGGTCAAGAAAACCGCAGCCTGTGTCGATTTCGCTTTTGCCGGTTCCGTCAATAATGAGCTTCAGGTCAATATCGGTTTCAGCTGTTTTTCTTTTTATTTCAGCAGCTCTCATTATTCTTCCTCCTCTATTATTTCATTAAGCTTTTCAATAAGAATGCACATCTGTTCTTTTGTGCCTATGGTAATGCGGTTATGGTCTTTGATTCTTTCGCTTGTGAAATGACGGATAAGCACACCTTTGTCCTTAAGCTTAAGATATATTTTTTCACCGCTTATCTTTTCGTGCTTTGCAAAAATGAAGTTAGCCTTTGAGGGAATTACCGTAAAGCCGATTTTTTCAAGCTCATTTACGGTAAAATCACGGTTTTCGGCAATTATTCTGCAGTTATTGTCATAATATTCCTGCTCTTCAAGTGCCTTCACACCCATAAGCTGGGTAAGTCTGTTAAGATTATAAGGATTAGTCGAATACTTGATTTTTTCAAGATCCTTTATAATCCCGGCATCAGCAAAGGCAAAGCCAAGGCGTGCACCTGCCATTGAACGAGATTTTGAGAAGGTCTGAACTACCAGCAGATTATCATACTTATTGACTAACTCCGCAACACTTTGTGCACCGAAATCAACATAAGCTTCATCAATAAGCACAACATTATCAGGATTGGATTTAATTATTTCCTCTATTTCTTCCTTGGGAATTACCTTTCCCGTGGGGGCATTTGGATTTGCAATAACAACCATTTTTCCGACGGAAAGATATTTTTTTGAATCAATGGAAAAATCATCTTCAAGAGGGATTATATCTGCATTAATATTATACAGGTCTGCAAAAACAGGATAGAAGCCATATGAAATATCAGGAAAAGCAGCTCCGTTTTCACGTGCAAATGCCATAAATGCAAAATTAAGAATATCATCTGAGCCGTTGGCAACAAAAACATTTTCTGCTTTAAGAGAATAGTTTTCTGCAAGCTTTGCTTTTAAGAGCTTGCTTTCGGGATCAGAATAAAGACAAAGCTTACCTACCTCTTCATTTGTCACCGCAGCTATTACCCCGGGAGAAGGAGGAAAAGGCGACTCGTTGGTATTGAGTTTTACGTACTGCTTGTCCTGCGGCTGCTCGCCGGGGACGTATTCTTTAAGTGATGCGTATAATCCGCTTAAAAATCTGCTCATTTTATCTCCTCGAATCTGACTGTTGCACTCTTTGCGTGTGCACTGAGTCCCTCTTTTTCTGCAAAATATGCAATGTCCTTATACACATCGGAAAGTGCATCCTTAGTATAGTATGTAAACTGTGTCTTTTTCACAAAGTCGTCAACAGACAAAGGACTGGAAAATCTTGCAGTACCGCTTGTGGGCAAAGTGTGATTAGGACCTGCGAAATAGTCACCCAAAGCCTCAGGGCAATATCTTCCCATAAAAATACTGCCTGCGTTCTTTACGGAATCAAGATATTCGAAGGGATCATCAAGACAAAGCTCAAGATGCTCGGGAGCTATTTCATTTGCGATTTTAATACCCGTTTCGATATCGGGCGCAATAATTATTTTTCCGTTATTATCAATTGAGGTTCTTGCAATTTCTTCACGGGGCAGAAGAGAAATCTGCCTTTCCAATTCAAGAGATACAGCATCTGCAAGCTCCTTTGATTCCGTAACAAGCACTGCACTGGCATTTTTGTCGTGCTCTGCCTGAGAAAGCAGATCAGCTGCAACAAAAACAGGATCGGAGTTTTTGTCGGCTATTACAAGGATTTCACTGGGACCTGCAATCATATCAATTGATACCATACCGTAAACCTGCCTTTTTGCTTCAGCAACAAAGGCATTGCCGGGGCCAACAATCTTATCTACTCTTGAAACAGTTTCTGTGCCGTATGCGAGGGCAGCTATAGCCTGTGCACCGCCAACCTTGAAAATCCGGTCAACACCTGCAATTTTTGCAGCAGCAAGTATTACGGGATTTACCTTTCCGTCAGCAGAGGGAGGTGTGCATATGCAGATTTCCTTGCAGCCCGCTATTTTTGCAGGGATGGAATCCATAAGCACGGTAGAAGGATACGCCGCTGTACCGCCCGGAACATAAAGTCCCGCTTTTTCAATGGGAATAACCTTCTGACCTATCACCACACCCGTTTTATTTGTATCTACAACAAAGCTGTTTCTTTTCTGAGCCTGATGAAATTCGCGGATATTATCCGCAGCCTTTCTGAGAATTTCAAGAAATTCGGGCTCTACGGCATTGAATGCCTCTTCAATCTCCTCTGAGCTTACCTCAAGAGAGCTGAGAACTGCCTTATCAAATTTTTCACAGTATTTATAAAGTGCCTTGTCGCCGTTTGCTTTTACATCTTCAATAATTCCCGAAACAATGTCCGAAACATCACCTGTGGGATTGCTTCTGTCAAATATCTCGTCGTTATTAAGAGAATTATACTCATATATCTTAATCATTCTGATTCCTCACATATTCTTCCATTGCATTTTTTATCTGATTTATTTTCTCTGTTTTGAATGTATAGCTTGCTTTATTCGAAATCAGCCTTGCGCTAATGGGAACAATTGTTTCAAAGGGTACAAGACCGTTTTCAAGAAGTGTTTTTCCTGTTTCAACAATATCAACAATAACATCGGAAAGACCAAGGATTGGAGCAAGCTCAATTGAGCCGTTAAGATGAATGATGTCAATATCACGGCACAGGGATGAATAATATTTTGATGCAATATTTGAAAACTTTGTTGCAACCTTAAGAGTTCTCGATTTGTCATCCCTGAAATTCTCGGGAGCGGCAACCGCCATACGGCATACGCCCATATGAAGGTCGGAAAGCTCATACACATCGGGTTCATATTCAAGAAGAATATCCTTACCTGCAACTCCGATATCAGCAGCTCCTCTTTCAACGTATATTGCCACATCCGAGGGTTTTACCCAGAAGTATCTTATACCCTTTTCGGGATTTTCGAAGGTGAGCTTTCTGTTGTTCTCCCTGATAGAGGGACATTCAAAGCCTGCTTTTTCAAAAATATCATAAACCTTTTCACCGAGTCTGCCTTTTGGCAGGGCAACGTTTATATAATCCATTTTCTCAGCCCTCCCATTCCCATATTCTGCGGTATCTTAAATTATCGGGCACTTCGGTATGCACATATACCTTTTCACCCTTTTCTATCAGCTTTTCTGCAGCTTCAAAAACCTTTTTCTTATTATCAGTGTCTTTTATGATAATGACAGTATCCACATCATATTCATTATTTACACTCTTGAAGCGTTCAAAGCTGTCAAGATAAACTGCGAAGCCTACCGCTCCTGCATTTTCACCGAATTTTTTCATAAGCTTGTCATACTGACCGCCGGAAAGCACGCTTACGGGAATTCCGTTTATATAGCCTTTGAACACAAGACCGCTGTAGTAGCCGGCATCGCTTGCAAGAGAAAAATTAACCGTAAGCCTGTTATTGGTTTCTTCAGAAGAAACACCCTGAATGATTTCCCTGAACTCGTCCAGATATTTTTTTGAATCATCACTTTTTGCAAAGGGCATTACTGCATTCATAAACTCATCCATATTGCGGAAATTTGTATTGAGCATATTTATAAGTTCAAGATGCTGTGATGTAATTTTTCCGTCTCTCAAAAGACCTTCGCAAAGCCCCGAGCTTTTAATTTTAAGTGCTTCAAGAACATCATTTTTTACGTCTGAAGCAAACTGTGCTTCCCCGATAAGCGAAGAAAGAAGCGCTGCATGGGAGAGCTCAATGCGAAAATCCTCATCAATCAGCTGAAGGCTCTTTATTGCAAGATACAAAACCTCGGTAATTTCATAGATACCGGTTTTTCCTATGCATTCAAGGCCCGTCTGCATAATTTCTCTGAATCTTCCGCCTGCTCCCGACACGCGGTAAACATTCTCGTTATAATACATTTTCTGAACGCCCGGATTATTGCTTTTATAATTATTGATAATAGACAATGTAACGTCGGGTTTGAGGGCAAGAAGCTTGCCGTTTGTGTCTGTGAATGTTATAATTCTGTCAGATATAAGAAAATCCTTATTCTTCACATATAGATCATATTCCTCAAACTTGCTCATTTTGAACTGAGAATAGCCGAAGGATGAATAGAGATTGCGTAGCTTAAAAACAGCAAGCTCTTCATTTTTAAGTAAATCTGTATTAAACATTATTATTCCTCTTTAAGTCTTGAAATTACGGTTTTATAACCGCCGTCGCCGTATTTTATACATTTGCCCACACGGCATATTGTTGCGGTGCTTGTGCCTGTGTCTTTACAGATATCGGCATAATTCTTACCGTCAAGAAGCTGCTTTGCAACCTCAAGACGCTGAGTAAGAGCTTCCAGCTCCTGAATTGTGCAGATATCACTGAAAAATGCCTCGCATTCTTCTACTGTTTCAAGCGTAAGAACTGCTTTGTATAATTCTTTGGCATGATGGTGATGATCGTTATTCATAAAAATTCACTCTCGTACAAAAATTTTTCATCATTTTAGCATACTAAAGCGATAAAGTCAACATCAAAAATATATTAATGTGTATAAATATATTGAATATAAGATATTTTATGATAAAATTATAAATAACACACAACACACGGAGACATTATAATGGAAAACTTTTTTATGGGACATATTGAAGATCTGTCCCGCCGATCGGCTGAAAAGAATATATACACATATTCAAATTTTCTCAATGAAGAAGAGCAGAATGAAATTCTGATAAATAAGAAAAAGCTCTCTGACTTCTGTTTTTTCGGCGGTACTGAGGGAACTGCCAGAAATATGGTACGTTTCGGAAACGAAGAGGAGCTTTATTATACAGAGGATTTCCCTGTTGACTGTATAGAAATTAAGCCTGTCAACAAAAAATTTGCCGACAAGCTCTCTCACAGAGACGTACTCGGTGCGGTAATGAATCTGTCTGTGGAAAGAGAGCATATCGGCGATATAATTATTAAAGAAGATTGCTCATATATGTTCGCAACAAAGAAAATGAGCATGTATATCTGCGAAAATCTGAAAAAGATAAGGCATACGGATGTGAAATGCTCAATATGTGCTTTTTCGGGAAGCGACAGCCTTTTTGAAACGGAAGAAAAAGCTTTTATTGCAAGCTCACTCAGAGCAGACTGTGTGATATGTGCGGTATACAATCTTTCAAGAAATACCGCAAACGAATTATTCAGATCAAAAAAAGTGTTTATTAATTCAAAGCAATGTGAAAATACCTCTAAAATTCTTGATATCAATGATACCGTAAGCGTTCGCGGCTTCGGTAAATTCATATACACAGGCACCTTATCAAAAACAAAAAAAGACAGACTGAAAATAAGTGTCAGCATTTATGTTTAAGATAAAAATGTATCAAGAAGCATCATAACGGTAAAGCCGAGAGAAAAAACAAACAAAGAGAGTATTCTTCTGTCTTTTGCATTAAAGCCCTCACTCAGTTCACTGAGCACAACAAAAAACATTGCCCCTGCCGCAAAGCAAAGGGAAAACGGCAGAATAAAATCCACAAAGGCAGATAAAAATAAGGTAAGCACAGCAGGAATAAGCTCGGCAATACCGGAAACGGCACCGTGCAAAAATGCTGTGCATTTATTTTTATCTCTTACATTCAAGGGCATTGAAATAATTGCTCCCTCGGGAATATTCTGAAGCGCAATACCGATAGACAGCGACAATGCTCCCGTAACACTTACGTTTTCCGAAAAGCCCAAAAGCCCCGCATAAACAACACCAACAGCCATTCCCTCGGGTATATTATGAAGAGATACCGCAAGCATAAGCATTTTTCCGGAACGGCTTGTTTCGGTTGAAGGAATTTTTTTCAGAAGTCTGTCCGACATTATAAAAACTGCCATTCCGCTAAAAAAACCAAGGCTGCAAGAAAGCAATGCCATAGCTCCCTTTCCCTCAGCGCTTTGTGTGGCGGGAGAAATAAGACTGAAAAAAGAAGCGGCACACATAATTCCCGCAGCAAAGGAATCAAGCATTGTCATAAGCTTTTCGGACGGTGATTTTTTCATAAAAAACACAAAGGCACTTCCGAGAAGTGTGCCGATAAAAGGCAGACTGAGACCTGCAGCAATAAACCGGGATATAATAATCACCTCCGCATATTGTTTCTCAGTTTATTCTATACAAAACAATAAAAGAGGTGACTTGAAATGCAAAAGAACCGACATCGGCTGACATCGGTTCTTTATTTTATTCGTAGAGCTTAATAAGCTTTTTGGCAATTTTATATACGTCACCGCAGCCGAGAGTTATAACAAGATCTCCCTCTTTTACATTATCGTGAAGATACTGTGCGATGGTGTCGAAGCTGTCGAACCATACCGAGCCGGGAATTTTCTCCGCAAGCTGTGAGGTATAAATATCATAGGTGTTGATTTCGCGTGAGCCCATAATTTCCGTAAGCACTACCTTATCGGCAATTTTGAGAACCTCGGCAAAATCATCAAGAAGCATATAGGTTCTTGAGAATGTGAAGGGCTGGAAAACTGCCCACACGTTGTTATATTCCATTTTCATTGCAGCATCAAGTGTTACCTTGAGCTCTGCGGGATGATGGGCATAGTCATCGGCAATAGTGATACCGTTTACTTCCTTTAATATTTCAAAGCGTCTGCCTGCCCCGCCGAATGTGCCTACGGCTTCAATAGCCTTTATAATATCGGCACCGCAGTAGTCAGCTGCTGCAATAGCGGCAAGAGCGTTTATAATATTGTGTTCACCGGGAACATTGAGCTTTACCGTACCCATATTTTCACCGCCGTGAACCACATCAAACTGTGCGAATGCACCGCGGTTATATGTGATATTCACGGGATACCAGTCGTTTTCGGAAGAAAGTCCGAAGGTAACAAGCTTTTTACCCTGAGTCATGCTCACTGCGATACGGGATTTTTCATCATCACCGTTATAGATAACACAGTCTCTTGCAAGGGAACAGAATTTTCCGAAGGCGGCAATAAGATTATCCATGGTCTTGAAAAATTCAAGATGGTCGGCATCTATATTAAGAAGAAGTGCACATGAGGGAGAAAGATCAAGGAAGGTGTTTGCGAATTCACATGCCTCACATACAAGAAGGTCCTTCGTTCCTACTCTGCCGTTGGCATCAATAAGAGGAAGCTTTCCGCCGATAACGGCAGATGTGTCAATACCGCATTTAAGAAGAATCTGAGTGAGCATTGATGTGGCTGTGGTTTTACCGTGAGTTCCGCATACGCCGACACAGGAGCCGAATTTTCTTGTTACGGCACCGAAAAGCTTTGAGCGTTCAAATGTGGGAACACCCGATTCACGGGCTGCAACAAGCTCGGGATTATCGGGAAGAAGAGCCGCAGTAAATACAACCATTTCGGCATCGCCTATATTTTCCGCCTTCTGACCGAGAACAACGGGAATACCTAAATTTCTGATTCTCTGCAGAGTATCGGTTTCGTTATTATCAGAGCCTGAAAGCTGATAGCCCTTTGAATGAAGAATTTCGGCAAGAGGGCACATACCTGCCCCGCCTATACCGATAAAATGAATTCTTTTAACGGTTTCAAGTAATTTATCTATATCGAACAAAGTCGTCACCTTTTCTTTAAATGAAATTAAAATATCTCCTATAACCTATATATAATATTAATATTTTGTTAAAATGTCAATAGACACAAAGCAAATATATCCGCTGAAAAATAAATTTTTTGTTAAAAATAAATTCTGCTCCGAAACACTTGCGAAATGCACTGCTGTGATACATAATATAAGTAAAGACAAACTAAAAGGCGGTGCATACAATATGAAATTTGACATCAATAATGTTTCCGTAAAAATCATATCGGAAAATGGTATAACGGATGCTGTTGCAGAAATTGAAAAAAGCGGCAAAGCACTCAGCTTATATTTAAGCGCAAAAGCCGATAAGCCTGAGTTTATTGAGCTTCACTGGTCAGCCCCTGCCAAAGACAATATATTTGTCCTCGGGGACGTGTGGGAAAGAAGCTACGGTGATCTTGAATTCAAGGCTCTTTCGGATAATGACAGATATATGCCCTGGTATTTTATTGCAACAGACAAAAAAACATCCTTCTGCTTCGGTGTAAAAACAGGGTGCAATTCATTTGTAAGCTTCCGCTATACAAAAGAGGGAATCACCGCACTTGTGGATGTAAGAAACGGCGGAAGCGGTGTTAATCTGGGCGGCAGGAAGCTTCTTGCTGCAACATTTATCTATGAAGAATATGAAAGTGCAGACATCATTAATAATATTCACGATTTCTGCAAAAAAATGTGTCCCAATCCCCGCCTTCCCAAAGAAAAAATCTACGGCGGAAATAACTGGTATTATGCCTACGGTGACAGCTCATATGAACAGATCATTTCCGATGCAAGGCTTCAGGCAAAGCTTTCCGAAGGGATAGATAATCCTCCCTTTGAGGTGGTTGACGACTGCTGGTCGGTCAATGATACGGAAGGCCCCTGGTATCCCAACGAAAAGTTCGGGGATATGAAAAAATTAGCAAGTGAAATAAAGGAAATGGGAGTTCGCCCCGGAATATGGATCCGTCCTCTTCATAACAAGGATGAAAAAATTACTGAGGATATGAGAATTCTCCGTAACGGTGAAAGGCTCTATCTTGACCCCACACACCCGGATGTAAAGGAATACTTAAGAGAAGATATCAGGAGAATAAAAGAGTGGGGATATGAGCTTATTAAGCACGATTTTTCTACTGTTGACCTTTTCGGTGATTACGGCTCAAGACTTACTGCCACTATCACAAATTACAAGAACTGGCATTTTTGTGATAAGTCAAAAACAAATGCGGAAATCGTTCTTGACTTCTATAAACTTCTCCGTGAGGAAGCAGGAGAAATACTTCTTATCGGCTGTAATACCGTGTCCCACTTAGGTGCAGGTATTTTTGAAATAGCAAGAACGGGCGACGACACAAGTGCAAGAGAATGGGCAAGAACACCGAAATACGGTGTAAACTCCCTTGCCTTCAGAGTGGCACAGAATGAGGCTTTTTATATGGTAGATGCCGACTGCGTGGGCATTATTAACGACAAGACACCTTGG
>JAZSNB010000139.1:0-17430 GCA_045536195.1 Acutalibacteraceae bacterium
TCATGTTGTAGATGAAGTAGCCTTTGATATTATAAATATGTATGAATCAACAGACACCGCCGGTATAATCACTGAGATTCTCAGAAAATATCCTGATCGCCCCGAGGTTACGAAAGAAGAAATTGAAGACTGTTTAAGCCAGATTGAAAATCTTAAGTCATCAGGTAAGCTTTTTAGTCGTGATAATTTCAGAATTATAGCAGGCGAACTGAAAAGACGCACTTCAGGAGTAGTTAAAGCATTATGTCTTCACATTGCTCATAGCTGTAATCTAAATTGTTCATATTGCTTTGGAAGTCAGGGAAAATATCACGGGGAACGCGCTCTGATGAGCTTTGAGGTCGGAAAACAGGCCCTCGATTTTCTGGTTGAAAATTCAGGGAGCCGAAAGAATCTCGAAGTTGACTTTTTCGGCGGTGAGCCTTTGATGAACTTTTCTGTTGTAAAACAGCTTGTTGAATATGCAAGAAGTATTGAAAAAGAAAAAGGTAAAAACTTCCGATTCACGCTCACAACCAACGGCGTTCTTATTGATGATGACGTGATAGAATTTTCAAACCGCGAGATGAGTAATGTTGTACTCAGTCTTGATGGCAGGAAAGAGGTGCATGACCGTTTCAGGGTCGATTATCAGGGCAGAGGTTCATGGGATTACATTGTACCTAAATTTCAGAAATTTGTTGAAGCACGCGGAAATAAAAGCTATTATATGAGAGGTACTTTTACTCATTATAATCCTGATTTTCTGGAAGATATTAAAACAATGCTTGATCTCGGTTTTACCGAGCTCAGTATGGAACCTGTTGTTTGCGCACAGGATGACCCTTCTGCATTAACAGAGGATGACAAACAGGTCGTTATGGAACAGTATGAAAAGCTGGCTGAACTTATGCTTGAACGACACAGAAAGGGTTCGCCGTTCACTTTCTATCATTATATGATTGACCTTAAGGGTGGGCCGTGTATTTATAAGCGTGTGTCGGGTTGCGGATCAGGTACCGAATATATGGCAGTTACACCTTGGGGAGATCTTTATCCTTGCCATCAGTTTGTCGGTGATGATAAATATAAGCTCGGTAATGTTTTTGACGGTGTTTCCAACACTGCTGTTCAGGAAGAGTTTCTTGAATGTAATGTATATACCCGACCTGAATGTAATGATTGCTGGGCAAAGCTTTATTGTTCCGGCGGATGTGCTGCCAATGCATATCACGCAACAGGCTCGGTAAAAGGTGTGTATTCTTACGGATGTGATCTTTTCAGAAAAAGAATGGAATGTGCAATAATGCTTGAAGCAGCAAAAACACTTGAAGGTTAATTATGAATACTCCGGTTGCTGATTATATAAATGCATATAAAAAGAATAATTATATTCGTCTTCATGTCCCGGGACATAAGGGAAAAGACGGTGGGTTGCAGGAATGTTGTGATATAACTGAAATAGACGGAGCTGATGTTCTTTATCACGAAACGGGTATACTAAAAGAAAGCCAGATAAATGCATCACGTCTTTTCGGAACAAAAAAAACATTATACTCAACCGAAGGGTCTTCGCTTTCTATAAGAGCAATGCTCGCTCTTATCAAAATGTACGCTGAAAATTCGGGTAAGAAGCCTTCAGTTGCAGCAGGCAGAAATGCTCATAAAGTTTTTATGACAGCCTCCGCACTTCTTGATATTGAAGTGTCATGGATATATCCTGAGAATACAGGCAGTGTGATAAGTGCTGATTTTTCGCCATCTTTTCTTCGCAGTTTTCTCGAAAGTTCGGATGAAATACCAACAGCTGTGTATATCACGAGTCCCGATTATCTCGGCAATTTAGCCGACATCAAGGGGATTGCTGATGTTTGCCGTGAATTCAATGTGTTGCTTGT
Source organism: Acutalibacteraceae bacterium (assembly GCA_045536195.1). Lineage (GTDB taxonomy): Bacteria > Bacillota > Clostridia > Oscillospirales > Acutalibacteraceae > RUG806. The sequence goes on from JAZSNB010000139.1 coordinate 1,878, forward strand.
TGTTGATAATGCCCACGGAGCGTATCTGCGTTTTTTGCCGGAAAACATGCATCCGATATCTCTCGGAGCGCATATGTGCTGTGATTCTGCCCATAAAACACTTCCTGTTCTTACAGGTGGTGCATATCTTCATATTTCCTGTTCTGCCCCTGAAATTATTATAAATAATGCAGAGAGGGCAATGGCTCTTTTTGCTTCAACAAGCCCCTCGTATCTTATTTTGGCATCTCTTGATAAGGCAAATTTCTATATTTCGGAAAAATTAAAAGGTGAACTTAAATGTTTTACAGAAAAGCTTGATTTTCTTAAGAGTTTACTTACGCATAACGGATTTGTTCTTTCCGGAAATGAACCGTTGAAAATAAGCTTAGACTGTAAAAAATTCGGTTATACCGGTATTGAATTTGCCGAAATGTTAAGAAGCAACGGAATTGAATGTGAGTTTTCTGATCCTGATTTTGTTGTTCTTATGTTTACACCAAGCAATTCAGACGCAGAGCTTGAGCATTTAAGAAAGCTAATGCTTGCTGTTGAAAAACGAGATGCTGTGAATGATCCGATACCTTCTGTCGTAAAATGTGAGCAGACTTTGAGTGTTAAAGAAGCTTTATTTAAAAATTTTATCCGGATTGATACAGAAAATGCTGTAGGCAGAATACTTGCTTCTCCTTGTGTTACCTGTCCCCCCGCAGTTCCCGTTGCTGTCTGCGGCGAAGTATTAACAGCAGAGGCCTGTGAAATTTTCAGGTATTACGGCATAGATAGAATAGATGTAATAGATGAATGAGGTATAAAAATGGTAAAACATATTATTTTATGGAATCTTAAAGATGAATACTCTTCTCAAGAAAAAGAGAACATCAAGCTTGGTATCAAGAAAGGTCTTGAGGGGCTTCAGGGTAGAATTGAAGGGCTGATAGATATTAAAGTTAATGTCTCAGCTCTTGCCTCGTCAACAGCTGATCTTATGCTCGATTCAACCTTTGAAAATGAAGAAGCTCTTAGCTATTATGCTTCTCATCCACTTCATCAGGAGGTTGCAAATACTAAAGTCAGACCGTTTACTAAGCAGAGGAGCTGTCTTGATTTTGAATTATAATTCAGAAAACCGTTCCCTTTGTGAGAACGGTTTTCTTTTTACTCCTGTGTAAAGATTGATTTGTCGGAAACATGATTAAAAGATTGATGAATAATCGATTCCTGCTTATTAAATATCATACTTCCGTTGTTTACTTCAAAAATATACTTATATTCAGCATCAGAAGTTGTCAGAATAAGAAGGTCACCTTGATATTCATATGTTCCCGAGTCAGTATGAGTGCTGTATCGTGATGGATGAAGAGTAAAACTATTGTTGTTGTAAAGATAAAATACAGCGGAGTCATTGCTTTTTTCATTTGATTCGTAAACATATAAATTCAGAATATCCGGCTCCGGAAGGGAAATTGTTTCTCCTATAAATGCATTAAATTCTTTAATTCCCTGCAGATCATTCTTCTGCACAGCTATAGTAATGAGCCAACCAAAAGGAGAGTCATTTTGGGTATTCTCATAATGTCCTTGTCTTATGCAGATATTAAGTGTTCCGTTATCGGGATAAAACCGGGTCGCATCAAAACGATCCATTGCATTACCTGCAGATACATACATCATAAGAAAGTCATGTTCATTGAAGAATTCTTCATATCCACCGTATTCTTTACAAAAGTCCGATAAGGAAAGCTGTGTATCCTCGGTCTCCATATGAAAATCAAATGTTCCCTCAAAGAAATCACAGAATTTATCAAATTCCTTTTCATTTTCGATTCTTATTACCGGTATGTATTTTATACTGCTGTATGTCAGCTTACCTGTATTATCAGCTCCGAACTTTATAAATGTTCCGAGATTATTTCCGCTTTTATCAACGGGGAAGCTTCTAATTGCAAAGGAGATATCAGGTTCAGGAATGGGATTATCCTCATTTTCTTCTATAAATGCTTCTACGTCATCGCCTCGTATATCAATGAACTTACCTGTACCTTCATAAGGTGCCGCAAGATACATATACATAGGCCTTGTATCAGTTCCGCTTCCGCCGATTGCTAGAGAAAATCTTCCGTCTATCTGATAATGTCTAATATAAAGACCTGAGCCCGTCTCAATATAGGAGAATTCATCAAAATCTTCCCAGGAAAGCTCCTTTCCCTTTTTTGAAAGCTCAGTTAATTCTTCGAGAGTGAGCTGTTTTCCTTTGAGAATGCTTGCGGGACTGTCGGCACCTACGACATCCGAAATTGTGTCTCCGACAGTAAATGTGGTTCTTGCAAAGTAGTTTTCATTATCGAAGGTGAAGGATGAGGAAAATCTGTAAAAACCGTCCTGAAGCTCAACAGGACAAAAATAATCTTCTGTTTTTTCCGATTTTCCGGGAAGCAGATATCCTATTGTGAGAAAAACATAGTTTTCAGGGAAGGGGATTTTTTCCCAGATTCCGTTTTCAGTAAATTTTTCAATATGAAAAAATTCGCCGAAATGTATTGTGTCTTCTCTTTCGTTGTGCCAGGTAATATCAAAGTTTATGCCGACATCTTGTTTTGTAATTTTATCAATGTTAATATAAACTCCTTCAACCCCCGTTACATAATTAGTGATTGAAAAGATGTTTTTCAATATATCCGGATTTTTGATTCTGTACGAAAATGAAGGTTTTACCGAATTATCTACCCAGAGGGTTGAAAAGTTCTCATTTATATTGATTGTATTCCTGTCATTTATTACTATTCTGAATGAATTATCTCGATTTTCGTCTCTTGATTCATCCACAGGTGTTTTCTCAAGCTGAATCTCTTTTAATTCGCTTATTATTTTTTCCTTGTCTGCATTTGCATTTATGTATCCTTCACCAATATACAAATTAATCTTTTCAACGCCATCGAAAATATTTCCGGCCTCTTCAATGTCGCAAATATTGTAATGAATCGGATTAGTCATAAAGCAAATTGCGAGAATAATGCTTATTATGATTGCGGCTGGTATTAGCCACAGAGCAGGTTTTTTATAATTTAATACGTTTTTGATTCTGTTTTTTACTCCGGTTTCGCCGAAAGCCAAAGGACAGGCAGAAACGTATTTTTTCGGCGCAGAACAGTTTATTAAAGCCTCGGAATACTGTTTTCTTTTTTCTGTGTCCATTTCACGAATTACTTTTTCGTCACATGCTGATTCTATATCTCTGCATAACAGGATAAACACTGCCCACATGAGCGGATTGAACCAATATAAAGAAAGAATAATAAAAGCAAGCGGTTTCCATATATGGTCTTTTCTTTTTATATGAGCTTTTTCGTGAGCTAAAATAAGCGATTGGTTAGTTTCATCTATATAAGACGGAATGAAAATTAATGGCTTTATAACGCCGAGAATAAAGGGAGAGTCAATGTTATCACATATAAATACTCCTTTTTCAGTTTCAATGCTGATAGCTGTCTTGCGTTTAATTACAATATAACTTAATCCTGCATAAATCAGCATTCCTGTAAAACCTGCAATCCATATTAAAGACAATATAAATATAATTATCTGCATAGGATTTGCACTGTATGACGGATCAGGAGAAAGCGTTTCCGAAATAATGGGATTTACAGTTGAGTTTAATAATGGTATCCCTGTTGATATGTGAGGCTGAGATGTTATCATAATGTCGGACGGAATTGGTTCATTGCCGGGAATAAGGCTAAGAATACTCTCAAAAGAAAATGGCATGATGAGTCGTAGTCCCACTAGGCTCCACAGAGCACAGGTTATCCATTTCGGCATTTTTTTAAAGATATATCTGATGGTAATTATAGCTAGTGCAAGATATGAGGCTGTAATGCTCATATTGAAAAGCCAGATAAAAATGTCTTCCAATATTATTCACCTCCGAAGTCATTAACCATTTTCCGTAGTTCTTCGATTTCCTGAGATGTCAGTTTTTTTCTTTTGGTGAACGCTGCAATAAACGCAGGCAGGGAACCGCCAAAAGTTTCATCAACAAACTTTTCACTTTGCATAGAATAAAAATCCTGTTTTGATATTAATGATCTTATTGTGCCCTTTTCGTTTATAAAGATTCCTTTATCACAAAGCCGTCTGATAACAGTAAAAGTGGTTGATTTTTTCCAACCCAATGTCTCTTCAGCCAGCTTTACTGCCATAGAGGAAGGCATTGGTTCATTGTCCCATATGATGTCAGCAAATTTACTTTCTACTATTCCTAATTGTATTTCAGGCATAATATCATCTCCTGTTAACTTGGTTTACGTCTTGTAGACTACAATATTAGTCTACATTATGTAAACCGATTTGTCAAGACGTTTTAAAAATAAAAATCGCATGAGAAAACTAACTCATACGATTTATTTTTTGCTAATTAAAAAAACTTGATATGAAGATTTCAAGTCCGATAAAAATCAGAATTATGCCGCCCAGAATACCCGCTTTGTTAGAAAGCTTTGTTCCGGCTTTTTTGCCGATATAAATACCGCTGAAGCAGATGATGAAAGTAACAAAACCTATAAGTATGCAGGACAGAAGTGCTTCGGTAAAATTATAATCAGAAATAGTGAAGCCAACCGAAAGGGCGTCAATTGAAGTTGCAATGCCCTGAATGAGCATTCCTGAAATACCTACTGCAGGTTTTTCGTCACAATCGGTGTTTTTGTTTTTAATGCCTTCAAACAGCATCTTTCCTCCGATAATACAAAGAAGAATGAGAGCGATCCAGGGGATGCATGTTTCAAAGACAGCAAATTTTTGTGCAACACCGGATATACATATCCAACCTATAAGAGGCATAATTGCCTGAAATACAGAAAATATACCTGCAACGGTAAACATTTTACTCTTTTTCATACAAGGTTCATTGAGGCCGTTCGCAAGCGATACCGAAAAAGCGTCCATTGCAAGTCCGATGCCGAGAAGAACACTGTTGAAGAAGAATGAAAAGCTTAAATCCATATTTTAACACTCCATAAATACAGGCAAATATAATTATTTGATAAGGTCATGTTCCTTAATAAATCTTATTGTTTCTTCAACAGTTGTGAAAGCAAGTCCCACGACAGTATCTGCTCCGCCGTAATATATTGCAATCCGTCCGCTTTGGGCATCTGTAAGTGCAGCACAGGGGAACACAACATTGGGAACATCTCCCACAAGCTCATAATTTTCGTGAGGTGCAAGAAGGAAGCAGTCTGCGCGGTGAAGCACTTTCCATGGCTCGTCCTTATCAAGAATTGCCGCGCCCATAGCGTATGTAAAGCCGTTACAGGATGTAAGGACGCCGTGATAGAACATAAGCCAGCCTTCGTCTGTTTCAATGGGAGTAGGACCGGCACCGACTTTTGTCATCTCCCAGTTTTTTTCGGGCTTCATTACGAAGCGGTATTTTCCCCAATATGTGAGATCCTTACTTTGCTGGATAAAAATATCGCCGTATGGTGTATGACCTCTGTCACAGGGGCGAATAAGCAACATATATTCGCCGTTCACTTTTCTCGGGAAAAGTACGCCGTTTCTTGCGACGGGATAGCAGGCATCCTCAAGCTGTACCCACTTTGTGAAATCCTCAGTATATGCAATTCCGATAGTTGTTCCGTGGGGTGTGAGATTTACCCAGGAAAGATAGTATTTTCCGTCAATTTCGCAAAGGCGGGGATCGTAGCCTCTGAAAATAACCTCGCTGTCAAGCTCCCAGCTGATACCGTCCTTACTTGAGCCCGTAACAAGAGTATGATCTCTTGAAATATTATCAACTCTGAAAACACCCTTGAAGCCGCCGTTATAAGGGACTACTGCAGAATTGAAAATGCTGTTCGCTCCGAATAAATTATCTCTTGTGATAACGGGATTTCCCGAATATCTCCATACGGGATATTTGTACCCCACGGGCTTATCTTCCCAGGGAATATTAGGAATATTGCCGCCTATTATCTTAGCCATAAAAAATAACCTCCTGATTTATTGATTCAATTATACAGTATAAATGTGAAGTTTTCAATATAAAAGAAAAATCCCGTAAAGGAAACCTTGTCAGCAGTCAAAAAGCCTTTATCGCTGATAGATAAAGGCTTTTTGACTGTAATGATTATTTGATCTGATAAATTTTACATAATCTTCAAAAACAAGCACGGCTTGTAAGATCAAGCTCCTGTCCTCCGGGGTAGCAGTTTTCGCTGCACATACAAATCCGAATATTTTTTATTCTGATTCTATGACTTTGACAGGTGAATATTTACTCTTGTACTTGGCAAAGCTGATTTATTATGTTGATTGTACAACAGTTTCTTTTGACTTCTTTGTTGGTTTATCGTCTTTCAGATGCCGTATTTCAACGGGAAGACCGTGTTTTACATTATGAGCTTCCTTGAAATTAAGTCCTCCCTCATACGTATCAGGGAAGAAGCCTGCTTGTGCAAGCTTTTCTCTTTGTTGCAGCACATCCATTGCATAAAGATGCTGTTTGTTATTGTAATCCCAGAAAAGATATGGAATCATCATAAGTGCATGGCCGATGAGGTCAAATACAAGAGGAACTACGAGTATACCGGCTCTTGAATCGTCGAGATACAAAACATCCCAGTTGCTGTTAAAGCCGTTCTGCAGGAGAAGTACAGGAATAATAAGACCGACGAGTGTTGTGATGGGCGATATGAACCAGCTGAATACACCGGAGAAGCTGGCCAATCTTTCGCCGGAAAGATACATCTGATAATCGTGAAGACGAATGCTCATGTCGTTTTTTGCTACATTTGTAACTTCAACAAGGAAGCCTCGTATCCATAGGGAAGCATATAAAATCCAACCGCAGAGGATTATATTGTCACCGAGATAAAGAATAGCAAGAACATTGATACCGGCACTTAATACTTCGACTATCTGTTTGAATATATTAAGTGATTTAAAAGAGACTCGTTTCATTATGATAGGAACAAAAAAAGTAGGAAGAGTTCCTCTTGCTGTCCACAGCAGCGTAATCAGAGAGTATTCGAGTCCGCTTAGACGCATTGTGTAGAGATAGATAACCGTGGTAAGTGAAAGCATTCCGTTGCCAAGGGAGTCAATAAGAGACGAAGCAGTGTTCAGCCAATGATATTTATTTCTGATAACACTGAAAATACCGTACCAGAAGGAAATGTTCTGTTTCTTCTCAATAGGCGGTTGAGGAATACGCTCTTTTATATTGCGGGCAAAATATAGTGTAAGAATTGCACAGGGAATGAAAGTTCCGGGCACAACATAACGATAGAAGTTTATATCATCAAATTCACCGAGTAAGGGAAGTATAAGAACAAAAACAGAGTTGAGAAGATGGCTGATTTTAACAGGGTAGGTGCGTACCCACAGTCTTTCCTGGGGATTTGGACTTATAGTCTGGGTGCATTGCTCGGTAGTAGTTGAAAAGTCATACATACCGAAAAGACTGAAAAGGAGATAAGCTAACCAGAATCTCTCATTTACGTCAGCTATTTCATAAATGGGAAGCCAGCCTATCAGAACTATAAGCACACACTTCTGTATAACACTTGCGTAAAGATTGAATTTGTATCTGCCATATTTCGGAACAAGCTTTTTTCTCCAGAAAATATTTCTCGCTCCGCTGAATCCGTTTGTAAGCAGCTGAACTCCGATAATCTTAAAGAAGGTTCGTGCATTCATTCCGGAAAGTCCGTTCAGCAGCTCAATTATTTTGTTGTTATCGGGTATAAAAGCCGTAAAGTCAGTAAGCAGAAGCAGAAGGCCCAATGCTACAGCTGAAAAATAAACTGTATAAACTGTCTTTTCAGTTTTCTTTTCCATAAAGCCGAGATTATCGGTAACAATCCATCCCATAATGCTCCACAGATAGCTTAACGGAATGCCGATAAGACCAACAATGGAAAAAGCTATATACGGAAGGTCGTAGTGATACATAATAAGGAAACAGCCTGCGCCGAAACCGATGTATCCGAGAGGTGACTGTGCGGCATAGTTAAAGCTTACACCAAGAAAAATATCAAGGTATTCCTTAAAGGAAACGTAATTCCCTTTAGACGTATCAGGAGTGCGCCAATGTGTTTTTACATTGGTAATAAAGCTTTTTACCTTAGACATTTTATCTTACCTCCCTTTTTTCATTATAGGAAACTTCAATAGGTCGCATGATAATCTTTCTTTTTTCAGGGCGCCATGCACTGCCGAGATCCATTTCCTTTGCATCTTTTTCGGAACACTCCATTCTCACTACATCCACACCCTTACAGTTATAAAAAGCATGATGACCTATAGTCTTTACAGATGAGGGAATGAAAATATCCGTGACTTTTTCACAGTTTGAAAAAGCATCGCTTCCGATATTTATAACAGAAGAGGGAATGTTTATTTCTGTCAGATTGTAACATTTGAAGAAAGCGAGAGTTTCAATGTCGGTTACCCCTTCGGGGATTATAACTTTTGTTAACTGAGAACATTCTGCGAAGCAAAGTTCATTGATTACCGTAACACTGTCAGGAATAATAAACTCAGAGGTGTTATTGCTGATTTCAATTTCAAGTGTGTTTTTTTCGGTGCCGTCTTCCTGTATAGTTCGCTTTTCATTCAGCATTTTTTCAATGTTGATAAGATATGAGCCGTTTGTTTTCGGGTCGTCAGGTTCTTCCAGCCCGAGAGCAAGAGACGCAAGATATTCTGCGTTTTTTGCAGGGCACATCATAATTTCAACGGGAATATTATTTTCTAATCTGTAAAGAACACCGTCAATTGATCTGTAGTTGGGGTTATTTTCATCAACAAAGAAAGCCCTCAGATTTTTGCAGGTATAAAAAGCCTTCGGATCGATTATTTCTACAGAATCGGAAATATAAATAAAAGTAAGAGACTCATTGCAGTTCACGGCATATTTTCCGACTTCCTTGACGGGCTTTGTTGTATCAGGGGTATCTGTTTCATCTCGGACATAATCAAGAAAAAGAACCTGCTTATTGTCGCCGTGATACTGAGAAAGCATATATGCTACAGATCCGTCGGCAAACGTACCGCTTTCTTCATATGTATATACATCTTTGGATACTGTCCTGAAGGAAAAATACATTGAGAGAGAGATAAAGAAAACAAGAACTATAATGAATGCAGTTTTCTTGAAAGCAATCTTGCCGAAGATTCCTTTTTCAGGGTCGTCAGCCAAAAGGCTTGAAGGTTTTTTTGCAAACATAGGGTCGTAGAGAAGTTCTTGCTCGGTAATCGGAATATGTTCATTATCCATAAAATCATCTCCTTAATGATAATATATGTATTATAATAAAAATGTACAAAAAATTCAAGAGAAAACGAAAAAATATATAAACATTGATGAGTCAGCCAAAAAAATATACAGCAGACCGTCAGGTCCGCTGTATTGTGTGGTGATATATTTCAGAAGTGACCGCCGCGTATTGCTACTGCAATTTTATCAATTTCAAGATATACGAGTCCTAATAATTCAACAAATTTGTAGAGAATGGTGCGGAGCAGTACACTTATTTTTGTATCCGAAAATCCTTTTGTTTTTTCTATTGTGAGACTGTCAAGAAGCTCTGAGTTGTCACTTCTGAATGTTTTAAGAGTGAGGGTGGATTCCGTGAATTCAACAGTGGAATAGGTAGTTACGTCAGCATTTTCAAAAGCATATGCTGTATATGGGAAAAGATATCCTGCGTTGCCCTGATCACAGCACGCATTAACATTAACATATACAATACCGCAGGGATCTTTATATGTATTGCCCGATTTAGCTTCTCCTACAACCGCACCGTCACTGATAAAATTAGATCTGCCCTGCATGTGTGTATGCCCTGTAAACACAATATCAAGGTCATACATCTCATAAATAGGCTGGAAAACCGCATTCAGAAGAATATTTGTTTCCGGTTCAAGCATAGCAATTCCCGGTGCGTAAAGTCCCTGATGCATTACTCCGATTCTCCATTTTGCGTCGGGGTTGAGGCTTACGGCTTCTTCTGCCATTGCCCGATGGTCTGCAGCTGAGCCGGAGCAGGCATCAAAAACAAGATACAGAACATCGCCATAACGGAACCAGAAATCTCTGTCAAGCCCCTCAAAATATTTACCGAAAAATTCATTGGGCATATGAGTGTAATATTCATACATCATCCCTTTTTTGTCGTGATTTCCGATTGCAAGAGCAAGGGGAAGGCTTCTGAGGTGTTCCGGCATCAGAAGAGTCTGCCATTCATCGGGAGCTTCACCGGTAGATGTGTTATCTCCGGGCGAGAGAAGAAAGCTGATATCGGGATTTTTGTCTAAGGCTTCATCAAGAACACTTTGCCAGACATAGCCGACTCTTGACTGTTCTTCCGTGTTGTCATACGACTGACCGCCGATCTGAATATCTCCTACTACAAGCATTTTGAAGCTGTCAAAGCTTTTTGATTCATACCTGTAAGCTTTGCTCCAGCCATTATCAGAAAACCATTTATAGTAATAGACGGTATTCTCTTTAATTCCGTCAACAGTTACTCTGCAAACAAATTGCTCGTCATTTTCTGCAGGAGCTAACTCTCCCGTGAATTCTACGGCATTAAGCATCAATTCATTGTCTGCAAACAAGACTTTTGCTTCTGCGGTTTCTTTATCTGCATGCCAGCATATATTAAGTTCGGTTTCATTTGCACCTACGCAAAGAGTAGGCAAAGTGTTTTCATTGATTTTAGAATCATAGAGCTTCTGCCAGTCTTGTTGTGATAATTTAGTGCTTTCGGCAGCTGCAAAAGTGAACACAGACCCGAAAAACAGTAATGTCGCTAATATCACTGCTGTAATTTTTCTGATACTTTTCATAATCTTCCCTCCAAAATTTTATAAAAATAGTCTATCATCATATAAAAATACAGTCAATTGTCATATTAAACATTTCTTTTAATGAATTTTTTCTGTTTATGATATTAAAAAAGTGTTGACATTAAATTGACATGGTGATATTATGAATTTAATAATAAACCGTTGAAGCGGAAGTAAAGGCAATAAGGACTATAAAGAGAGCCTGTGGTGCTGAGAGTCAGGTTAGCAACCGATTGTCAAATGGGCCGCTGAGGGTGCAGTGAAATGTTTTTTACAGAGTATTCTGCAACGAAAAGAGATGCGTAAGTTCTCAGGGGTATGTTTGTATCCTGATAAGTGCACGGAAACGTGAAGCAAGGTGGCACCGCGGATAATTTTTTTTATTCGTCCTTGACAGTGACTCTGTCGAGGACTTTTTGTTTTTTTTTGAAAGCAGCTGTCCTTACAGGTTAATATTTGTAATTTGCGAATTTTCGAATTTATTTTTAAGGAGCTATTATTATGATGTACAATGACGTGAATTTTGATACTTATTTTAACAATTATCCCGATGTTAACGGATATTTCGGAAAATACGGCGGAGTTTATGTTGAAGAAAAGCTTCAGAAAGCAATGGCTGAAATTACTCAGGCTTATTTTTCAATTTGTCAGTCAAGAAAGTTTATTGCCGAGCTCAGAAGAATCAGAAAAGAATTTCAGGGAAGACCTACTCCCGTTACTCATCTTGAGCGTCTTTCTGATATGCTCGGAGGCAAAGTTCAGCTTTATGCGAAAAGAGAAGATCTGAATCATTCAGGCGCTCATAAGCTAAATCATTGTATGGGTGAAGCTTTGCTTGCAAAATATATGGGCAAAAAGAAGGTAATTGCAGAGACCGGAGCAGGGCAGCACGGTGTTGCTCTTGCAACTGCTGCCGCTTATTTCGGACTTGAATGTGATATTTACATGGGTGCTGTCGATATTAAAAAACAGGCTCCCAATGTTGCTCGTATGAAGATTCTCGGTGCAAATGTTGTAGAGGTTACTCACGGATTGCAGACACTGAAAGAAGCTGTTGATGCCGCTTTTGATGCGTACAGTAAGGAATATGAAACTGCCATTTACTGCATTGGTTCTGTTTTAGGCCCTCATCCATTCCCTATGATGGTCAGAGATTTTCAGAGTGTTATCGGTATTGAAGCCAGAGAGCAGTTTATTGATATGACAGGCCATCTGCCTAATGCTATTGTAGCCTGTGTAGGCGGCGGTTCAAATGCGGCAGGTTTATTTTCCGGCTTTCTTAATGATCCTGTAGAAATCTATGGTATTGAGCCCCTTGGCAGAGGAGAAAAATTGGGTGATCATGCTGCTTCTCTCAAATACGGTTCCGAAGGAATTATGCATGGCTTTAACAGCATTATGCTTAAGGATTCAAACGGTGAGCCTGCACCTGTTTATTCTGTTGCTTCAGGTCTTGATTATCCTTCTTCAGGTCCCGAGCATGCATTCTTGCAGGAAATCGGCAGAGTAAAATATGATGTAATTGATGATGAGGAATCTATTGATGCATTTTTTAAGCTTTCAAGACTTGAAGGTATTATTCCTGCCATTGAAAGCTCGCATGCAGTTGCATACGGAATGAAACTTGCAAAAACTATGGAGCACGGTTCTGTTCTTATCAATCTTTCCGGCAGAGGAGATAAGGATATGGATTATGTTCTTGAAAATTTCGGAATAAGATAAATTGATGGACCGTCCTGTTGGGCGGTTCTTTTTATTTACATACAGTTTATAAAATCACTCTGAGGTTGACAAGTTTATTCAATTAATATATATTGTAGGTATATCAGAATTTTGGAGATGAAGTGTTATGTGGCCATTTATAAGAATTTTCGTTTCACTGTTTATAATTTTTGAAACAATGTTTGCCGGTATATTTAACGGAATTCCCTTGAAAGGAATTAATATGCCTGAAGCTGAGGTCGGTGAATATACGCAGTATGTTGATCCCTTTATCGGAACCGGCGGTACCCCGTGGACAGCAGGTATGCTTAGTCCCGCTGCTACTGTACCATTCGGTGCTGTTCGTCTAGGACCCGATACCTCATTTATCGGCGGCGCCTATATAGTAAAAACAAACACATCAGGCTATTATTATGAGCATGGCCACATAAAAGGATTCAGCCATTCAAGGCTTTCAGGTACAGGAGCGGAAGACTATCAGATGTTTCGTGTCACCCCTGCTATTGGTTCTGCCAAAGCAGGTGTTATGCCGTATTCTCATGCATATGAAACAGCTGTTCCCGGCTATTATGCATTATATCTGCAGTCCATTGACTGTCTCGCAGAGTTTACTGCAGATATTCATACCGGTGTGCACAGATATACGTTTTATGATTCCTCTGATGCCCGCCTTTATATAGATATCACAAGCTGCGCCGGCAACAGGAGTGCAGGTAAAGGCAAAGTAAGCGTTGATGAAAACGGTATGATTATCGGTTCTGCAGAACTTTACGGTGCTTTTTCTGACAGATATGACGGTCTTCCCGTGTATTTTGTTGCTGTTGCTGATAAAGAAATTAAATCTTATGAAATTACAGGCGATGAAAATAATCTCGGTATAGATATAAATTTCGGTGATATCTCGGGAGACAGCATCGAACTGAAGGTCGGATTAAGCTATGTCAGTGCTGAAAATGCCCTGGAAAATCTGACAGCGGAGACGGAAGGACTGACTTTTGACGATGTAAGAAAAAATGCGCTTAATGACTGGGAAGAGGCTCTTTCAGTTATTGATATGAATAGCGAAGACGATGAAATAAATACAGTATTCTACACTGCTTTATATCATAGTATGATTATGCCGACTAACTTTACTGATGTTAACGGAGAATATCTGGGATTTGATAAGATGGTCCATACTGCAGACGGATTTACTTACAGAACCGATATGTCCTTATGGGATACCGCAAGAACAACCCATTCACTTTATACTCTTATTGCACCTGAAATTCAGAATGATTGTCTTAACTCTCTTGTTGAGATGGCTAAAACCGGGGGAGCTCTTCCTCGTTGGCCCATGGGGGCAGGTTATGCCGGTTCTATGCTTGGAGATCCCGCTAATATTGTTATCACCGAAAGTTATCTCAAGGGATTCACTGATTTTGATGTAAATACAGCATATGAGTATATGAAACATTCCTCTGAGGTTAAGGATACAAAAGTAGGAAGAGATTATGTTGATCTTTATAATCAATACGGATATGTTCCGGATGATCTCGCCCCTGCTGATGAGTCTGTTGCCAGAACTATTGAATACTCATGGGAAGACGGTGCTATTGCAACACTTGCAGAAGCTCTGGGATATAAAGAGGATGCCGTAAAGTATTATGAAAAATCAATGAATTACAAAAATACATTTAATCCCGAGACTAAGTATTTCCAGGCAAAAAACTCAGACGGTGAATTTGTTTGGAATTTCAGTCCATACATAACCTCTTTCTATGATGCTGTTATGATTAAAAAATTCGCTGATTGCTACTGTGAAGGCAGTGCAAGACAGTGGAGATGGAATGCTCTTCAGGATATTGACGGTATGATTGAGCTTTTCGGTAGCGATGAATATTTTGTAAGTGAGCTTGAAGCTTTTATGAAAGATGCATCTCTTACCAGAGCAGCTATTGACCCCGGACACGGCTTCTGGATCGGCAATCAGCATGATATTCATACTCCTTATCTGTTCAGTAATGCCGGACGAAGCGATCTTACTCAGAAATGGGTAAGATGGACTCTTAAAAACCGCTTCAGCACAGATATTAACGGTCTTGACGGAAATGATGACGGCGGTACACTCAGCTCCTGGTATGTTTTCTCCGCGATGGGCTTTTATCCTCTTGCAGGTACTGATAAATACTGGATCGGCTCGCCGAATATTGATAATGCATCATTGAAACTCGGCAACGGAAACACTCTCAATATAGAGGTGTTCAATCAGAGCGAAGACAATGTATATGTTTATTCTGTTACTTTGAACGGTAAAGAAATTGAAGGTCCCTATATTACTCATGATGAGCTTATGGAAGGCGGTACACTGCGCTTTTATATGAGCTACACGCCCGCAGAATAAATCATTATGCCGCACGATCATTGATTGTGCGGCTTTTTATCAGAGTATTTTATAAAGTGCTTTCTGAAATTCAGGAAGCCACCATTCTTTGTAACCTGCTTTTGTAGGGTGTATGTTATCAACAAGATAGAGTTTCTTTTGCTCTTCAGATATGTTGTTTATATCTTCATTATTCCATAAATCTATTATTTCAATATCCCATTTATCCTGTATTTTGTACAGCAACTGTACCATTTCAGCATAGTTATCACTGTCATATTTTGCCTGTGTATAGAATATAACGGGGCAGTTCCAAGTGAGCTTTACATAATTGATTATATATTCAATAGCTCCGGCTACAGTTGATGTGTCAAATGTATCAGCAATTTTTTCAGGACTAATTTCACCCAGCGGAATATTTTTAGTTGCATCATTTGTTGACAATTGACATATAAATGCGTCTGCCTTTAAAGACGTATCAATTTTATTCAGTCTGGATACATATGAATTATCTTTTATATCGGCAAGTGTAGTGCCTGATACTGCTTCTTTTACAGCTGTAATACCATCTGCTTTTTCCAGGAAATCAACAAAGCTTACACCTAGTGAGCCGTAACCGTAGGTTACTGATGA
>JAZSNB010000059.1:0-3472 GCA_045536195.1 Acutalibacteraceae bacterium
GGCGTAGGAAGCATATTTTTCAGAATATTTTTTGAAATAATAACTGCACTCAGCGCCCGGTTCGCTGAGTGTTTTTTTGTTATATAGGAAATTCCTTCCTATAAAGTAAAAAGATTATATGTCCCGCCGAACGGGAAGTAAACTTCCCTCGGCGATGGACTATACGAAAGCGTTTCGCCGCAGGCGTACGGCGAAGCCGTTTTCTTGTGAATTTTTTCATAAATGCTTCCGTGCTTATACAAAACGGAAAAAGTTAATCATATCGCGGCTACAGGGCGGTTTTATTTCATATCCTTCAAAACAGGATAAATTGTCAAGACCAATTAAAGGAGAAAGAGAAAAATGAATGCAAGCATAGGAATCCAGCTGGTACCCAAGGTTTCGGGAGATGATGAAGTTATCCGCATTGTTGATGAGGTAATTTCATATATCCGTTCCACAGGGCTCACATATTTTGTAGGCCCCTTGGAAACATCCGTTGAGGGAGATATTGACGAGCTTATTGAAATCATAAAAAATTGTCAGCACATCGCAGCAAAGGCAGGTGCCGATTCCATATCAACCTATGTAAAAATCAACTACCGTCCGAACGGAGATGTACTTACCATTGAAAAAAAAGTTTCAAAATATCACCAATAAAATATGGGCATTTTCTGCCATCGGTATTCTTGTCTGCCTCTGGCAGGCGGTGTGCTCACTGGGGCTTATTGACAGCTTTATGCTCCCTTCCCCCGTCGGGGTAATAAAAGCACTTATTGCGGAATTCCCCACATTGCTTGAGCATTGCGGTATAACACTTGCCGAAGCCTTTGCAGGACTCGGCTGCGGTGTTATTACAGGCTTTTTAATTGCCGTTATAATGGACAGATTTGAGCCTCTTTACAAAGCCTTTTATCCCATAATCGTGCTGACACAGACTGTGCCCACGGTTGCAATTGCCCCCCTGTTGGTATTGTGGTTCGGCTATGAGATGATGCCCAAGGTTGTGCTTATAACCATAACCACATTTTTTCCCATTACGGTGGGACTTCTCGACGGCTTCAGGTCTGCCGACACAGATTCCGTTAATCTGCTGAAGGCCATGGGCGCGGGAAACTCTCAGGTTTTCCGCCACATAAAGCTCCCCGCTTCCCTGCCCCGTTTCTTTTCGGGTCTCAGAATTTCCGCTTCCTATGCCGTTGTGGGTGCAGTTATTGCAGAGTGGCTTGGCGGCTTCGGCGGTCTCGGCGTTTATATGACCAGAGTAAGAAAAGCCTATGCATTTGATAAAATGTTTGCTGTTATTATTCTCATTTCCGTAATAAGTCTGATTCTTATGAAGCTTGTAGACTTTCTTCACGTAAAACTAACCCCCTGGGAAAGGAGTCAGGAAAAATGAAAAAATTTATAAGTATTGCTCTTATTATAATCACATTATGCTTACCTCTTGCTGCCTGCGGTGACAAGGCAGAAGCACCGGAAAAAATTAATTTTGTCCTTGACTGGACACCTAATACCAACCACACGGGAATATATGTTGCACAAAAGCTTGGCTTCTTCGCTGAAGAAGGACTTTCCGTTGAGATTGCACAGCCTCCCGAAGACAGCTCTGTTGTGCTCACAGCATCGGGCAAGGCAGATTTCAGCATATCCTTCCAGGACTCTCTTGCGGCTGCCTTTGCCGGAGAAGAGCCTCTTCCCGTAACTGCAGTTGCAGCAATTATTCAGCACAACACCTCGGGAATAATTTCCCGTAAGGGAGAGGGAATGGACACCCCTGCAGGCCTTGAAGGTCATTCATATGCCACATGGAACGGAGCTATAGAGCTTGCCACACTTAAAAAAGTGATTGAGGCTGACGGCGGTGATTTCGATAAGGTTGAGCTTATTCCCAGCACCGTAACCGATGAAGTATCAGCTCTTAAAACAAATTCGGTTGACTCCATCTGGGTATTCTACGGCTGGGCAGGTGTAAAAACAGAGCTTGAAAATCTTCCTACAGACTACTTTGCATTCAAGGACATCGATCCCGTTTTTGACTATTACACACCCGTGCTTATTGCGGGAAATGATTTTCTTGAAAAGCGTCCCGAAGCCGCCGCAAAATTCGTAAAAGCCGTCAGCAGAGGCTATGAATATGCTGCAGAGCATCCCGAAGAGGCTGCAGAAATTCTTCTTGAAGCAGCTCCGGAGCTTGACAGAGATCTGGTTATCGCAAGTCAGAAATATCTTGCCGATGAATATATAGCAGATGCAGAATACTGGGGATATATCGACAGCGCAAGATGGAACGCTTTTTATGAATGGGTCAACAAGGAAAACCTTACAGAAGGCAAGGTGCCTCTTGATTACGGCTTTTCGAACGAATATCTTCCCACAAAATAACAGGAGTAAAAATGACAGTTTTAGAAGTTAACGGAGTTTCAAAGGCTTTTTCAGATGAAGCCATAATTCAGAACACCTCACTGAAACTTTGCGAGGGTGAAATTGCGGCTCTTCTGGGAGTCAGCGGCAGCGGTAAGACCACACTTTTTAATATAATTGCAGGATTGAGTCTTCCCGACAGCGGCGAGGTGCTCCTTGAGGGTAAAAACATAACCGGCAAACCGGGCAGTGTCAGCTATATGCTTCAGAAGGACCTGCTTTTACCTCATAAAACCATTCTCGACAATGTGGCACTTCCCCTTGTGGTAAGAGGTATGAAAAAGCAGGATGCAAGAAAAAAAGCAGGAGAATATTTTCCCGGCTTCGGTCTTGAGGGAACTGAAAAAAAATATCCCTTTCAGATATCCGGCGGTATGAAGCAACGTGCAGCACTTCTCAGAACCTATCTTTTTTCAGAAAAGGTTGCTTTGCTTGATGAACCGTTTTCGGCACTTGATATGCTCACAAAATCAGCGGTGCACGAGTGGTATCTTGACATAATGGAAAAAATAAAGCTCTCTACTCTTTTTATCACACATGATATAGACGAGGCAATTCTTTTATCCGACAGAATTTACATTCTCACGGGAAAGCCTGCTTCAATCACCAAGGAAATCGTGATAGACGTTAAAAAGCCCCGTCCCGCTGACTTCAGACTCTCCGAAGAATTCCTGGAATACAAAAAAGAAATAATCAGCCATCTGTCATAAAAAACGAACGTTAAAAGGTGCAGTAAAAAAACAGCCCTAAAAGAAAACGGACTACAAACTTACCTTAAGGGGTAGGAATGTAGTCCTTTTTGTGATATAATTTACTTGCATGAAAAAGAATATCGCTGAGAATATAATACACCATATCAATTAAAATTACCACCGGAAATTGAAAAAATTATAGAAATTTCTGATCCGGTATATACATTTTGTGAGGTAATGGAGAATATTGACCTAAGAAAATATCTTGCCGTATTACATGGGAAATGACCGGCTTCTTCCGGGATACAATATACAGATGGGATTATGTGATGAATACATTGCAGTATTTGATGTAAAACAGTATGCATCGGATATGG
>JAZSNB010000067.1:0-3016 GCA_045536195.1 Acutalibacteraceae bacterium
CCTGTAGGGGACGACGACCTCGGCGTCCCGTTTGCCACAAGGATAAAAATATTTATGTCGCTGATAAATATCCTCATAATCAGCCTCTTTTTGTTCTGTTACATGCAATTTTCAGTGCGATATAGGTGCTTCGCACGTTCCTATACCGGGACGCCTAGTCTGTACAGTGCAGTATGACAGTTAACAGGTTGTGCAATAAGATGGTATACAGTTTCGTGTTTTTCAGGCGGTTTCATCAAATCGACAGCTTATTCTTTACGGTTGGTTTACTACGCCGGCGAAAAGGATGGTTTTGTTATCAAGGGTTACTGCAAAGGCAAAGGGTCGGTCAAGGATAAAATCAACTCTTTCATCGGGCGGAGCAGTCGAACCGGCTCCGATTATGGCGGTATAAGCGGCAGCCGATACACCCTCTTCATCAATTTTCACTCTCATTGAATGCCTGAAGCTGTCTGCATATATACCGTAAAAGTTTTGTGCAAGAGGAGAAAAATCTGCTGTCAGAGGATTCATCACATCGGTAATGCCAAGCTCTGAGAGTCCGTTTTTAAGATCCGTATCGGCAGTTATATCAAATTTGGGAATCTTCATATTCACAATGAGATCTTTTGAATTTTTATATTCTGTCTCACGTGCAACGGAAGAAAGCTCAAGCAAGTCTCTTATTTCACCGTCCGCAAAAATTCTGTCGGCATCATAGTCTTCATCGGGCAGGAAAAACCACATTTGTCCGCCTATATCAAGCCCCAGACTTATTGCAGAAAAATTTTCGCCCCAATAATACTTCCTGTTTTCTTCTCTGGTCAGGAATTCACATTCCCGGCTGCCGGAGGGAGAATGAAATTCCCCTTTTTCCACGGTGTTCTTATCGAATTCATTTGTCCATTTAGTCTGATACAAAAGAGTGGATACAATGCTGAATACAGCTTCTTCACTCATCTTTATATCGGGAGAAAGCTGATTTCCCGTATTGTCATTTATCCAGTTATTAAGCATTTTATTATATGAATCTGTACCCGTTGTACCGTAAAATACAGAGGTATAGTATTTTTCGGAAAGAGTATCAATAAGACTGCCCTTATATTTGATGCTGTTATTAAGCCACAGGGAATTTGCAAGTATACTCTTCATATAGCCGTCGTCGCGGTAATTTTTTCTCCAGAGCTTTTCTGCCTGCTCTCTCAGGGCTTCAATACTGTCTGCTCCCAACAGAGAAAGTATCTGCTGTCTCGAATTATTATCGGTACACTCGGCAAGAAGGCACAGAGCCATATAGATATTAAGAGGTGAAACGGCTTTGTTTTTATCATCGGCAACGGCAAGGAATTTTTCCGTAATGTCCGCAGAAAAATCTGTCACATTATCTGTGTTGACCTCAATTTTCTGCACTTCTTTTATATCATCTTTCCACGCATTATACATAGAATCAAACAAAGGACCGTATTGCATAACGGAATTGGGGTACTTTGCCATTTCGGGATAAGAGGCTGTACTTAAGGTCTGTGGCTTTATTGTTACCTTGTTTGAGGGAGAATGATCATTATCGGAAGGAAGCACTACAGACATACCCGTTGTCGCCTCTTCATATTCACTCCGAGGCTCTTCCTCTGAGGATAAAGATGTGTTTTCTTCAGGCATATGTGAAATATCTTCGTGGGCAGTAGTATTTTCACTGCTGTTTACCGTGTTTTCATCCTCGGTTTCATTGTTTCCTGCGAAAGAAGAAAGTGTTTCTTCAGGCAGCGGCAGTGTATATTCAGGGGTAATCATATGAGAAGAGAACAAAAAGCTTCTCAGAAAACCCACGGCAAGTACGATTGCAACAGTTGCGGCAGCGCATGCAACAAAAGGTACAATTTTACTTTTCTTCATAAAACGGTGCTGACGGGCTTCAACAATCAGACTTTCGTCAATATCTGTAATTGCGTCAAAAATTATTTCGGAATTCATACTCTTACTCCTTTCTCCTCAAGTACTTTTTTCAGCTTCTTCCTCAGAGAGAATAAATACGATGATATTTTTGCAGGTCTTATTCCTGTCTGCCTGCTCAATTCCTGAACAGACTCTCCGTACCAATAGCGTTTCACAAATAAAACTCTCATATCGGGATCAAGTGTCTTCAGCCAGCCGGAAATTATTACTGACAGATACTTCATATCTGCCTCTTCATTAATGCTGTCTCTTGAAGGAATGCAATCCTCCAGCTCAGACAAAAGCACATCACCCGAGCTGTTTCTTTTAGCTGCAGTATTGTGTCTTAATATGCTTACTGCGGTATTTCTCGTTATTTTCCCGATATATGCAATAAAATTACCGGGATTATTGGGCGGTATGGAATTCCACAGCCTGAGATATGTATCATTCACACACTCTTCGGTGTCCTCGGCAGAAGAAAGAATATTGTTTGCAAGGGAATATATAAATCTGCCGTATTTTATTTCTGTTTCCTTAAGTGCCGTCTGACATCGGCTGAAATACAGTTCGATTATTGCGGTATCTTCCATATTTATCCCTCCTTCATCTATTAAGACGCAAAAAAATGCAAATTATTTAAAAATATTTTGAATACTAAAAAATTGTCTTCGACAAATCATCACCCCCTGCCCCCTCAATCACGAGGGGGTTTTGCTTTGGGGATATTTGTTGTATAATATTCACATGAATATATTACAACAAATTTTCAAAGAACATTATGAAGAACTTATCTATCTGCTTAATCCTCGGAAGTCCGTTATCGAAAACGTAGATAGAATAATTCACTGCGGAGATTCTTCCTTCGGCGGTGCTATGTTCGGCTGCGAACATTGCGGTAACTTAAAATTCGTTCCTTTCCGTTGTAAAAGCAGATTCTGTCCTTCCTGTGGTACTAAATACGCAATTGACCGTACCACTGCTATGTCCTTTAAGCTTGTAAATTGCATTCATCGTCATTGTGTTTTCACTATTGATGAAAATCTCCGTATATTCTTCTATGAAGACCGTTCTTTGTTGAATTGTCTTTTCGCTGCTGTCCGTT
>JAZSNB010000030.1:0-17938 GCA_045536195.1 Acutalibacteraceae bacterium
AACAAAGATCATAGGTATAAGTAAATATGGTTTATATTGCTTCATAATATCGCCTCCTTTTATTTATCTTATCATATAACTCGCTGTTTTTCAACGGCTACCGGCTGTAATTTAACGATTTGAAACGGCAGCAAATGTAAAAGCAATGAAATTTACCATAAGAAGCTTTAAAAACTGATTTTTGGTATAAAATAACCGTCATTCCGTTGTATCAGAATGACGGTTATTCTCTTTGGTGGAGGCGGGCAAAAAGGTGCGTAAACAGGGGTAAAAACGAAGAAAAGGTGCGTAGGTTTTATCTGTTTTCTTCAATAAAAGCAATTAAACCTTTGTTGGATTTGAGTTCTTCCAAAATTATTTTTGCCCAGGGGTTTGATGAATGGTTTTCAGCTATAAAATGCAGAACATCCTTCGTCTCCTTTATGGCAGCCGGAATTTTCACTTCGCAGAGCAGTTTTTCAGCACCGGCATTATAGTGATAGGATGATCCTTTTATCACAAAGCCTGTGTTGAGTTTATATAAATCCAAATATATTTCGGTAAAACCGCCGTCATACGACTCAGCAATTCTCGTCCAGTTTTTCATTTGGTATTCTCCTTTGCGGTTTTGCAAGAATCAATCAGTAACCTGCGAATATTGCCGCAAAGCTTCTCGGTATATTGAAATGTGGTAATATCTATTCTCTTGGTTTCATACATCAATTTCAACCAATAACTCGTTTCGTTAGATTCTTTCAAAGCAATTTCCAATTTTGCGACAAAGTCTTTCTTGCTTTGTGCGTATTGGGCTTCGTGGATGTTCGCACCGACCGATGTACCTGCTCTTGCAAGCTGATCGGTCATATAAGAGCTTTTTGGTGCAGTTACACCGTCAACAAGATTTACAATAGCAACAGCAAATTCAAAAGATAAGTCAAGTAATTTGCTTTCGGACATAAAAGCACCCTCTTTCATCGGTAATTATATCATAAAAGGTTTCCCGTTTCAATGATGTATCGCTGATGCGATATGATATACGGCTGTGCCGTATGATATACTTGCTTCGCAAGCATGATATAATATCCGTTCCTTCATATGCCGAAGGCATATATCATCGCACGAAGTGCGATATCATATCGAAGATATATCACCCGTTCCGACAGGAACGGATATCATTGTAAAAAACCTCTTTTGTCAGGTAGACAAAAGAGGTTTTTTACATGGTGGAGGCGAGGGGAGTCGAACCCCTGTCCGAAAAATTCTCCTCCCGACTTTCTACGAGCGTAGTTGTTTGTTTGATCTCGCTTTCAGCGGCGTGAAACAACACACTCCGATGAATGCCAGCCCTTTAAGCCGTGATGTGATACAGGGCTCTCTCACATTCACGTTCACCGCTTCATGACGCCACGCACCGGGCCGCGGTACTCCCGGGAATGACGGCGGCTGCGATTAAGCAGCTGCTAAAACTTTATTATTGTTGTTAGTTATTTTATAACTTGAAGCTTTTATAGTGGTGCCCCGCCACTGCTCGCTTATCAAGACTTAAATTCCCCGTCGAAATCCTTTCGCCCCCATACGGGCAGATTTGCGGGCAAATCTGCAGGGATATATCCGGTTTTTACGGATAAATAATGCTTGTTGGTTGGTATCTGCTGTTTTTCTGCGGGAAATATGCAAAGACACATAACCCTTCAGGAAATATTATTATACAATTGTTTTTTGTAAAAAGCAACTGTAATTTGTTGGTGTTAATCGGGGTTTATGCTATTTCTATTGAAATTACCGTACCGTCATCGGCTTCTATGTTGAGAATCTCACCCGTGCCGCCTTCTTCGGCAAGACTGAGAATTTCTTCCATCTGAGAATTTGTCAGTGAAGAGTTGCCTAAGATTCCCGATATTCCGTTTCCTATTTTTGCCACTCTTTTTACGAGTGCCACGGGTACGGTTATATTGGTCGGCTTTTTATTGACCGGAGTTATTCTGATTTTAAGCTTAAGCTTACTGTTATCCGTAACCACGGTTTTTTCTTTTTGCCGCAGGCTTTCTTTTTGTTCCCCTGTGAGAAGCTCTTCTATTCCTGTGCCGAGGATGGATGAGATTTTAGGAAGCAGAAGTATGTCGGGGCAGGACTGATCATTTTCCCATTTCGAGACAGCCTGCGGGGTAACATCAAGCATACGGGCAAATTCCTCCTGAGTGAGACCTTTGTTTTTTCTTGCTGCCGACAATCTCTCACCGAGAGTTTTTTCATCCTTTTTAATTTCCTGCGACGGATTTTCGTTTTCTTTTTTTGTGAATAAAGTCATTTTCGTTTTTCTCCTTTCGGCATATAGCCTTTTGTCAATTAAATTGTAACGGAAAAACCGTGAAATTTTAATTGAACAAAGGTTGAAATGAAGGAAAATAACTAAAGCAACGGTTGATTCTGCGGAATTATGTGTCAACCGTCGGTTGATTATATATTTTTGTCGCCTCTCATAGAGCGTTCTATGTCGCGGTTTGCGGCTTTTCTGGCGGCATCCTCACGCTTGTCATAGAGCTTTTTACCCTTGCAGAGACCGATTTTGAGCTTTGCTCTGCCTTTTACAAAATAAACACTGAGAGGTACTATGGTATAGCCCTGCTGCTTCATAAGTCCGAACAGCTTATTTATTTCTCTTTTGTGCATAAGAAGACGCTTGGGTCTTAAGGGATCGCGGTTGAAGATGTTGCCCTTTTCGTAAGGAGAGATATGCATACCCTCTGCAAAAATTTCTCCGTCCTTTATGTGACACCAGGAGTCTTTGAGATTTACTCTGCCTTCACGGATAGACTTTACCTCCGTGCCGTAAAGCTCAAGCCCCGCCTCATACGTTTCCTCCACAAAATAATCGTGGTATGCCTTTTTGTTCTGTGCTACGGTTCTTTCTGTGTTGTCGGACATAATATCCCTCCCATACTGTTTGGTGTTTCTGTTTTTTTACTTTATAGGAAATTCCTTCCTATAAAGTAAAAAGATTATATGTCCCGCCGAACGGGAAGTAAACTTCCCTCGGCGATGGACTATACGAAAGCGTTTCGCCGCAAAGCGTACGGCGAAGCCGTTTTCTTGTTGCCGGATCAGGTTACATCTTTTCGGGGGCATCTACCTTGAGGAGACCCAGTACGTTTGCAAGGACTGTTTTTGTGCAGCTGCAAAGCATAAGTCTTGCATTTCTTAAGTTTTCATCCTCAACGTCGCAATGGCAGGCGTTGTAGAATTTATGGAACAGGGTTGCAAGCTCTACTGCATAGCGTGTGAGCTTTGAGGGGTCGAGATGCTTTGCTGCATTCTCTGTTTCACCTGTGAGGGATGCTATGTAGCGGATAAGCTCTTTTTCGTTCTCGTGGGTGAGCATTTCTGGATGATTATTGCCGTTTTCATCAAAGCTTATGCCGTTTTCTTCCATTTTTCTGAAGATAGAGCATATTCTTGCGTGAGCATACTGGCAGTAATAAACAGGATTCTGTGAGCTCTCCTCAACTGCAAGGTCAAGGTCAAAGTCGCAATGTGTGTTTGCCTCTCTCATGTTGAAGAAGAATCTTGCTGCATCAATGGGCACTTCCTCAAGAAGAGTAACAAGAGTGATAGCCTTGCCCGAACGCTTTGATGCCTTTATTACTTCTCCGTCCTTAACAAGTCTTACCATCTGCATAAGCACAACCTGAAGTCTGTCGGGGTTGATGCCCAGAGCCGTGAGGGCGGCTTTAAGACGGGGCACATATCCGTGGTGGTCTGCGCCTAAGATATCAACTGCAAGATCGAAGCTTCTTTCCTGAAGCTTGTTGTAGTGATAGGCAATATCGGGAACTATATATGTGAAGAAGCCGTTTGAACGCTTGAGAACAAAGTCCTTGTCGCAGCCGAACTGCTCGGCTCTGAACCAGAGTGCGCCCTCGCTTTCATATGTGTAGCCCTTTTCCGTAAGAAGGTCAACAACCTTTTTTGCAGCACCCGAATTGTGGAGAGTGCTTTCTCTGAACCAGGTGTCGTATCTGATTTTGTATTTAAGAAGATCTCTTTCAAGTCCTTCAATGTTAAGAGGAAGTGCGTAGCCTACGAGTGCGCTTCTTCTTTCTTCTTCGGTTGCATTTATGTATTTGTCACCGTGAAGCTCAGCGAAATTTTTAACGTGGTCGATGATATCCTGACCGTGATATGAATCCTCGGGCATCTCTATAGGATCGCCGAAGTGCTGACGGTAGCGTATATCGAGGGAGAGACCGAACTTTTCTATCTGGTTTCCTCCGTCGTTTATATAGAATTCTCTTTCTGTGTCATAGCCTGCCCAGGAGAGCACCTCACTGAGACAGTCTCCCATAGCACCGCCTCTTGCATTACCTACGTGCATAGGACCTGTGGGGTTTGCGGATACGAATTCCACAAGGGCGCGCTTGCCCTTATAGAGATCGGAATGACCGTAGAGTGCACCTTTTTCCTTTACGTCCTTAAGGATGTCTCCGTAATAATCGGGAGATAAGGTGAAATTAAGGAAGCCTGCACCTGCACAGGATACCCCTGAGAAATATGTGCCCTCAAGCTCAAGGTTTTCCATTATTGCCTGGGCAATTTTAACGGGAGGCATACGGAATGCCCTTGCGTGTGCCATCGCTGCATTTGTGGAATAGTCTCCGTTTTTTCTGTCTGCAGGGATTTCAATTTTAACGGGAAGAAGCTCTGCTTCGGGAAGCTCCTTCTTTTCTATAGCCTTATTGATAGCTGAAATGATTGCATTCTCAAGCTGCTGCTCAGCCTTTTTAACCAACATACTCATTTTTTTCAGTTCCTTTCCTTGACCTTTGCCCCTACTTCTATGGTCATTTCTTTAGTCTGGTTTACTTCACCGTAAAAATCTACGGTATAATTCATTTTCAGAAGAAGCTTGCCGTTGTCATAGGGTCTGCTGATAAAATCCGTGCCTGTGATACCCACCATAAGCTCCCCGTAAGGAGTGGAGTATGCGCAGTTGTGTCTGACCCCGTTTTCAATAATAAGCTCGGTGTTTATAGAGCCTTGTCTGAGTAAATGGGCACAGCTGCCGTTTTTTACTCTGAGGGTGGTGTGGCTCTTCATATCCTCTGCAAATATCTCATCAAATTCCACTGTATATTTATCATCCGTGCCGTAATAGGTGCAGACTGTTTCCATTTCTACCTTGTCGGTATTTTCACCGTCGGATGAAATATCGGTTATTTTCAGTATTCTTTCTTCTTCCATTTTCTTTCTCCGGTTATTTTTGCAAATCTTCATTATCGATCTTATATAATAACATAATCATAAGTTAAAATCAATAATAAATATTGCCCCCTCACAGCAGTGAGAAGGCAATATAAACTGATAAACGGATCAGCCTTGTGCGGGGGATATGATTTCACCGAGAGAGTTGATTTTTATTATTTCTTCCGTTTCTTCTTTATCGAAAAC
Source organism: Acutalibacteraceae bacterium (assembly GCA_045536195.1). GTDB lineage: Bacteria > Bacillota > Clostridia > Oscillospirales > Acutalibacteraceae > RUG806. The sequence continues at coordinate 5,425 of JAZSNB010000030.1, forward strand.
GAAGGTCCAGATGCCGGTTATAGGGTCGAATTCTCCGGGGGAGGGTTTGTTTTCTCCTGTGGTGAGCTTTTCCGCTTCTTTTAATGCTTCTTCTCTGAAGCATATTCCTTCGGCAATTTTAATTGTAGAGAATATTGCATCGATTTCCTCGCTCACGCTTTTGTATTTTTCGGAGGACATATGGTTATATATCACATAATATCCCGGTGTGTCCTCAAAAACAATATAGTCCCAATAGGGATTATTATCATAAATTCCTTTTGTGATTTTATATGACGAAAGATTTTCTTCCCGGGTGGTAAGTCCGGTGCCGCATACACCGAAGGCGTCGGTATGTGAAATTTCAATTTTTAAGCCGGGGTCAGCCTTTCTGAAGATTTCAATACTTATGAGATGAGGCTTTTGTGTATTCTTAATTTCTTTGTAATCCCAGCCGTCGGGAAGGCTGAAGCTTATATTTCCGTATTCTCTTTTTACGGATATGTCCTGTGTGAATTCCGCTTCTTTTGTGCTTCCGGCTTCACTCAGCCAGCCGAGATGTGTAAGGGAAGATACTACCTCCTCAGGGACATCCTCCTTTTTTCCGTCGCTGAGCTTTATGCAAAGATAGGCGCCTGTCGATGCGGGATATGTTTCATTGATGCCCGAATGAAAAACAAGTATTTTATCCCCGTCTGAAAAGGCGGAAAACATTGAGGGATTATTTTCAGAGGGAGAGAGCTTTACGGGTGAGTTTTCTTTTATAATAAAGCAGCTTCCGTTATCCGAAAACAGGCATAATCCCGTACTGATGCCGATGCTTTTTATGCTTAAAACAGCATAGCCTGCAAGAATTCCCGACGCAAATATGCCGATAATCAGAGATATACAGATGATTAGCTTTTTATTCATAATATCCTTTCCTTTCCGAAAATGCATTCATATAATAAGACGCAGAAAAACAGGAAAATGTTGCACCGGAAAAATTATTTTGATACTTTTTCTTCCTTTTTATATTATATTTGACATAGTATCACATAAGTGTTATGATTAAATTAACTAATAAGAAAGGAGTAAAGAATATGTTTAATATTTTTTACAGCATTATGGCAGGCATTGCATCTTTATTTATGATGCTCTACGGTGTTATCGGAGGACTTAACCACTTTGACACAATTCCTAAGTATAAGGAAAATGTGGCTTCCTTTGAGCCTTATGAAAACACAATTGAAACAGCTGTTCCCCAGACTGAAATTTATAATCTTATAGATGCACATTTCAGTGCTGAGCTTCCCGAGGGTAAAACAGAAAAGAAGGCTATTGTTTTAGGCTACGACGGCTGCCGTGCAGATGCACTTACTCTTTGTGAAGAAGACGGCGCAATTTTCCATCTTATCACAACCGGCGGCAGTGCCAATATTGCCTATTGCGGCGGTGTGAATTATCCTGTTTTCAACACACAGGCAACCTCTACAGCTCCCGGCTGGGCATCTATTCTTACAGGTCAGTGGGCTGATGTTCACGGTATCACCGATAATGATATTACAAAGTCAACAGACACACTCACTCTTCTTACTTCTCTTGTTGAGGAAGAAAAAGCAGATGCTTCGGCTTTCTATGTATCATGGAACGGACACTTCAGCTCCGAAAATGCCACATATAATCTTGAAAAGGCATATTGCGAAGAAAAGGGTCTCGACGTTCTTTTCTCTGATGCTGAAGACGATAACGGCACATTTGCAAATACCCTTCAGGATGTAAAGAGTGCAGATTGCTCAGATTTCATCTTTACTATTTTTGAGCATACCGACCACGCGGGTCACGGCACCGGCTTTGATCTTGAAAATCCCGATTATTCCGATGCATTTGCACTTTCCGAAGAGCAGGCTATGGATATAATTGAGGCAATTGAAGAAAGAAGCACATATGAAAATGAAGACTGGCTTATTATAATCACTTCCGATCACGGCGGCTTCAATACAGGTCACGGTGCGTTTACAATTCAGGAAAGAATGACATTTGTTGTAGCAAGATAAATGCTGCGGAAAAATTATCAGGAGTAAGCAATTGATGAAGAAAATTTTATCCGTCCTAATATCCCTTCTGATGACGGTATGTCTTTGTATTACAGGAGCTTTTGCTTCTGAGGATATTGCAGAAAAGCCCGATTCAGCCTGTGCTGATTCCGGTGATGCTGACGGTGATAAAGCCATTGATGCCGCTGATGCACGTCTCGTTCTCAGAGCCTCCGTAGGTCTTGAAAAGCTTGATGAAAAGCAGACTGCAAGGGGCGATATGAATTCTGACGGTGTGATAAAATCAGAGGATGCCCGTTTTATTTTAAGACTGGCGGTTGAGCTTGAAAAAACTCCATCACACACTGAAATCAAGGATGAAGCTGTTGCTGCAAAATTTACCTCCCCGGGGCTTTCAGAGGGCTCACACTGTAAGGTGTGCGGTGTTGTTTTTGCTGAGAGAAAGGCTGTTCCTTCAATTCTTGACACTGCTTCAGCCGAGGTGAATTTATGGGCAAAAAATACCGGTGCAGATGCCTTTATTGCAGTTAAAACCGAAGGGAACAAAGCAGACATTATATTAAATGCTGACGGCATATGGAAAGAAGACAATCAGCCCGACGCATCCGTCTTTGACGGCTTACTTACAAGGCTCGGCGAAGGTGTAAAAGCCTATCTCGGTGAAAAGGATACTATCACAATCGACGGTAACGTTGTTTTTAAGGACGGCAGGCTTCAGAATACTGCTGTGAAGACTGCTCTTTTTGATATCGGCGCGGGCTTCTTTTACAAGATGGAAAGTGTCGGCACAGACGGTGTTTTCGGCACATATGACGTTAAGGTCAATGATGAAGAAATAAAGCTTACCCTGTTTTTTACGGGCAGTGAAGAAAATCTCGGTAAGGTAAAATCATTCTGCAAGGTTATTTCTGAGCACATCAGTGCAAGGACTTCTGACGGAAATCTTGTGATTGATGTTTTTGTACCCGATGCCCTCAGAAATGTTATAAACGAAACTGCAGGAGAGAATGCACTTCAAAAGCTAAATTTATTGTCTGTAGGCGCGGGGCTCGGCATAGTCTCCGTTTTTGATGCTTCTTATGTGTTCGGCTCAGAGGCGTCTGCGGTGAATAAGCTTTGCGAAACGGCTTGTGAATTCAGCCCCTTCATAAATAAGGTGCTTTCAAAAACCACAGCCTTTACCGAAACGGCAGACGGCACAAAAATCAGGCTTAATGAAAATGCATTCAGCTGTGCAGAAACCGGCTTCGGCGGTTTTGTTGCAGGTATACAGGGTGTGCTTTCCGATGAGCTTTGTGAAACTCCCGTAGGTGCATTCCTTCAGGAGGACGGCACATACAGTATCCCTGTTCATCTGAGCATTGATATGTCTGCAGCAGGTCTTATGGCAGGAGATATTATCACAGAAACGGTTTATGTGAATATTCATCTGCAGTAAGAAAAAGATCGGTTTTTTGAAGCGGTAAGGCACTATGGTGCTTTGCCGCTTTATGAAAATAAATGACTGTATATCAGAAAAGGAGAAGGCTTTATGAAAAAACGAATTGTAAGAATCATATCTTTATTTATGGCATTATGTCTTCTTATGTCGCTTCCTGTTTTTTCTTCGGCTGCTGTGAAGGGTGATGTGAACGGTGACGGTAAGGTTACCGCGGCAGACGCAAGACTCACTCTCAGATGCTCGGTTCAGCTCGAAGTCTTCACTGCCGCACAGAAAAAAACAGCGGATATCAACAGTGACAGCAAGATTACCGCAGCAGATGCCAGAACAATACTTCGTATGTCGGTGGGGCTTGTTGATACTGCAGTGATTACCGTTCAGTATGCAAGAAATTACAAAGGAGATTATTCTTCATTCAGGACAATACGTGCTTCGAATGACATTGATTACAGCTTTCCCGTTATTCTCAGCACCAATGCAGATGTGACCGAATTCAGAATCGTAGGTCTCAGATACAGTGATTTTTATAACAAGAAAACATACTATGATGCTGATATAATAGAAAATTGCGGTACATTCGGAAAAGGTGAAAAAATAGTTATTTACATAACCTGCTTATCCGACATATACTCTGAATACGGCATTGTGTATAAAGACGGTGACGGTACCGAGAAGGCATACGGATTTGGTATCAGCGGCTATGACGGCTCTATTCAGAAATATGAAATCGGAATTTCTGCATTTGTTACTTATCCTGCAAATATTTTTGCACAGTTTGCAAGAGACTATGACGGAAGCTATTCATCCTTTGAAACCATATACGCTTCCGATGATCTCAGATACCGTTTCCCTGTTATCCTCAGCACCGATGCGGATGTTACGGATTTCAGAATTGTAAAAGTCGGTTTTGATTATATGAGCGGCAGTAAAATATTCTACGAAGCAAGTGTGGTTAAAAACTGCGGTACACTGTCCCGCGGAGAACGTGTTGTTGTTTATGTAACAAATAAATTTGATCTTTATCCCGAATACGGTATTGTATACAAGGACACAGACGGTAAGGAAAAATTCCACGGATTTTTAACCAGCGGATATGACGGCTCTCTTATTCTTACCGACGGCTACATTTCCTCTTATACCGGTTCTTCCGATAAAACAGCGGCAAAGGTTACTGCCGTTTACGGTGATGACAATGCCTCTTATCCGGAACATAACACCGTGTATGCAAGCATTTCTTCTTTTTCACATCCCGTAATTGTAAAAACCGACAAGCGTATCACGGACTTCAAGGTGCTTGGTATGGATAAGGACGCTTCAACGGGAAAAATCATAACAAACGAAATTAAAAGCTGCGGTACTCTTGCCGCAGGCGAATCCGTGAATATCTATGTGACCTTCAATACTTCAAAGCCTGTGTTCGGATATTCATATAAGGATGCGGACGGTGTCGAAAAGGTGTACAGCATTATGCGCAGCACAAAGGATGCATCACTTATCATAACCCGTGAATACAACACAGTAAAAAAGACACCTGCAAAAATTTCTCTTTCCGCAACCTTCGGTGAGCATGTTTCTTATGATTATTCATATTTTGATACTGTAAGGGTGAATACCTCATCCTGGGGCTATCCCGTTATTCTTACAACCAACAGAGAAATAAAGGATCTTAAATTCTACAGTATTATGCCGAATGGCAACTCTTTCGAGGTTTCTGATACATATAATTACGGCAATCTGTATCCCGGTGAGCCTATTGTGGTTTATGTTTATAACCACGACGGAATTCCCCATAATGCCGTAAGCTATACCGATGAAAACGGAAAATTAAGAACATATACCTTCTTATATCCCGTAAATGGTGCAGGTGACAAGGTCTATTTTGCATTAGGCAATGAAATAAAGCTGTCAAAATAAGGAGCATAATAAAAGGCAAAGAAGCAAACCGCTTCCTTGCCTTTTTTTGTTGACAAAAATTATTCATAAAGCCTGAGAATACTTTATGATGATTTATATTTCTTGATTTCGTTTATAAAGATTTCTCCGTAAAGCTCTGCCTTTGCATTGCCCACACCGTTGACCTCCATAAATTCCTCTATGGTTTCAGGCGCTTTTTCTGCCATATCCTGAAGGGTGGCATTTGAGAAAATTATGTAGGCAGGCACTTTTTCCTGCTTTGCAAGGCGCATTCTCACGGCACGGAGAATATCATAAAGACCTGCATCGCCTATATCTATGCCGGGCTTTGAAGAAGAAGAGGTCTTCTTTTTCTTTCTCACGGTCATAAAAATGCTTTCGTTATCGAAAAGCACACTGTCTGCCTTGCGGGTGAGTATTACTCCGTCAAATTCATTTTTTGTAAGATATCCCTCAAAGAGAAGTCTGTCGAAAATCAGCCTTATATTGTCCTGGGACTCATCCTTCATTATACCGTAGGTGCTGATTTTATCAAGCCCCGTTTTAAGTATTTTCTTCTCCTGACTTCCTTTAAGGATTTTTATCAGAAAGGTTTCGCCGGGGGTATAACCCAGATGCAGCTTCACTCGTTTTACACAGGATAGGATTTTCTGCGCCTGCTCGGTTATATTTATAATTTCGGATTCATTTTTACAGTTTCCGCAGTTTCCGCAGAAATCTCTCTGCTGTTGTCCGAAATATCTCAGCATATAGGCTCTGAGACAGCCTGATGTGTTTGAGTAGGTAACCATTGAGTCAAGCCGTCTTAAATCGCCCTCGGTAACGGCTGCTCTTTCCTCTTCGGTGAGCTCTTCATTTTCTGAGGAGTTATTGATAAGAAACCTTGCCGTGGTGATATCCTTGGGGGCAAAAAGAAGTATGCATTCTGCATCTGCACCGTCTCTTCCTGCTCTTCCCGCCTCCTGATAATATGCCTCGGGACTTTTTGGCATATTATAGTGGATTACATATGAAACATTGGATTTGTCAATGCCCATGCCGAAGGCATTTGTTGCCACTATTATGTTTTTTCTGTCAAATATAAAATCGTCCTGATTGCGTATTCTTTCCTCGTCTGAAAGACCTGCGTGATATCTTGTAACTGCAAAGCCTTTTTCTGAAAGGATTTCAGTAACCTTTTCAACATCCTTACGGGTGGAGCAGTACACAATTCCGCTTTTGTTTTTTCTTTCGGAAATGAGAGAGATGAGTGTCTGTGCCTTGTTTCCGGGGCGCAGTACATCAAAGCTGAGATTGGGTCTGTCGAAGCCTGTTACGGTTTTATAGGGATTTTTGAGCTCCAAGAGTCTTACAATGTCCTCGGAAACCTCTTTTGTCGCAGTTGCCGTGAAGGCGGAAATCACGGGACGAACGGGAAGAGAAGCGATAAACTGAGGGATTTTAAGATAAGCAGGTCTGAAATCCTGACCCCATTGGGATATACAGTGGGCTTCATCGACGGCTATAAAGGATATGTCCAGCTTTTTTATTGTAGCCGTAAAGCCTTCGGTAAACAGTCTTTCGGGGGCAACGTAAACGATTTTATACCGCCTTTCGGACATATAGCCGTAGACCTTTCTGAGCTGCTCAATTGTGAGTGAGCTGTTTATATAGGCTGCCGATATTCCTGCATTTTTAAGTGCAAGCACCTGGTCCTTCATAAGGGAAATAAGAGGGGAGATTACTATTGTAATTCCCTTCATCATAAGTGCGGGCAGCTGATAGCATATGCTTTTTCCTCCGCCCGTGGGCATAATACCGAACACATCCCTGCCTGAAAGAACGGTATCGATAAGCTCATTCTGTCCCGGTCTGAAATCCTTGTAGCCGAAATATTTATTGAGTAATTCGTGTTTTCTGTCCATATTTATCTCCGGGGATAGAAGTTATATAATAGTTTTTACGGGGTCTTTCACCGTGACGGAGTCTTTGGTGACCTCGCAGTCAAAGGCAAGAATATTCACTCCCGCCTTAAGGGCATTTTTAAGGGCAGCGGCAAATTCGGGGTGCATTTCTTTGTTTGGTGAAAAGCAGTGTACACCCTTCATCTGAATTATAAATAATATATATGCCCCGAAGCCCTCTTCCTTTGCACGGATAAGCTCATTTATGTGCTTTATCCCTCTGACGGTTGGCGCATCGGGAAAAAGAGCCGCACCGTCTTTTTCCAGTGTGACTCCCTTAACCTCTATAAAAATTTTTTCCCCCTTGTCCTCTATAAAGAGGTCAAAGCGTGAATTTCCGAAGGTCACTTCACGGCGTATAAGAGCATCGGGAGAAAAAAGAGAAGAGCTGTGAAGAAACTCCTCTGCCGCGGCATTCGGAATCTGCGAATCAATATTTATGAGAAGTGTGCCGTTTTCTGTTTCCTTTTCGGCGGCAACAAGGTCATATTCCGTTTTTCTCAGAGGGTTATCTGATTTTGTGAGAAAAACTCTTGCCCCCTCAGTCAGAATTTCCTTGCATCTGCCTGTGTTTTTTACGTGAACGGTATGCACCCTGCCGTCTATATCCACACGGGCGATAAACCTGTTGGGTCGTGAAAGGAAAGTACCTTCTGTAATATTTTTATATGTCATTGTTAAGTTATCCTGATACTGTGATATGATTTGTGCCTTTTTTAAGCTTCATTTTTGTGCCTTTGTATCTGAAAACGGCTTCATCGGGAACGCTTACCGTAAAGTCTGCACCTTCCTCGGTGTATACGGCAGTCACCTCAATTTCACCCGCAGGCACGGTTATTTTTCCGCTGAAGGAGCCTTTAAGAGAAATATCTTCAGGGGATATAAGTATTTTTTCATAGCCGAAGGAGGCTTCCTCCTGAGAAATACCTAAGATATATCTGAAAAGATAAGCCGTTACCGCACCGAACATGGGGTGGGAGTGGGAGCGTCTGCCTGTCCAGTATTCCCACAGGGATGTTGCCCCCTGATTCATAATGCTGCCGAAGGAATATTTCCCCTCGGATGAAAGAAGCCTTGTGGCAAGAGGAGCTTTACCGTTTTTATAAAGCACACGGGTGAGAATATCCGTTCCGAAAATACCTGTGTCGTAATACATATGCTTTTCGTCATATTTTCTGCATATATTATTGAAGGTCTTTTTTGTACCGAGTCCGATATCAACGGCAAATGCATTTGCTCCCTGGATATTTCTTGCAAAATCGCCTGTTTCAGGGTTAAAATAGCGTTTTTTTATGGCTTCGGCAAGGATTTTTCTTTTGTCCTTCAGCTGTTTTGCTTCCTTTCCCGAAAGCTTCAGCACATCCTTACACATAAGAATTTCATCAATATGCTTGATGTAGAAATATGTATTCACAAAGGGAGCGGGGATTTTGATTTTTGTGGGGGTGCACCAGTCACCGAGACACCATTCATCGGGCACATCATACCATACGAGATTTCCTCTTGAATGCTCATCCAGAAAGCGGAAATATTCCTTCATCTGAGGATAGAGCTTTATCATAAAAGAGGGATCTCCGTAATGCTTATAATACATATAGGGCATATGTACTATTGCACCGCCCCATCCGCCGGGACCGCCGCCTGAATGGGTATAGGGTGCGGTATATTGCACGTGTCCTGAAATTCTGTCCTGACAGTCGGCAATATCCTCTATCCATTTATCATAAAAGCTTCTTGCGTCGAGTGAGGTCATAACCGCGTCTGCGGCAAGCTGACCGTCACCCGTGTAGCCCCTTCTTTCAAGGTGGGGACAGTCGGAGGGGATACCCGAGTGCATGTTTGAAAGCTGTGTGTTTATAAATGCGTCATATATCCATTGAAGCACCTTGTTGTCACAGGAAAAGGCGGAATTTACCTTTACGTCAGTATGAATTTTTTCAAAGTGAAGCACTTTTATATCTGCGGGTACTTCAAAATATCTTGAAGCGTGCCAGGTGAATTTCTGTGAGGCTTCTCTTTCGGTGTCCCCGCATATGAATTCAGCATGCTGGTCTCTTATATTTGCGGGGTCAATGTCGCCTGTGGGGAGCTTTTCTTCACTTCCCGTGATTTTAACACTTCTGCCTTTTTCAGCGGGAAGCAAAAGCACAAGATTTCCGCTGCAGTTTTTGCCGATATCATATACCTTATAGCCGGGAGCTTCCTTTATTACCGCGGGAATGATTATTTCCGTTACCCTGTCGGCAGGGCAATTGCTTATCATATACCGTGTTTCGGGGAAAATGCAGGGAACGGCATTTTGCATATCCCTTTTGTCATAGCCGGGATAAAGCCAGAGGTCGCTGTAATCGGAAAAATCCTGTTTTTCACCCTCGGTCAGGTCATATTCCTTTATAAAGCCTTCTTTATATAAAACGGAGGAGTCGGAATAAATCTCGGTGGTGCTTCCTTCATTGTCTGTGAGAACAAGATTGAAGATCAGCTTTTTATTTCCGAATTTTTCCTGATGGGTGCAGGCATACCAGCCGTTACCCAGCATAAAGCAAAGACTGTTTTTGCCTTCATTTATAAGCCTTGTGACATCATAGCGGCATACATATATTCTGTGATCGGTCACTTCTTTGAACGGACCGCTTTTTCTCATAAGCTCTCTTTTATGAAAGTCTGTGTTAAGGGGTAAGAATCTGTCATCTGAAATTACTTTTCCGTTGATATATGCTTCAAAAAAACCGAGACCTATTACGGAAAGCTCAGCCTTTGCTGTATTTTTTGCTTCAAAATCCTTTTTGGCGAAAACTGAAACACAGTTTTCGTCGAAGCTGACCCATGAAGCCTTTCCGAAATATTTTTCCTGTGTCATAAAAACACTCCCTTTACGGTAAAACTATATCTATATAATAATACCGGAGACCTGAAAAAACAAGTCTCCGGTAAAATTATCACGGTAATTTAATTTTTATTTCGTGGATTCCTTCTGTGATTTCGGCACCTGCGAGATAGCCTGTAACAGTGAGTGTGGGTACCTTTTCACCGTCGATTTCAACAGTCACATCGTCTGCGGGAAGGGAAATCATAAGCACACCGTCTTTTGCGGCTGTAACAGAGCCTTCAATTTTTTTGTCAGAAATTTCAGAAATTGAGGCTTCGCTTGTCAGGATATTATTTATTCCCTTTCTGAATTCATTTTCATTGAGAATGTATCCTTCAACCTCATCGTCATTGAAAATTCCGTTTCCGCTGATTACATCTTCTGTGCCTGCGGCTTTTTTGAATATGTCGTTTGTGAGTGCGTGGCCCTTAAGAGTCATATCAACATTCAGTACGTTCTTATCTGCAACATAAAACAGGGGAAGCACCTCTTCGTTTTCCTGTACATAGAAGTCAAGCGCTTTTCCTGCAACGGTGCTTACTTCATCACACTGTGAGTCGGCGGAAACGATATATTTTACGGCAAAAAGTGAATTGAGCACGGGATTAGGTGTGTATTCTATACTTACGTTTTTTGCATATATGCTCATGCCGAGAGAGGTGAAGAAATTATAGCAAGCCCCCGACATTGTGGAGGAATAGTGGGAAATACCGTTATATCCGTGAAGCTGACCGCCGTTGTATCTGTGAGCCTTCAGCTCGGTTCTGAAAAATTCACCGTTTTCATAATCGGGAGAGAAGTTTTTTGTGACCTCATCCATCACATCGGCATTCCTGAGAATAGAGCCTTCCGTAACACAGCGAGTGTCGGTGAGGAATTTAAGGGCCGTGTTTGATGTTATTTCAAAGCCTATAAGACAGCAAAGAACAAGAGAAACGGTTTTTCTTACCTTTTCTTTTCTGATACCTTCATAAAGAAGGGTATCAAAGCCGCGGCAGGAGATTATAAGAGCAATAAAAATAAACAGGAAGCTCATTCTTCCGGGCAGCTGATTGGGGAAATGGAAGCCGTGCCATATATAGTCCAGAAGAGTGAAATTAAGGGATATGAACATAAATACCAGGAGTGCTCCGTAGCAAAGCTTCTTTTTAAGGGAAACCCTTGAAACAACGGCTGCAAGGCATATAACTGCGGGGATAATTCCGAAATATATATTAGGTGCCTCATATGCAAGAGATGATTTTCCGTAGGGGAGAAGCATTTTGAGCATATCGAAGAAATTGTGGTAGAAGGTAAGCTCCTTGTTGAAGCCCATATCAGAAGCGAGTGTGTTGCCGATGGCTCTGAGAAGGGGCAGCAGCACTCCGAGATTTGCAATACCTGCAAGCAGTGAGCAGATTCCGAAACGGAATGCCTTGATAAACCAGTCTCTTATCCCTTTGAATTCGGTTATTGAAACGAGGAAGAACCACAACACGGCAAAAATACATACGCTGAAGGCGATGTAGAAATTTGTGTATATGGTGAGAAAAAGAGAAACAGCATATAAAAGAACATTTCTGTCTTTATAAAGCTTTTCGATGCCGAGAAGCACTAAGGGAAGAAGCACGACCGCATCCATCCACATTATCTGATTGATAAATGCAAGGGTATAGCCCGAAAATACATAGGCTGTGCCGAGAATAATCATATAGTTTTCTTTTTTGCCGAAATGCTCTGTGAGATAATAGGTGAACATAAGTCCTGCAAGGGCAAAACGGAAAAATATCATCATATCTACCTGACCGGGCGTGAGCTTTCCCGGGATAAGATAGAGAATATACCACAGGGGGCTGTTGGTATAATAGGCACTCTGAGCCGTAAGGTCAAAGCCTAAGGCACCCGAGTATGAATAATTTGTAAAGCCGCTTAAGAATGCCTTTTCCATTTCTCTGAGCATGGGAAAATACTGTCCCCAGGCATCTATGGACATAAGATTATATTCCCCGAAGGGTGCAAGCTGCTTCAGCAGTGCAGCAAAAAGCACGATTCCGAAGGGCAGGAAAAAGGCAAGAAGATAAAACCTTGCCGCCGAAATCTTCTCCTGTTTTGAAAGAACCGTTTTTTCTTTTTTTGTAAATGTGAAAATATCTTTTATAAACTGTTTAACCAAAGCCGTTCACTCCGATATTAATAATACATATATTATATGGGCAATTCCATCATTAATCAAGACGCATTTTATTATCTTAAATTATTTTTAATAATATAAAATATTCTGTTTTTATTCGTAAGCAGGCTGATGGATACAGAAAACCGTTTTTACGGAATTTCCGACAATATCTGAAGAAAT
>JAZSNB010000163.1:0-25626 GCA_045536195.1 Acutalibacteraceae bacterium
GTTATTCTATCTGAACAAATCACTGTGTGTTCCTGTTCTTGTCAGATATAAGATCAGTTCATTTTCCGAAATTTCATAAATAAGAAGCCAATCAGGAGTTATGTGACATTCTCTGCAGCCTTCAAAATCTCCGAAAAGCATATGATCCTTATTCTTCGGAGGTAAGCTTTCACCGTTTGCAAGCTTTTTAATCACATCGGTAAGCAGTGCGATATTATAACCTCTTTTTTCAATACGCTTCAAATCCTTACGGAATGCATTTGTAGGTCTTATCCCATACATCACTCAAGAAGCTCCTTTATCATTTCATCCGCATCAGAATAGGTTTTGCCGAGAAGCGGATCAGCTTTCATTGCTTTTGCTTCCCTGATAGCAGCCAATGTTTCCGCATTGGGTTTATTCATCGTTATATCAAAAGGGATTCTTTGTTCTCTCACGGCCTGTTTTGCTGATATTGTAAAAAATGTGGTAAGATCCATACCGAGATTCGAAACAAGCTCCTGCAGCTGAGATTTCAGCTCCTCATCCATTCTCATTGTAATATTTGTAGTTGCCATTATCATCACTCCTTACGCAATAATTATAATACAATCAATATGCATTGTCAATATATTATATGTGCATTGTAATTATTTTATACTGTTCCCGATATAATTATTAATTTTTCACAAAAAAAATATTCCCGTTCACATCAGAACGGGAACTATTTTTTATTCAGCTATCGTGTCACCCTTTTCGGCTGCATCTCTCAATCTCTTTTCTCTTGCCGCTGTGGCAGCTCTGGATTTTTCGAGTTCAAGATACATTCTGTCACGGGTCTTTTTGTCTATGTTATAGAAAAGCATGGGAACAACGCACAGATAGTCGAATATAAGCTTGGGACCGCAGGCTGTTATGAACATTCTCCACATAGTTTCGTTTGTCTGAACAGCATCTGCACCAACCTGGAAGCCTGCCCATTTTTCAAGGAGCACTGCATTCACCTTGGTAAGCACTGCACCCTTCACCTTGTCGATATAGCTTCTTGCAAGGTTAATGGTTGCCTCAACTCTGTAGCCGTTTTTCCATTCACAATAGTCAAGCACCTCGAAGTTGATTTCGGGGTCAAGTATTTTCTTTGTACCGTAGAATACCATTTCAAGGCAGTTTCCTATCATTGCTGCAATGGTCATAGGTACTTTTTTCTTATAGAAGCCGTTTTCCTTGCCGCCGATAAGACCTGTGAGGAAGAAAATACTTTCAGATACGGTGATTGAAAGAGACTGCATTACCCAGAGTGCCTTGGTGGAAAATCTCTTTCTGAATTTTGTTGCCCACGGGTATGAAGCATATGAAATGGGCATACCGGGAATACCTGCAATGGTGGACATCATATTGAATTTCAGAACGCTGTCGTAATAAAGGGATTCGCTCGTTCCGATATCAATACCGCCTATAAAGCCCGAGAGCATGTAAATAAGCATTGGGCGGTTGCGGAATACGGAGAAAAAGCCTTTCATTGCAGGAGGCGGCTGAAGGGACTGAGGAACTCTTTCCTTACTTACAATAACCCACCATACCCCGGGAAGTGTAGCCACCAGCCACCAGAAGGTTTTGAAGCCTGCAAACATATTCACAAGGTTGAGCTTCAGCTTTCCGTTATTAACAAGGTCAAACATAATTCCCATAAGCTGCTCGGGGAATCTCGCAAAAAGCTCGGAAATAAACTTTGCGGATACTAAAAGTGAGGTTCTTTCATTGGGATTCGGCGTAAATACGTTGTCTATATATCCGCCGCCTCCGAAGAACGCACCGATGGTTTCGTTGATATAGGATATTACCATGTAAAACAAAAGCTTCTGTGCAGCATCAAAGCCGTTACCCTCGGCAATTATGGGCATAAGGCAGGTAGCCAAGCCCACAACAAGGCTGGGAAAAAGAGCCAGCCACTGGAAGGGCTTGAATTTGCCCCAACGCGTACGCATCTTGTCGATAATAAGAGCCGACAGAGGGTCATTTATCATATCATAAATGGTAAGACCTATTGCCGCATTTGCTCGTGCATCGGGAGAAAGACCGTATATTTTATAAAGGAAAATATCCGAGCCTGTGTCATATTTACCCAGAGAAAGGCTTCCTACACTTGATTTTACAAGATAGGCAACTCTTTCCTTTGTGGAACAGAAGGTTCTGTTCATCCACGCTTCGGAGGTGTTAAAATTGGTTATATACTCCTGCTCGCTTACGGCAGTTTTGTTATTTTCATCCATTTAAGCATCCTCCTTCTTTTCATTTTTCAGTCTGAGCTTTTCTTCCTGCTCCTGCTGTATGGCAGTAAGACGTCTGTACATTTCAGCACGAAGCTCCTCGGGAGGAGTGCCCTTTTCCACCATTTCAAAATATTCCTCTATGGGAATACCGCCTACATAGCACTGCGAATGCTTGACCTCAAGCTTCTGACGGAAGCAAAGAATGTCAATCACAAAATTCAGTATTACAAGCAGCAGATATAAATATGCGCCGATACCGAGCACACCCGACACTGCAGGATTTTCGGGGATAAACATAAAGCATCCCATTGCAATCACAACAAGGGCAATAAAGATAATATCAATAGTGAAATTTCTTATTTTTCCCTTTGGTGATGAGGCAAGCATATTAAAAAGAAAATGCACAAGCATTGTCACCACCGAAAGAAGAAGACAAATAACAGCCACGGTAAAAAGTATGCCTGCAGCTCTTGTTTCAGGGAGCCCTATAACGCTTATAAAATCTCCGGGATCAAGCTTATCAAACATATTATATATGTCGAGAATTCCCATATTGCCGTCAAATATTTCAAAGGGATCGGAAAGCTTTATTTTCACGATCGGCAGAAAAAGAGCCGCAATGGGGATAAGACTTGTAAAAATTCTTATGATATTAAGCTTTGAGCCGACAAAAGCAGATTTGAGACGGTCAACCTTTTTCTGAAAATGGTAATACTGCACCTCGGCAATATCCGCCTCCTTCATAAGCCTTTCCTGAAGGTCATAAACCACAATATTTGCCCCGCAATGAGGACAATTGGGCTTCCAGTCGGTAAGCTTCAGATGCGCCTGACACTTAGGACAATCTGCCATAAAACCACCCCTTTATAGTATATAATACAATATTAACATAATTTTTATAACTTGTCGAGGGATTTTATTTACTTTTTACAAAATATATATAATCGCAAAAAGGAGATTACAGACAAAAATGCTTTCCCGCACACTGCAGAAAAGCATTTTTTCAAGTTATTTAACAGCATTCATCCAATCGCTGAATTTTTCAAGTCCGACTGATGCACGTAAGATAAATCTTGCGTCTGCGGCTGTGATTTTGTTTTCAGCGGTTTTGTCAACATTTGAAGCAGATGTCTGCCAGGTGTTGAGTTTGTCAAGGCTTACGGACGCACGAAGGGCACTTCTTGCATCGGCTGCGGTTATCTTTCCGTCACCGTTATTGTCACCGGGTACAACAATAGTTTTTTCGTCGATAACCTTACCGGAAGCATCCTTAAGAGTAACGGTCATACCGCTTGCAACACTGTCTTTTTCACTGACAGCCTTGCCGTCTTTATCCGTTACGCTTACATTGCCCTTGGTATTTTTGATAATTTCACCGACACTTGCATCGGAAAGCACAAGCACGGCATCCTCACCCAGAGGCTTTACTTCTTCGGTTGCGGTGATTTCGATTTCCTTATATTCGAGCTTCGGAATTACTCTTCCTTCTGTTTTCTTACAAACACTGCAGCTTCTCTCTTCTCTGCCCTCTGCCTCATAAGTAGCAGCCTTTGTAACCTTCCACTCACCCCAGGTATGTGCAGCAAGCTTTGCTATAGCCTCAGTGTAGCTGCTTCCGCAGGTGCAGGTGAATGTCTTCACACCTTCCTTATCGCAGGTAGGCTGAGTTGTAATTTTAGAAGTATACTTATGTTCAAGCTTTGCAATTGCTTCAGTATAGCTGTTTCCGCAAACACAGGTAAATGTTTTTACACCCTCTTTTGCACAGGTAGGCTGTGCGGTAATTTTCGAGGTGTACGTATGTGCAAGCTTTGCAATTGCTGTTACCTCAGTTTTTGCCGTACAACCACTTCTTGTACAATGCTTACTCTTTGAACCCTCTGCTGTGCAGGTAGCTTCTTTATCCACAGTAAAGCCTGTGCTGAAGCTGTGTCCCAATGCTGCAACTGATTCAGTATAGTAATCTCCACATTCACAGAAAAATACCTTAGTACCGTCCTTATCACAGGTGGGTTGTGTTGTTATTTCTGATTTATATGAGTGAGTATGGCTCTCAATTGCAACAAACTCTCTATCATATGTTTCAGCATAAGCCTGTGCTGTAGAACCTTCATATCCGTATATAACAGTTTCAGAAGGTATCCGCCCTAAGTCATCTATCTGCAAATTCGGATTGTAGATTATTATACTTGTAAGACTGTCGCAATCAGAAAATACACCATATCCTATACTCGTCACGCTACTCGGGATTGTTATACTCGTAAGACTGTCGCAATCAGAAAAAGCAGAGCTTCCTATACTTGTCACACTGTTTAGTATTATTGTACTTGTAAGTGCGGAACAACCACCAAATGCAAAATCCCCTATACTCGTCACACTGCCAGAAATTGTTATGCTTGTAAGACTATCACAATAAGCAAATGCAGAGTTTCCTATACTCGTTACACTGTACGGGATATCATAAGATGCTTCTGAACTTCCTGCAGGAAATTGTAATAATTCTGTTTTATTCTTATTAAACAGCACGCCGAATTCATCA
Organism: Acutalibacteraceae bacterium; assembly: GCA_045536195.1. GTDB lineage: Bacteria > Bacillota > Clostridia > Oscillospirales > Acutalibacteraceae > RUG806. The sequence goes on from JAZSNB010000163.1 coordinate 4,789, forward strand.
CTTGAATAATTCTGATTATCATCATCAACAGTTATGCTTGTGAGACTGTCACAACTAACAAATGCACTTTCCACTATACTCGTTACACTGTCCGGGATTGTTATACTTGCAAGTCTGTCACAATAAACAAATGCTCGATATCCTATTTCCGTCACACTTTCTGGAATCCTTATGTCAGTGAGACTTTCACAATAACAAAATGTTTCATAAGGTATATTTGTCACATTATTAGAAAGCGTTATACTTGCAAGCTTGCTGCAACCAAAAAATGCTCTTTCACCTATACTCGTCACACTATCAGGAATCGTTATGCTAGTAAGACTGACACAATCATAAAAAGCTCTCGCTCCTATACTGGTCACACTATCAGGAATCATTATACTTGCAAGGCTGTAGCAATAAAAAAATGCAGCCTCACCTATAGTCTTCACATTGTGGGGAATAGTTATGCTTAAAAGTTTATCGCAAGCAGAGAATGCAGCTTCTCCTATACTTATCAGACTATCGGGAAGTATTATGTCTGTAAGACTGCCACAACCTGCAAAAGTGGATCTTCCTATACTTGTCACACCGGCAGGAATTGTTACACTTGTTAGACCGTCGCAACCAGCAAATGCCCAATCCCCTATACTCGTCACACCGGCAGGGATATTATATGATGTCTCAGAACTTCCGGAAGGGAATTGTATTACTTCTGTTTTATTCTTATTAAACAGCACACCGCATTCATCATTTGAATAATTCTGATTATTATCATCAACAGTTATACTTGTAAGCTTGTAGCAATCAACAAATGCTAGTTCACCGACACTATCTACCCCATCTGTAATCTCAACTTCAAATATTTCTGCCCAATATTTATTCCACGGAGCAGAGTCATTTAATGTGTAATTGTACATCTCCCCCGTACCCTCAATTGTAAGCTTACCGTCACTGTCGAGAGTCCATGTAAGATTATCACCGCATTTACCGGAACCTACGACTTCGGCAGATGCAAAGAATGTGATGTCTGCCATGGGAAAAACTGTCAGCAGCATCACAATACACAGTGAAATACTTACTATAGATTTAAGTATTCTTTTCATATTTGTCTCTCCTTTTTCATTTTATATATCATAATATACCTGTATATATCTACAGGTATATTTATACTAACATCATAAATATTTATTGTCAATACATAAAATAATATATAACAACTGTATTTTTATACTAATTATGAATATAATTATATATAAAAGGCGGTGAGAATATGGCAGAAATTGATTACGGGCAGATCAGCTTTAATCTTGATAAAATGATTGAAAAAAGCGGGCTCAGTAAAAACAAGGTGGCTTTTCGTGCTGAGATACAGCGCACTCAGCTGAATAATTACTGCAAAGGAAAAATACAGCGCATCGACCTTGATGTATTGGCGCGTCTGTGCACGGTGCTTCAATGCACTCCCGGAGATTTACTTGAATTTAAGAACACTGACGATAATTAACAAACCGCCCGGTTGAACGAGCGGTTTGATTTTTTGTATATAGGCTTCAATATAGTGCATCCGCCGGAAAAACTCAAAAAGCTTTTTACAGAATACAATAAACCGCCCGTTTTTTTAAGCGAGCGGTTTTTGTTATTCTATGCAGTTATTTCACATTGACGGGGCTGCCTTGGGGGGCTAAAGCTATGTAGGTTGTGCCGCGCTCCTGGAGGATGGGGGTGCCGTCTTCCAGAGTGAAGGTAAAGCCCTGATCGGGACTTTCCACGCTCCACTTTACTTGAACAAGCTTTCCGCCGCAGGCAAAATAACCCGTACCGGTGCCGAAAATGTCGGAAATATGGTAAACAGGGTCAGAAATCATAGGAGTGAAAAGCACGAATACATTTCTGAAGCTCTCTGTCTCACCTGTATTTTCGTCAACCATTTCCTTGCCGTACTGATTGTAAATATATTCATCCCTTGCACTGTCGTATTTCATTACAGTGCTCTTTGTTCTGCCGTCGAGAGTGAAAACGATCTCAATTTCATTTGCCGCACTTCCGTTCACGGGAGTACCTTCATCCGAGAATTTCATTCCGTAGTCCTGACGGGTAAGGTTCATATCATAGCCTTTTTTAACTGCCGCATTATATAAAGCCTCACCTGACGCAAAAAGGGTATGCTCAAAGGCATAGCCTGCTTCTTTTCGGCCTGAGTCTCTGTAGCCGATATTTTCATCTATGGCAATATTATCAATACCCGCCTCATTCATATCCTTAAGCACACTTTTGCTGCCGCCGGAATAAATCATAACGGTATCATAGCACTGTGTGATATCCGTAAAATTATATCTTGTTGAACGTATAGAACCCACATCAGGCACCTTTTTAATATCCGTATAAAGAGCAAGACCTCTGGTGCAGTAGTCGTTTATAAACATTTCAAAAAACACATCGGCATCCGACACCCCTCTGTGAGGAAGAGCAGAGGACACGTTATTGATTGCAACAGAGAAAATTCTGCCCGTAAAGGCTTCACTCAGCACAGTACCGTTAAGAGGATTTACAAAAGCGGGCAGCTGAGCAGCTGTTGTTTCCTCTGCGGTTGTCTGCTCGGTTGTTTCTTCGTTTCCGCCTGAACAGGCACTGAGCATCATAACAAAAACAAGTAATAAGGCAAATAATCTTTTCATCTTTTCACTTCCCTGAATTTTAGTAATTATATAACTGCGCGCTGTACCTTTCCTTCAATTGAAGTACCCAGAAACAGACCGCCGTTTTTCTCGAAATAGGAAGGCTCACCCGTAACAAAAAACTGTGCCTCGCCTTTTTTTCCCGAGGCATTGAGAAGTCCTTCCTTTCTCAGCTTCTCCCTGAGAGAGCCGAGGGATGATGAGCCGGAGCTTACGATATTTATGTCAGGCATCATATCCTTTACCAATTCAAACACCAAAGGATAATGAGTGCATCCGAGAATAAGTGTGTCTATTCCCTTTGCCTTAAGAGGATTGAGATATTCCTCCAATGCCTCAAGCATTTCGGTGTCTTCCTTATGGATTTTTCCTGCCTCTACCAGAGGCACAAGCTTCGGTGCGGGAACGGAAAAAACCTGACAATCGGAAAGATATGATTTGATTGTTCTTTCATATGCACCGCTGTTCACGGCAGTTGAGGTGGCAATAACGCCCACCTTTTTATTTTTTGTAAGCTCTGCCGCCTTATGGGAGGCGGGTGAAATAACACCGATTATAGGAAGAGAATAGCACTGCATAAGCTTTCCCCTGGATGTAGCATCAGCTGTATTGCAGGCAATTGCAACCGCCTTCACACCGTGGCGCAGCAGAAACTCTGTATTCTTAAAAACGAATTCCGTAATCTGCCCGGAGGTCTTTTCTCCGTAAGGCACATTAAGTGAATCGCCGAGATAAATTATATTTTCATTGGGCATATGCTCCAATACGGCTTTTACAACGGTGAGTCCGCCAAGCCCTGAGTCAAATATGCCTATAGGCCTTTCGCTGAGAGTCAAGAAAACAACCCCTTAAAGAGAATTAACCAGATTTTTGAAATGCTCTCCTCTTTCTTCAAAGCAGGTATACTGGTCATATGAGCTTGTTGTAGGAGAAAGAAGCACAACATCCCCTGACGACATAATTTTCACGGCTTCGCCAAGAGCCGTCGGAAGGTCGTTTACAAGAATACCTTCTTTGTCAGTAAGCTCATTATATATACGCTCACCGCATTCACCGTAGGCTATAACCTTCTTCACACCTGAAAGCAGAGGCTTCAGAGGTGAAAGGTCAAGTCCCTTTTCGTGGCCGCCTGCAAGAAGAATAACGGGAGATGAAAATGCCTTCAGCGCAGTAACAGTAGCATCAACATTTGTTCCCTTTGAATCGTTATAGAATCTTACACCGTCTTTTTCACGGACAAATTCAATTCTGTGCTCAACTCCGTTAAATCCGGACACAGCTTCTCTTATGTTCTCTTTTGTCACACCGCATTTAATGGCGGCACCCACGCCCACAAGCACATTCTGAACATTGTGTCTGCCGACTACCTTGATGTCGCTTACAGGGAAAAGAATTCCGCCCTTGTAATAAACATTCTCACTGTCTGCAAAAAGGTCAGCATCCTTTTCAAAGAGGCTGTAGGAAAGAATATCACAGCCGATTTTAACCTCGTCAGTATACTCCTTTATGAGCGCATCGTCTTTATTATAAAGGAAGGTATCCCCCGCCTTCATATTTTCATAAACACGAAGCTTTGAACGGTAATATGCATCCTCAGTGCCCATAAAATCAAGATGGTCCGCAGCAAGGTTGATAATAACCGACACCTCAGGGCGGAAATTCACAATATCCACCAGCTGGAAATTTGATATTTCAAGCACTATATAGTAGCCGTCATTATTTATAAGGTCATACTGAAGCACCATTTCACAAAGAGCAATACCGATATTTCCGCACAGAAGGGTCTTTTCGGGGTGCTGTTTTTTTATTATTTCATAAACAAGAGTTGAGGTTGTGGTTTTTCCGTTTGAGCCGGTAATTGCAACATAATGCTGAGGTGCACTCACCATAAAGGCAAGCTCAATTTCCGTTATAACAGAAATACCTCTTTCGCGAAGACGCTTTACAAACCACAATTTACCGTTGATTCCGGGGTTTTTAACGGCAAGATAAAAATCCTCTTCAAAAATCTCCTTATCCTGGTTTACAACCCTTACACCCATTTCCTGAAGCATGGGCAGTTCCTTTATATCCTGAAGTGCCTTTGACTCAGAAACGGTAACCTGAGCCCCCAATGCCGTGAGAAGCTTCACAGCAGCCATACCGCTTCTTGCAAGTCCTAAAACAAGCACCTTTTTACCTGAAAATTCTGACATATTTCCTCCAAAAAAAGAAAAAACTGAATTAAAACATTTTGCTATGATTAATAGTATTATAATATGCTCTGTATATAAAAGTCAATGAAAACAAAACGCTGAAAATGTATAAATTTATCCCGGTTTTTTCACTGAAGCACATAGGGTATCATAGTGAATTTCAGCTTACTTCAACGATATCGGTAAATACGATATCTGTCAGTTCAGGCGGTATAATCCCCTCTCCGACAGGCTTATCCAGATAAATATCTCTGTCAGCCTTTACGGGAGAGCATTTTATACGAAGAATTTTTCCCTCTTTTATATAGGGTAAAACTCTTCTCAGTGAAACCCTCCAGCTGTCAGAACGGAGAAAATCATCCGCAATAAGAATATCATCCGCATATAGCTGTATAACATCTCCGCGGACCTTAAAGAAAAACACCGCATCATAGCATTTTTCAGCAATATCCTCAGGTATATCAAGAATATATTCGGGGCATTCTGCGGGATCTGAAAAAAGATATTCCGAATAAATGTTTTCCTTACCGATACGGTTTTCATCAGCTTTTGCTACCGTCACCCCGGGAAGATTTTCAGGCTTACATATTTTTTCATAAGAAAAAGCACGTCCGTTTTGGGAATACACAATACCGTCTCTGAAAATAAGCCTTGTTCCTTCCTCGGTTTTTATCGGATAAAAATGAAGGCTGTCCTCTTCATTAAGCAGCATAATATCAAGCACTGCTTCATTCTGTCTGATTCTTATCGTGCCCCTATTATCCCATGAAGAAAAACTTATAACAGTGTTGCCGTTTTTTACGCAGACGTCATACAAAAGAGAAGACTCCGCACTCACCTCACCGCGGAATTCAAATGTCGGAGCGATTTCCTTATAAGCCGCACAAACAAGAGTGGGAGAACCCTCATATTCTCCCGTCCACAGCGGCATGGCTGTCATAAATTCTGCCGTAAAATTCCCATACTGACAGCGCACGGGAAATACACCGCAGCAACCCGAGGGTATATGCGGCACACCGTAGCTTCTGCTGTCATTGTCATTATACTTTATAAGAATACTAAGATTTTCAACGGGAGGCAGAATACTGTTGCGCTGATGTGTATTAAAAAACAGGAATCCGCCCTTTTCATCGCCCCTGAAAAACATTCTCGGTGTTTCGGAATCATTAAGTGACGAAGGAAGTCTGTCCGGAGAAAAGCACGAAGCCGCGGCTAATTGTTTTTCACAGCAATGCACAAACTGATGAAGCCGTTTCAGATAAAACCAGCTTTCTCTCGGCTGTCCGAATTCGTCAAGAGGTGCCTGAAAATCATAGCTCGAAACAGGGAGATCATTTGAATACCCTGAAGCTTTGCTTTCCTGATATAGTCCCTCTGCAGGATTAAATCCGCCGTGGAACATATAATAGCCGGGAAGATTATTTCCCGAGCCGAGGCTTACGGTTGCAAGGGCAACAGCATCCATTGTTGAAATTGAAGGTCTTCTATGATAAGTCAGCTGATTTCCGGGACCGAGCTCACATGTGAGATGTGGCAGTCTTTTAAGAATCTGTTCATCGTCACTGACCTTACCCGAGAGTCTGTCACTTCCGATGCTGCTGTCATTACGGACTGTTGAAAAAAAGTAGTTTTTATTAATACCGAGAGGTCCCGTATGCCCCTCCCAGGGTGCGGCAGGATAACAGCCGTAAACGGGAAGCATTTCTCCCTCGGGGAACTCTGTTACGTGCTGTCCCCAGCCTGTCACTGTATAATAAGGCACCTTCAGACCGCAATCCAGAGCAATTTTCTTTAAGCTGTCAAGATGCCCGGAATTATCCGTAAGCTCGTTTTCAAGCTGAATTCCTATTATAGTTCCGCCGTTGCCAAAAAGATAGGGGCTTATTTCACCTGCATAGGCTGAAAAAAGACGGCGTACATATCCGAGATATCGTTCATCGTTACATCGAAGCTCAATTCCGCTATGCTGAAGCCAATCGGGGAATCCGCCGTTGCGGCACTCTCCGTGGCACCACGGACCGATTCTCACAAATATATATAAGCCGACCTTACGGCAAAGCTCACAGAAATATGCTATATCCCGCTTGCCGTCAAAACGGAAGCTGCCCTCTTCCTCCTCGTGGAATATCCAGAACAGATAGCTTGATACAATATCAATATCAGCGGCCTTTATTTTCAGAAGCTCCGTTTCCCATTCGTCACGGTCATAACGGCTGAAATGAAACTCCGCCATTACGGGAAGCCAGGGCTTATTGTCTTTTTCAAGATAACGGCTGTTGCAGCCGAAGCTGCTGCCGCCGAAGCTCTCCCCCATTGAAATTTCAACAGGTGTCTCACATTTTTCAACATTAAAAACAAGCTTTTCCATAATACCCTCCCGCCTGAATAAAGCACGGCATAAAAATCACAGCTAACCGAAGCAAGCACATCCCGTCTGCTTCAGAAGATATCATATTTAATATACTACAAACCGACACGGATTACAACAAAAAGGGACAGCAATAAAACATCTGTTTGCGATGCTCTGATGCTGTCCGCTTTTATATTATTCTGTCAAAATCTCTTTTTGCATAAATTACCCGTGCAATAGTTACGTTTTTTGCTTTTTCATCAACTGTATAAAAAACAAGATAATTCTCAACACGCATTTTCCTGTATTCGTACTTCACAGGACGCACAGGCACATACACAGGATATGAATAGGGAAACTCAGAAAGATTGTCTGCAGCCTGCACAATATGCTCGGCAATGCGCAGCGCAGCAGCAGGATTTTTCAATTCGCCTGCAATATACCCTGCTATCTCAAGAAGATCATTTTTCGCAACAGAAAGAAACTGTACATTATACATTATTCTCTCCCAAGAACTTCTTTAATTGATTTCAGCACATCCTTTGAGGAATAACGTATATCAGAAAGCTCAGCTTCTTTTTCAGCCTCAAGGAGCTTAAAATAAACGTCACTGTCAAAGCTTAATCTTTCATATGCCTCCATACTCATAACAACCATATCACCGTAGCCGTTTTTAGTAAGAAAAACAGGCTGAGCCGTCTCATGCACTGTGCGTGAAATATCAGCAAAATTGTTTCTTAAATCTGAAACGGGTCTTATCATATCCATAAAATCACCCTCCGGAAATATTTTATCATAATTATGCTAAAATATCAACAATTTGTTTCTGAATTCCGGATATTTACGATTTTACCGACAGCTTTGATATACAGTAAAAAAGCCCCGGAAGAAAAACTTCCGAGGCATTTCGGTAAAGAATAAAAATTTATCTCTTTGAGAACTGAGGTGCACGACGAGCGCCTTTGAGACCGTATTTCTTTCTTTCCTTCATTCTGGGGTCTCTTGTTAAGAAACCTGCCTTCTTGAGGAGAGGACGAAGATTTTCGTCATGCTGAAGAAGAGCTCTGGAAAGACCGTGACGGATAGCACCTGCCTGGCCTGTAACACCGCCGCCCTGTACTTTACAGATAACATCGAACTTTTCGGATGTTTCTGTAAGAACGAGAGGCTGACGAACGATAAGCTTAAGAGTTTCAAGACCGAAATAGTTGTCTATATCTCTGTCGTTGATGATGATTTTGCCTGTGCCGGGATATACGCGAACACGAGCGATTGATTTCTTTCTTCTACCAGTGCCGTAGAAATAAGGATTTCCTTCGTACATTATTTATTGCCTCCCTTTCTTAGAATTCTTTGTTAACGGGCTTCTGAGCAGCGTGGGGATGCTCTGCGCCTGCATATACGTGTAAACGGTTCATAGCAGCTCTGCCGATGGAGTTTGAGCTGAGCATACCCTTAACAGCCTTTTCTACTGCGAAGCAGGGCTTTGTTTTCATAAGAGTGCTGTACTTAACAGACTTCATATTGCCGATATAACCTGTGTGATGATAATACATCTTCTGATCGAGCTTCTTACCTGTAAGAACAACCTTGGATGCGTTGATGATGATAACGTTATCGCCGCAATCAACATGAGGAGTGAATGTTACCTTATGCTTGCCGCGGAGAAGAACAGCAGCTTCAACAGCGAGTTCGCCGAGAGTTCTGCCTTCAGCATCAAGAACGTACCAATCACGTGTAACTTCCTGGGGTTTAGCCATATAAGTTGACATAATTGAACCTCCTGTAAATATTTTTCTTAAATTCAACAGTGGTAATATTACCACAAGAAAAAAGAGAAGTCAACACCTTTTTAAATAAAATTAAATTAACACAATAAAAGCTTCGTTTTTCTCCGTTTTTCTCTGTTTTTCATATAGTTTGCTCAATGATGATTTTTTGTTTTTTACTCAAAAAAAGATACCGGAGGCACTGTCCGATATCTTTTTTATTATTATAAGCTTTCTTCTCTCAGACTTGCCACCGTTTTGTCGGGTGAGATAATTGCCGCATCAACAAACTTCAGCATAAACCGATGGAACTTTTCTATATTTTCCGGGAGGAAATATCCTGCCCCGTAGATATAATCAGCCCAGAGGTCTCCTGAATTATCCATAGGCATCACATTCATATAAAGAGGATAGGGTGTGAAACCTACGTTTACATGAGTTGCCTTGAAGCTGAGACCTGTGTTTTCCACATTGAAATACGGCTGATAAGTAAACACAACTGTTTTATAAAGAGTGTCGTCGGGCACATTGAAGCGCTCTTTTATAACCTTTTCATAATCTGCCATATGAACGCTTATATGTCTGTAGATATCCTTCTGCTTGGTACTCATCTGCAGAAGCGCATCCTTGAAGGAAGTGGTTTCGCTTTCAATAAAGCTTCTCCAGGTTACCATATGAGCAAGTGTCATACCGCACTTTTTCTGCATAAGAGTCGCTCTTCTTGCACCCGTTGTTGCAACGCACACATCCTCATTGCCGCTTTGCATTGCAAGGAAGGTTCTCAGGGCAAGATAATAATAAAGCTGAGGAGAAACATTAAAACCCAGTGCTGCCTCATTCACTCTGTTCACCAATTCAGCAGGAATAAGACGGGGCATGCTTATTGCTCTCAGCTGAGCGAAGGTCTGAGCCCTGCCGTAGTTTTTACCTTCAATATATTCGGGACTGCCCTTGGGATTCATTGAAGCAAAAACAGGCTCGGTTTCAAACTGCTCGCACCACCATTCAATATCCTTCTTCTCTTTTTCGGAGCCGATATATCTCCAGGATTCCTCAATGTGCTTTTCAATACCTATTCCCTCTTCGGGAAGCTCATTTCCGTTTATAAGAGCAGAATAAACCTTGTCAAAATATGATATTACCTGAATTACACCGACACTATCCATAATAACATGATATCCGCAGAAGAATATTGTATGACCCGCAGGTGTTTTAATAAGCTTGAAATTATAAAGCTGTGAATCGTTGCAGTTATTTCCGAAAACAGTACCTGCCATTTTAAGAAGATAAGCATTCACATCGCTGTCGGTTTTATCCGACATATCAACAAGCTCTATACCTTCGGGTTCACCGGGGTAGTAATACTGAGAAAAGGTACCGTCTTCCTTTTCGTGAAGTCTTATTGTGCAGAAAGGAAGCCTTGTTACGGTAAGACGCATTGCTTCAAGAATTTTCTCTTCGTCAATTTCAGACAGAAGATCAATTCTTACGGGAAGATTGAGAACAGCTCTCGGAGCATTGCCTACATGGTTCAGCAGACCGATTTCATCAGCCGACAAACCGAAGTGAACATATTCACTCATATATTTTTCTCCTTACATTATTTCGTCAAGATAGTCGATAAGATCCTGCACCGTAAAAATCTCATTCAGATCCTCGGTTGCAATAACCACATCGAATTCATCCTCAAGCTGTCCTACCATATCCATAATATCCAGGGAATTCATCTGCAGGTCAGCAAGAAAACGGGTTTCGGGATTAATGCTTTCACGGGGCACCTCAATATACTCCAGCATAACATCTCTGATTTTTTCAAGCATAAATAAGTCTCCTTTTATTTATTTACAGCAGCAATTTTAAACCGCTGAATTTTGTGAGTTGTATTCTTTTCAAATTCCTTATCAGTGATAAAGAAATCGGATATACGCTTATATGAAGGCATGGAGCTGTTGAATTCATCCATATCCTTTCTCATATATTCTTTTATTTCGTCGGATGACTGCAGATTCTTTTCCGCGCAAAAATCTCTGTCGGGATAGCATATTGCATATATTCCCGTATTATCCGCATCTGCATAAACAACACATTCACTGATATAAGGAATTTTCCCCATAAGAGCCTCTTCTATTTCTTCGGGGAAAACATTTTTTCCGTTGGGAAGGATAATAAGATTTTTAAGTCTTCCGCTTATATAAAGGAAATTATCGCTGTCCGTATAGCCGATATCTCCCGTTCTGAACCATCCGTCTTCGGTAAATACCCTTTCGGTATCCTCGGGAGCATTATAGTAGCCCTTCATAACATTGTCACCGTAAAGCTGTATTTCGCCGTTTCCGTTTTCATCAGGCTCACTGATTCTCACTTCCATTGTGGGAAGAATATGGCCTACGCTGTTTTTTCTGATTTCACTCAGGGGATTTACCGCAACCACCGGACTGCATTCGGTTATTCCGTAGCCGTTATAGACATTGATGCCGATATTATCTAGGAATTCAACGGTTTCCTGAGAAAGAGGCGCACCGCCGCAGATTATCATTCTGAGATTTCCGCCGAGAGCAGACAAAATCTCACCGAATGCCTTTCGTCTTATATCAATGCCGAATTTTCTCAGAAAGCCTGATACCTTCACCATCTTATAAAACATTTTTTCCTTGCCTGATTCACCTATCTGCTTTTTAAGCTTTTTCACAAGAAGCTCCAGCATAACGGGAACCATACAGCTCATTTCGGGACGGAAGCGTTCTATATTTTTTACAAGATTTTTGAGATCGTCATTTATACATACCGTTGTTCCGCAATACATTGAGCTCATTATATGAGCGTGAAGCTCATATGAATGATTTACGGGCAGAACAGAAAAGCTGACGGACGGATAGTGAAGAAGCCTTGCACAGCCTCTTAAGGTGCCCATAATATTACGGTTTGAAAGGCACACACCCTTATTTGCACCCGTTGTGCCGGATGTAAAAATAATCACACAGGTTTTATCTGCTTCGATTTCTGAGGGTAAAGCTGCTTTGTTTTCCTTAAGAAGAATTCTTCCCTCTTCAAGCAGGTCCTCATAAAACAGCACGTTTGCAATTCCGTCGGTTTTCTCACGGTTTTCGCATCTCATAACAATAATATTTTTTATTGTAGTGCATTCGGGAAGAACCTTTCTGAGCTTTCTGAGACTTTTCATAGAGCAGATTATTGTTTCACACTCCGAGAAATTCAGCTGCTTTGCCATTGTTTCAGCTGAAAGCTCCTTATCAATGGGCACTGCAACGCCCACGCCGCCCGTAATTGCAAGATATGCGCTTATCCATTCATAGGATGTCTCACCCAGAAGTGCAATATGCATTCCCGAAAAGCCTTTTTCGGAAAACACTGCTCTCAGAGCCTCGGTATTATTATACATTTCAGAAAAGGTCACAGAGGATTCCTTGTCTCTGCCCTCAGGCTGTCTGAAGGCTGTTTTTTCAGGATAATTATCTTTTGCATATGAAAGTATCTGATAAAGCACGGTAAAGCTGTCTACCGCTTCCTTTTTCAGATAAAATTTTTCAGAACTCATTTTATTTCTCCTGCAGTATTATTTTTCTGTATTTTTAAGAGGATTGAGCTTTAATGCAACAAATAAGATAACAGTACCTACCATACCGATAACCGCTGCAGTAACAAAACCGTTGGGATAGCTTTCCGTTGCGGTAACAACTCTTCCCACAACCTGGGATGCCATTGCAGCACCGCCCCAGAATGCGCCGCCCGAATATATGGAATTGATCTGATTCATGCTCTTACCACCGAAAAGCACGGGAGTGATGCCCGAGCAGACATTTGTGATAACACCGCCGCTTACACAGAGCACCGAGCAGATAACCGCAAACCAGAATACGGGAAGTGAGGGAAATACGAATGCATATAAAAGACAGCCTATTGCAAGAGGAAGTGCAGCAAAAAGAATAAGCCCTTTAATACCGATCTTATTGATAAGCGCACCGCCTGCAAGGATAAATACGATTCCCACAAGCTGCATAATACCCTGCATTGAGGAAGCAGCCTCGGTAGACATTCCGCTTACTTGTAAGAATGTGGGCATATATGTACAAAGTCCCTGATACATAATTGTGAGGAAGAAAACACCCGCAAAGGTAAGCCAGAAGGAGGGAGTTTTTACGGCATCCTTCATTGTAAGACCGGGGATATCCTCTTGTACGCCTGCAGAGGCTTCCGATGTCTGAGCTACGTTCTGCTTCGGAATAAGAATAAAAGCAAGAACATCGCAGATAACAACAACTGCACCTATAACTATAAACACATTTCTCCAACCCATTACAGGGATCAGAAAGCCCGGGATAAAAGAGAATGCAGCAGCACCCAGAGCAGCAGAGGCAAGCACAACACCGATAATACTGCCGAGCTTCTTTCCGAAATCAGCAAAATAGGGAGTGATAGCAGCCACACCCATTGCATGCACACCGAAGCTTAAAACAACACCGCCGAAAAGACCTGCAACGATAAGCATCCATACGGCAGATGCGAGATAATACATTCCGCAGTAAACTACTGCAAGCACACCGCAGATAAGGAAAATAACTCTTGGACTGAGCTTTTTAAGCACGGGACCGACAAGAAAAGTGGAACAGATAAATGCCATGGCACAGCCGAAGGTTGCGGCAAGTGCAATAGTAGCCACATCAGAATCGGGCCACTCTGCTATAAAGCTTGAAAGAAAGATCGTGAATACCGAATTCATGCCCATATTTGCAAAAAGTGCAATTGAAGCACCCATAACGGCTCGCTTTGCTGAAAGATTTTTCATAAATATTCTCCTGTTTTAATTTCTGACATCACAAAAGTGTATCATGCAAAAGTTTAATTTACCAATGTTAATTTGCGGTTAATAATACAGTTTCATTTTGTTAATGAAACCTAAAATATATTGTTTTTTCAACAAAATACTTCCTCATCTTTATAAAATATTTCATATAATTCCCACAAAGAAAAAACGCGCCCTGAGTAAAAAATACTCGAGGATGCGTCAGATATCCCATTTTTATTAAGACAGCAGTATATCTTCTGTGACGTTTGTTTAATCAATGCTCTTCTTTATTCTTCTTGTTCTGATTTTATAAGTGTATGATTAAAGCAACATAACAAAAGAGAAAATAGTGAAAGACATAAAAAAGCATTCTGCTTCACCCCCCCGTCCCCCAATCTTTGGGGCGAAAAGGTGTTTTTTGTCAATAAGCTTGCGTTATTCAATGAGCCTGCAGGCGAATTATATGCTAATTGCTCACAACGCGAGCAATTTCCTATATAATAAAAATTTTAAAGGCATAAGCCTGCAGTAGTTGCAGACTCATGCCTTTTATTTATATGATTATATGCCTCATACTAATATTATTCTGAAGCCTTTTTTATTTTTTCTTTTTCATATCCGAAAGCCGTTCTCTTGTGCCGTCGGGGCGGACTATTACGGTGTTGCCCAGTTGGGCGTGGAGGCTGGCTTTATAGGCGTCTATGTATTCACGTCTTAATTTCTGCTGTTCCTCTTTTTCAGCTTCCGTGAGTCCTTCCTCTGTCTTTGATTTACGGGCAAGGGCGTTTATTCTGTCTATTTTTTCCTGTGTTATCATCACTGTTCCTCCTCGGGTGTATAGAATCCTACAAAATCGGCAGGGTCAAATTCCTTATCCCAATCGGTATTATCTTCGTCGTCTTCAGGCTCGTAGGGTTTAAGGGGAACTTCGGCATAAACCTCCGCTCTTTTCAGGTTGTGCCACACGGTTTTGTCTATCAGAAGAGTGTAGCCGCAGCCGTTGGGCATAAGCCATTCATGCATGGGAAGCTCGGGCAGGGCGAAATACTGCATAATTGTCATTATAACGCCGCCATGGGTGATGATTGCAACCGAGCCCACACCTGTTTTTAATATACCCTCAACTATATCAAGAAAGCATTTTATTACTCTGTCTCTGAACTGACCGTTTGTTTCTCCGAAGGGAGCGCCTACATCCTCACCGCCCGAAAGCCACTCGCCGAAGGCAGGATCAGACTGAAGCTCTTCTGCAGTAGAGCCCTCAAACTCACCGAAATCATATTCAATAAGTCCGTCAAAAATCATAGGGCTTCTGTCGGGATAAAGCATTTTTGCAGTTTCAAGACATCTGTCGAGAGGGCTTGAAATTACGGCATCAACTGTGGGATATTCATAATCGTGCATCATATCCTTAAGCTGCTTTTTACCCATATTGGTAAGAGGGGCATCGGTGTGACCTATATAAAGTCCCTCTTCACTGCCCTCATTTATTCCGTGGCGTATAAGATGAATCTTAAATGTTTTCATATATGACCTCTTTTTAATGTTTACAAAATAAAAATTCCGATATATAATACAATCTGTAATATTAACCATTATATTATATACCTATTTTAATAAACAATCAAGAGGATGTTATTATGAGTATTGCATTTGCTGCAAATCTTTCAGCATTAAGAAGAGAAAAAAACATAACTCAGAAGGTTGCCGCCGAAAATCTCGGTATATCTCAGGCACTTTTATCTCACTATGAAAAAGGAATAAGAGAATGTAACCTTGATTTTGTGAGAAGAGCAGCCGAATACTACGGTGTAACGGCTGATTTTCTTTTGGGAATAACAGCAAACCGACATTCTCAGAGTGACTTTTCAGATTTCAGCGATATGGGAACTGATAATCAGGTAGTATCAAAAACCGTACTCAGAGCTCTTATGTTTCTTATGGAGCAGACAGAAAATGAAAATGATGAAGTATTTTTCAACGATTTCTTTTCTCTTGCCATAGAAAAATATATGGCACTCTCAAAAGGAGACTTAAATCTTTGCAGACTATGCGATGTGATTACACCTGATAATAAGGATATCACTATAACAGATGACACCGCCTCTCCCCTTTGCATAAAAACAATTGACAGCCACGCAAAAAAACTGATTGCTCAGAATATCACGGAAATGCTGGGATGACATACAAAAAAACGGTTTCGCAGACAATGCCGAAACCGTTTTTTCTACATAAGAAACACCTGCAGTCAAAAAAAAGGATAACATACTGTTCTTTCTTATTCTCTCACAAGCCGAATTATATTTACACAAACAACCGTTACGGCTGCTATATAGGATATGGTTTTTATAAGAGCCGCCGTTCTGTTTATTCTTGCAACGGTATTTATTGTACTGAGACTTTTTGATAAAGGTTCAACCAATGCTTCAATATTCATAATTTCACTCCTCAAAGCTATTAAATTCAACAATATGGGCAATTGCAGGTATACTTTCCCCCTGCAAGGATATAAGCGGTGACATAAGTGCCCCCGTACCTGCAAAAAGAACTCTTTTAAGAAGACCTTCCTTCATTTTTTCCATAATAAAAGAAGCAACAACCGCCGCAGAGCAGCCGCAGCCCGAGCCGCCTGAATGAACATCCTGATTTTTCATATCATATATCAGCAATCCGCAATCGTTATGCACAGACGAAATATCAATATGATAGTCTGACAGCAGAACATCCATAAGAAGCTCACTGCCCACCTTCCCCAGATCTCCCGTGAGGATCATATCAAAATCCCGTGGAGAATATCCTCCCGAATTCAGATATCCGGCTATGCTTTCTGCTGCAGCAGGGGTAAATGTCAAGAGAAAACCATAAATTTTTTCAAAATCCCAAAACCCTTGATTTTACTGGGTTTTCGGCACTTCATTTATGGGTGCAGCTATGGGGTGGTTGCAATGAAGGGAAGACTATAACGGGTATTTTATAGACATTTTAAGCAAAAGTGTAGGTTTTTCGTAAGACTGAGTTAACGAGGATAAATTTGCAATTATTATAAATTACACCCCCTTAACTGCCGTTTAACGCAAAAAAACAGCGTGCAGATTTTAACTCCACACGCTGTTATTTATTGGAACTTTTTTATTCTTCTGTAAAATGTGGATACGCTTATATTCAGCAAACTTGTTGCTTCTTCAAGTGAAATCTTCTTGCTTTCATACTTGCGCCATACTTCGTAAAGCTTTGTGTCATCAACACTGATTGACTTTCGTCCTTGATACTTGCCCTCTTTCTTTGCCTTGCTTATACCGTCGCTCTGAAGCTTTCTTAAATGCTCGGATTCTCGTCTGAATAAGCGGTAAAGCAAATCATAGCAGGTCTTACGGTTGCTGTCATTAATTATAAAGCCGTCATATTCAATATTGAAGCCTGCACAGATTCCCTCAAGCAGCTTCTTCTGAATATCATAAGATCTTTTTAACTTTGACACTTCGTTATAAAGATTAAGTGTATCAGAAAAACTTTGTGCGTAAGGCTTTCTTACATATAATCGGTCACCGATATACTTTGTGTCCGTTCTGATTAACCATTCAAGCTGATTAAGGTATTGCATATTACAATCCTCAAGCAGTTTCCAAAGCTCCTGTCTGTTAGAAGCCGGTGCTCTTTCCGAAATGAAGGTAGGAACAGCATTCTTTCGTATGTATTCTTCCTTCCTTAAATCTAAATCAATGCCGGGAATACCCTGAAACAGAGAAGTATCTAAAAGGTCAATAACAGAATAATTCGGTCTGAATCTGTATTCAAACTCTTCATTTTTCCATATCTTATATTCAATTGCCGACACTGCGTACTCTATACCAAAGTCATCCTTAAGGCATATAAGAGCATCAACCTCGTAACAGTTCATTTTTTCACCTCTTAATCAGATTTTCAAAAGATGCTTCGATAATTTTCTCAAATCTGTTTTTTATCATATGCTTGTAAAATTCTTTTTGTAAGTCAGTAATAAACATAACATCATTATCAATAAATTCGTTTATTTTATCTATGGAAATACGCTTATAAACATTTGCCAACGCTTTGTTACACTCTTCAAATTCGAGGCTGTGAATAACATCATAATATGAGCTTTTCTTGCCCCCCAGCTTGATTTGTGATGTGGGAAATGTATATATCCTTTTGTCGGTTTCTTCCTGTGAACCCATAATCTCTTTCATTTCGTCTTCATCGGTCATTGCAGGAAATAATGATGAGCCATTATCAAAAATGGGCGCAAGAGTGTATTTGTTGTCCTTCTTCAAAAACCCCCAGTTAGCACCGTGACGGTCAAAGTTACCGAGAAGAGCATCAACAATAAATAATTGCCAGAATGCCTCAATAGTTTCATCAACATTTGTAAGCTTTGAATTATCACGGAGCATTTTCATAATATCCGAATAAGAATACTGATATCTTTCCTTGTCCTGGTCTAAAGTGCTCTCACCAACATCATTGAAAGGAACAAACTGATAACCGTCTTCTATAAAGTTTTTACAGGCAACAACCTGTTCACCCTTATATGTGCCGAGATAGGTTTCCTGTACCTTAAAACCGAGAAGCTCAAAAATGTGAGAGCCGATATATTCTGATATATGATTATTCCTTTTGCCGAACTCCGTTTGCTTCTGAAATTTAATCATATATTCACTGCCGCTGATAATCAGCCCTATTTTCTTTTCGCTTCCGCCAAAATATGTATTACTCACTTCGTAGTTTGAAAAATCCATTATAACAACTCCTTGTTTTATAGTATAAATTATAAAGATTATTTTGTCAATAGGGTATATTGTCGCATTTTGATAAATATTATTATCATAAACATTAAATATACCCTATTGATAGTATTACGCAGATTTCTTATCTGCCTCTTCAACGATATCCTTATTCATTTCAATATAGTTAACCACATTTTCATAAGCATCGTTGAATTTAAACTTAATGGTAATGTTTCCACCCTCGTGAACAAGAATCTCATCAATCAACTCAACTACCATAGGTCTGTTAAGTGACTCAATATTTCCGTACTGCTTGAAATGTGAGATAAACTCGTTCTCACTGTTCAGGCCTTGAGCGTACTCCTCTGCCGTTTTTGTAAGGCTCCTGATTGTGCTGTCTATCGCCTCAATTTTCTCTGTAAGGTTAGCTTTTAACTGCATATATTCTTCCCTTGTAATTACGCCCTGCTTCCAGTCAGGGTATAAATCAAGGGACATTTTTATGCACTTCTCACGCTCTGCAGATTGAGTTTTAATCATCTTCTGCAGATGAGTTGACTTCTTTTTGCGTTTACTGCTCTGATTGATGATTTCAAGAATTTCATCAAATTCAATAGCTGTATCAATCATTTTCTGCAAGGTGACAAGCACCGCAGTTTCAAGCTTATCAATGCGGATTGTGTGATTGGTGCAGGCATCCTTGCTCATTTTCCTTGATGTCATACATCTGTAATAACGATAAGTGCCGTAGGAATGAGTATTTGTTTTCTTATTCATAATGCGATGACAGTCAACACAGCGTACAAGTCCTGAAAACAAATCAACCTCTTTTTTGACGGGTGAAGAACGGATATTCTTTCTGAAAAGTGACTGAGCCTTATTGAAGGTATCTTTATCAATAATCGCTTCGTGAGTGTTCTCAACTATAATCCACTCGTCCTTCGGTATGGCCCTGCACTGTTTGATTTTGTAGCTGATTGTCGTGTTCTTGCCCTGCACCATATTACCTATATACATTTCGTTCTGTAAGATTCTGCGTACGGAACTGTCATGCCACAAGCCGTCATTACTCTTGCCCATAGGATGACGGTAGTTAAGACCTTTTAGTTTCTTATGCATTGACGGGTTTGGTATGCCTTCATCATTCAAGGCTTTTGCAATACCGATAATGCTTTGCCCTGCTATAAATCTTTCAAAAATCATACGGATAACGGGTGCGGTTTCTTCATCAATAATAAGCTGATGATGGTCATTCGGGTCCTTTAAATATCCGTAAGTCGGGAAAGACCCGATAAACTTACCCTGCGCTCTATTCACATTGAGAGTACCTCTAACATTGACAGACGTTGTTGCCGCAAGGCTTTCGTTTATAACATTGGTAACACCTACGGAAATACACTGCGTTGCCGCATTCATACTGTTTGAAGCGGTGTCAATTCCGTTGTTAAGAGCGATGAAGCGCACCTTTAATCTTACAAAAACATTATCAAGATAATTACCCGCATCGGTATAGTTTCGTCCGAAACGGGACAAATCCTTTACAACAACACAGTTAACCGTGCCTGCATAAATATCTTCCATCATACGGACAAATCCGGGACGGTCAAAGTTGGTACCGCTCCAACCGTCATCCACATAAAAATCGTGAGCCTCTATATCGGGATGAAGCTTAAGATATTCCTTTAAAATTTCACGCTGTGATGTGATGGAATAGCTTTCAGATTTATCTCCGTCCTCACGGGAAAGACGAATATAAAGAGCAGCCTTCCAGGTTTTAAGTTCCCTCTGAGGCTGCTCTAAATAATCCTTATATTTTGAATACATTAGTATAACCTCCGATAATCTATCTATATAGATCAAGCGGAAGCACCACAAATCTTACAAATGAATTGTAGCATACTTCCGCTTGTATTTCAATAAAAATTTTAATTTAGCTTTTGGTAAATATTTCAGCAGGAACACAGAGCACTGCTCAATGCACCCGAAAAATCTTTACCGCCACTATATGCTACTTTTACGATAACGTCTCCGACCTTAAAGAGATAAGGGTTTTTTACCTGACCGGTAAAGTTCTCTATTCTCTCCATAACGCTTTTGCTTTTATCTACAGTAATATCTCTTAAGTCTGTGAGTGTGTTTTTATCGCAAAGAGCTATCTCTGCAGCCTTGCAGAGGTCAAGCTGGGATTTTGTGAGCATTAAGTTATCACTTCCTCTCGTTAATAATTATTGTCATATTTATTGAATTTAAACCAAGATTTTCCTTGGGGTTGTTTTTAATCCATAGCATTATTCTTTTGCGACGTCATTTGATTATTT
>JAZSNB010000140.1:0-26611 GCA_045536195.1 Acutalibacteraceae bacterium
TCAGTCTTCCATTCGCCTGTAAAGTCACAGGTGTGAAGTGCTATGCCGCAGATTTCGCAAACATTACCTGTCTGATTTTCGTGTGTGCATTCAGCCTTGATAACCACATTACCGAGAATTTTATTCTGTCCTTCCTCGGGAACGATCATCTTACCGTCCTGCCAGTATGCAAAGCCTTCACCGACAATTTCTTTAAGAGACACTCCCGAAACAGTAATGCCATTGGGGAAAGAAGGACCTTCATCCTTACCTTCACTGCAAATCAGCTTAAAGGGATTACCATTATAGTAATAGCTATCCGTATACAAGTCCTCAATATCACCGTAAATAGTACCGCCGCTGATTGTTACAGGGCTGCCATCTGAATACACACCATACCCGGGAGCTATGATGGTACCGCCTCTGATCTCCACTGTGGAATCGTTAAAAACTTCAATACCGTTTATATTGCTTGTGATTTCACTGTCACCGCTGACAGTCACATGGCCGCCATAATCAACATACAGACCGCGAAGACCTGCGCTGACGGTACTGTCAATTATCTCAACGGTAGCCAATCTGCCGACACTGACACCACAGCTCATTGCAGCATCGCTGGTAACAGCGCAGTTGATAACAGATGCCGTGGCTTCAGTTATTACCAGCGCAGGGCCGTAATCTTCAGAAGAATTGATTCTGTTGATAGCACCATTCTGAACGGTAACAGCTGCCCCGTCAATTATGCGCAATACTAAATCTCTGCCGCTCATGGTTTTACTGTTAAGCTCAAAAGTGAACACACCTGAGTTAATTTCAATATAGTCTTTACCAACATCTATATTATCCAGGAGCTTCACAACAGCTTTATCGTCTTCAGTACAGCCCGCAACTGCATTAATAGCTTCTTTCAGATCTGTATAGCATCCGATTACATTTCCGTTCTTGCTGACAGACGCTATTGCATCAGGGTCTGCTTCACCGCAGTTTGCACACATACCGTTACCGTTTGACCAATCGTGATTATCAGCATCAACTTCACCGTATTCATTGCCGCAGGTTTCACAGACTGCCTTTTCGGTACAGGTGGCTTCGCCGCCGGTGTGAGTGCCTTCTTCACTCAGAAGACCGCATTCGCATTCCTTCCAGTGCTTATCTGCATCAGTCTTCCATTCGCCTGTAAAGTCACAGGTGTGAAGCTCTATGCCGCAGATTTCACAAACATTACCTGTCTGATTTTCGTGTGCGCATTCAGTACCGCAGCCGTTTGCACAGATGCCGTCATTGTTTGACCAGTCGTGTGCATCTGCAGCAACCTCGCCGTAGCTTGCACCGCAGGTTTCACAGACTGCCTTTTCGGTGCAGGTGGCTGTGCCGCCGGTGTGAGTGCCTTCTTCACTTATGAGACCACAGGTACATTCCTTCCAATGCTTACCCGTATCATATTCCCATTCGCCTGTAAAGTCACAGGTGTGAATATATTCACCGCAGACTTCACAGTAGTCACCATTTCCTGAATGGTTGCCTGCAAGACAATTCTGAATTGCGGCTTCAAATTCAGAAGCATAATATGCGGTTGCATCTATATACATCTGAACGGTTTCTTCTTCGCCTGCAATGAAGCTGTAAGCTTCGTCGGAATCATACATTGCAAGCCATTGGGAAATGTTAGACTTGTTTTCATCGGTAAGCATATCGCTGTCGAGATATGCACGAAGGTCTTCGAGAGCCTTCTCATAGTCAGCATAGTTTGCAGCTCTTTCAACTTCTTCAGTCTTTGTAGCCTCACCACAGGCTGTGCAGGTGTATGTGTAATAGCCTTCTTCAGTCTTTGTGGGTCTTGTAAGTACACCTTCACCCCATACATGAGCAGGGTTTGCAGCACTTACAGAACTGTCGTTTGAATAAACCATAACTTCATCAGCGCAGGATGTGTAGCCGTAGTAAACCTTTTCACCGCCGAGTACGGGATAATTGTCTGTGCCGATATTCTGACCCCAGACATACTTAGTCTGCTCGCCCTGCAGCTTGTATGCAATTTCGCCGGACTTGAGCTGTTCGGCTGTTACCTTTGTGATCTCTACGTTATCACTACCGGGTTTCAGATTTGAATCGCTGTGCACCGCTTCAAGACCGTCATCACCGAGGTAATAGCAATTCACTATGGCCTTAACGCTGCGAACCGTGCCGAATGCACCAAGATAGGCTTGGTCGGTAAGATTCTCACCGCGCTCAAACTTACCTGCAAACAGGCAGTTTTCAAGGGTAGTCTTTGCGTTCGTGTTGGTAAAGCTTAAAAATCCGCCCATATAAATGGTTGCGGTGTTATTATAGTCACCTGCGTAATTTGTCTTTATTGTACCGTATGCTCCGCAGTTACGGATAGTAACTTCACTGGTATTCTCCTGAATCTTGCCGATAAATCCGCCGGCGCCGGAGTCCACACGGTAAATTCCTGCATCAAAGGTGCCGTACCAGGAGCAGTTTTCAATAAGGCTCTGATGATTTGCGTATCCCACAAAGCCGCCGATCATACCAATACCGTGTGCCTTTGCGGTAAGGTTTACGAAAGACCTGATATTCTGAATAATCGCGCCGTTGCGTTCAAGTCCGTGATCGGTGCTGTTGAGACCGCAGACAGAGCCGATAACACCGCCGATATAATCGACCTGGGTGTTAGCAACTACCTCACCGTAGATAGTGAAGTTTTTGACTGTACCGGTTCTGACTTCACCGAAGAAGCCAAGCCCCGCTCTGCCGCCTTCAACATAAAGACCCTTGATGGTGTGATTCTGTCCGTCAAAGATACCGCGGAAGTTATTGTTGTTTTCACCCGTGGAGCCGATAGGTGTCCAGGGTCTGTTTTCAAGGTCAATATCTGCTGTGAGAACTGCATTTGCTGTTCTGTCAACAGTGTTTACGTAGTTTGCGAACCAGAAGAGCTGACCTGCATTGCCGATCTCGTAGTAGCCGTCTGCGTTAAGCACAGCGGACTCATATTCGCCAAAGTCACAGAAGCCGTTTGCTGCATCCGGTCCATGATGATAGCCGATTGCGGCACAAAGCTCTTTTGAAGAAAACCAATCAGCGCTCTTGGCAGTTGTAACGCCTGCTTCATCCTCATTTACCCAGGTCTCATAATAACCGAAACCGTATAGTTGAGAACCGATTGCGTTTTTTGCACAGCCGCTGAGATAATAGCAATTTGTTACGATAGCGGCATTACGTCTGAAACCTGCCACACCGCCTACGTAGTTATCAGGACCGTAGACGCTGCCCGTGTTGTAACAGTTCTGCATACTACCTTTGTCGAAATGACCAACCACACCACCGATATTCTCCTCACCACTGACAGAACCCGTGTTGTAGCAATCCAGTACAATGCCGTCTACTATATAACCAACCACACCGCCACAATCGTAGATTTTAGCACTTATAGTGCCCGTGTTGTAGCAGCCCTGTATAGTACCGCCTACCAATTTGCCAACTACACCGCCAACATATAAGGTGGCTTTGAAGTAGGAATCGATAATGCCCACATTACTCACTGTGCCTTCGGCACCCACATAGCCGAACAGACCTACAGTATCTCTATATCCTGTATTGACATATAAGCCGGAGATCTCGTGCTTTGCACCGTCAAAGATGCCGCTATAATTACATCCGTCGGAAGAAGTACCGATAGGTGTCCATGTTCTGAACCCCGAACCGTCGCCGTTGAGTTCACCGTCCGCAGTCAACACATTTTTGTTGACCGTGATATCTGCGGTAAGTTCACCGTTTACAGCGGCATTACCGCCATTGACTGCTCCCGCAAAGGCATACAGCTCGTCGGCTGTGCCGATTTCATAGTAGCCGTCACCGTCGGTATCCTTCAAGGTAACGGATGCACCCGTGTCAATAGTGACTGTGATATCATCCGCCGTCTCCGCCGCAAAAGCAACGGGAGTGAAGGGAATCATAGTCACAATCATTAAAACAGTGAGCATGATTGATAAGAATTTTTTCATTTGTTTATTCCCCTTTCGGAAGTTATTGAGTGCTGGATGATTAATAATGAACGCTGAACGATAAACGGTGAACGATAAACAATATGCAGTGTTTTCCGTTTTGCGTTTTGCACTTTGCGTTCAGCGTTTAACCTGCTTCCGTTTCCAGCTGAACTGAAATTCTGCGCACCATCGATTTCAGCTCAATGAGTGCCGATTTACAGCAGGGCTCATTCAAAAGTCTGACGGGAACTCGCTTTATCCCATCGTTTTCTTCATCCTGACAAGAATAAGAGGTGTTCAGCAAGCCTTCACCCTGAGGTGCATAAACCAGAATTAAGTTATAGTTGGTTTCACTTGGCATTTCCGTGGCTGATGTAAAGCTTTCAATATTTACCATTCCTGTTTTCAGCAAGTAATCACAGGCTGTAGGAAGGTGTCCGCAAACAGCAACCCTAACGCTTCTTGTCATAGGCAAAATTTTCTCCTTTCTTTACAGATTCTTTTGCATTTTAATACTGTTAAATAATAGCATAAAACTTTGCCTTTGGGTCGCACTGCGTAAATTCAGTCTCTTTTTGCGTATATTTAGCCGTTAAAAGCTGTTCAACAGCCGAAGTGCAGTAAAAAAATCTATGCAAACAAAAAAATTTATGCTATAATAAAAAAGCTTTTAAAGTGCTAAACGATGAACGATAAACGATAAACGAGAAATGATGAACTATGAACGAAGGGCTTTTTCGTTTTGCGTTTTGCGTTTTGCACTTAGCGTTTCAAATCCCGGAGGTATTTTATGAAGATTGCAATATGTGATGATGAAAAGAGCTGTCTTGCTGAAATACAAGCCCTTGCTGAGGAGTACTCAAAAGAGCATAGGACTCAGTTTGAGATGTTCTCACACCCGGATGACCTTCTTGAAAGTGCTCGGAAAACAGGCGGCTTTGACATTTATGTTCTTGATATTGTTATGCCGAACACAAACGGTATTGAGCTTGGTAAAAAGCTTCGTGAGGAAGGCTATGACGGAAAGATTATCTATCTTACTTCAAGTGCAGAATACTCCCTTGATGCCTTCAGGGTAAGAGCATTCGACTATATCATAAAGCCCATAAGCCGTGAGGCATTCTTTAAAACGGTTGATGATGCGGCGGAAGCAATTAACAAAAGAAAAGACAAAAAGCTCACCGTTAAAACAAAGGAAAAGACCCTGAAGCTGAGCTATGATAAAATTATGTATGCAGAGCTTCATGACAGATGCATCAGATTTTATCTTGAAAGCGGTGTGACCGTTGATTCGATAACACTTCGCACCACCTTTTCACAAGCTATGGATGAACTCTTGAATGACAGCCGTTTCTGTATATGCTCACAGAGTATGCTGGTTAATCTTGATTATCTTTCGGAAATCGGCAGCGATTATCTTTCCTTCGGCAATACATACCGCACACATCTGGGAGAAAAGAACTGCCGTAAGCTCAGAGGAATATGGTCGGAATATTTATTCAGCGAGGAGATATAACAATGGAAATATTAAGAGATATATCCATACTGTGGGCAATGGTTCACACGCTCATTATGTTTATGTTTCTTTTTGAGTCACGCTATGAAAAGAAAAAAACATTGTATATCACACTCGGCACTATGATACCGCTTATATTAGTGAATCTTTTGCTCTTTGTGAAGCTTGGGTTTGAAGGCTACTCAACTCTGATGCTTGTTTCACTTTCCCTTCCGAGCTGTATTGTCTTCTGGTTTTTATCAAAATACCGTGACGGGCGTTTCTTTTTTACCTTCTGTATGATAGACACAACCGTACTTGAAATAGTGTATATAACAAATATACTTGATTTTTACACCACCAATGAATCTCACCTTGTTATGTTTCTTGTGCGGCTTATTGTTTTACCGCTTATTGAAATTGTTATATGGAAAAAGCTTCGTACCGTATATCTTGATGTTCAGTCAAGAACCAAAAAGGGCTGGGGAATATTTGCCGTAATCGGAGTGCTGTTTTATGTGGCAATCACTCTTATTATGTCCTATCCCGATGCAATAACAAACAGACCTGAACAGATTCCCGCACTCGTGCTGATGTTTATCCTTATGCCGGTTATTTATCTGCATATTATCACAACTCTGCGCCGTCAGCAGCTCAGCTTTGAAAAGGCGGAGGAAGAAAACCTGATGAAGGTGCAAACAACTAACATTCTTGAAAGAGTTGAAGAGCTGAGTGCAGCAAACGATAAATTCCGGGAAGAAAGACACAATTTCCGCCACAAGCTGAATACTATCGCAAGCTTAGTGGAAAATAAAGAATATGAAGAGCTTAAAATTCTCATCTCCGAATACCGGGAGGACATAGATAAAACGAGGGTAATAAAATACTGTCAGCATTCTGTGCTTGATGCCGTACTTTCCGTTTACATAAACAAAGCGAAAGCGTCTGACATCGAACTGAAGCTCGGCTTTGATTTTCCCGATACCTTCCGGGTAAAGGAAAGCGAGCTGGCAACAGCACTGGCAAATGCCGTTGAAAACGCAATATATGCCTGTGAAAAGCTCCCGAAGGAAAAACGAAAAATCGAAATCAAGGTATTGTCAAAGCCTCAGTTTATCATTATGGTGAGAAACAGCTTTGAAGGTGAAGTGAGCTTCAACAGTAAGGGCATTCCCGAAACCAGAAACGGAGACGGTCACGGCTTCGGAACAAAATCAATAGCCGCACTTTGCAGCAAGGCAGGCGGCTTCTATGAATTCAAGGCAGAAAACGGTGTGTTTTCCGTATTTATGCATCTGAAATAAATTCAGACTTTTTAAGAGGTGATTTTTTTGAAAATCAGACTTATCGGTTCTCCCGGAATTGTTATGTCAAATAATGAAGGCAGCCATAATTATTTTGCCTGGCCCACAATAGCAAGGCTTCAGAACGGAAAAATCTGTGTCGGTGCCTCAGGCTACAGAGTGGAGCACATATGTCCCTTCGGCAAGGGAGTGCTCTCCTTCAGTGGCGACAACGGAGAAACCTATTCTGAGCCCGTACCCGTAATTGATACCGTGCTGGATGACAGAGATGTGGGGCTTACGGTGTTCGGTGAAAATGGACTTATTGTCACATCCTTTAATAACACCCTGGAATTCCAAAGAGAAAATATGCCTCAGACAAAGGAATGTCTTGACTATATAAATTCAGTTTCTCCCGAGGAAGAAAAAAGAGATCTGGGCATCACCTTCAGAATAAGCCGCGACTGCGGAAAAACCTTCGGCAGAATATATAAATCCCCTGTTTCATCCCCTCACGGACCCATAGTGCTGAATGACGGCACGGTTTTATGGATAGGAAGAAGGCTTGGCAGTCACAACCGCATTGAAGCACATACCGTAAATACCGAAACCGGGGAAATGACTCTTCGCGGGGATATGAAAATTTATGAATATGAGGAATTCAGCAACATTTATTTCTTTGAGCCCGATGCAATTCAGCTTGAAAACGGAAAAATAATATGCCATCTGAGAGCCGAGGGCGACAAAGATTCATACTTAAGCCTTTTTCAGACAGAATCCACAGATAACGGTGTGACCTGGACAAAGCCGAAGCAGATTATTGGCGACACCGACGGAGCTCCCTCTCATTTATTTATGCATTCATCGGGTGTGCTCATTTCTGCCTTTTCACACAGAGAAAAGCCCTATGGAATATGGGCAATTTTCAGTCTTGACGGCGGTGAGACCTGGAGCAGGGAAAGCGTTATTTTTGAGGGAAAGGATACCGACGATTTAGGCTATCCCTGTACAATTGAGCTTGACAATAAAGAAATGCTGACAGTATTCTACACAAGAGAAAACGATTATGTTCCCGCAGTTATAATGCAGCAGAAATGGACCATTGAAGAATAACAAAACAAAAAGATAAGCACAAGGCTGCCCTGATACAGCCTTGTGCTCTGTTTTTATGGCGTTTTTCTTTTTAATGAAAGTCGCTTCAATTATTCCTCTGTATAGTCAAAACCGCAGTTCTGAAGATAAATATCAGAAATAAATTCTTCTCTGTCTGAAACAAGTCCGCTTGTATTCAGATTCTTGCAACTGAGAATTGAGCCCATTCTTTCTACGGAATCGGGAATAACGATTTCTTCAATAGACTCGCAGTGCTGAAATGCCCAGTCATTGACCTCCGTCACTCCGTCGGGAATTGAGTAGCTTTTACTGCCGCTGCCGTTTACATAGGAAATAAGAAGGGTTCCTTCCTTATTGAATAACACACCGTCAACGCTCTTATAAACGGAATTATCTTCAGAGACCTCAATATCTTCAAGTGCTGACGCTTTGAAGAATACATCTTCGCCGATATACTCCACCCGTTCGTGAATGCAGACTTTTTCAAGATACTCTGCATTTGAAAAGGCCTCATCGGCAATATATACTACGCTGTCGGGCACGATAAACTCCGTGCTTTGATCAAGAGCAGCATATCTTATAAGCTTTGTCTTATCCTTTGAAAAAAGATTGCCCCGGTCATCCGACATATATTTTTTGTTGTTTCCGTCTACACGGAAGCCCTTGAAGGATGAATCCTGAAAAGCCCATTCGTTGATATCGGTGCAACTCTCAGGAATATGAATAACACCCATATTTTCACAAAGCTCAAAGGCGAAGCTGCTGATTCTTCCTGTTCCCTCTTCTATAAAAACATCTTCACCGGCGCTGTCTTCCTTCGTATATAAAAGAAGATTGCCGCAAAGAGAGATCTGATCGCCCTTCTGATCTGCCAGCCACTGCGTTCCGTATAAAGAAGAGCCCTGTATGAAGGCTTTTGTATTATTTGTTTCTATGGTTTTAAGCTTTTCGCAGCTTTCGAAAGCACACGAGCCTATCTCCTGAACAGAATCGGGAATATTGATTTTTTCGAGATTATCGCAATCCGTAAAGGCATCACTGCATATAACTTCAAGAGTTGAGGGAAGAATAACTTCGGTAATTGCCTCTTCACCGCTAAAGGCGCTTCCCGCAATAACTCTTGTACCTTCTTTAATCAGAAGTATTCCGTCAGTAAGCTCCCCTTTTATGTCTATCGCAATATTTCCCAGGTAAACTATTCCGTCAGGCTGATTCTTATACCAGGCAGTTGTTATAAAATTGTGCTTTCTGAAATAGGTAAGAGAATCCGGAACGGTTATTTCCTTAATTCTCTTTGCCTGGTCATCACTGATAAAGCCCCAGCCGAGGCTCTTAACGGGATAGCCGCCGAGAGTGTCGGGAATTTCAAGCCTTGATCCCGCAATTCTTCTGCAGCTGTCTATTTCCGCATATCCGTCATAAACAGAATATACCCAGTCCCCTTCAGATTCATAAAGAGACTCATCATAATCATATAAATCCATTTCAAAATAACCATTATAATATAAAATACCGAGCGCTGCCGCCAGCAGGACAGCCACAGAAAGAACCGCAATAAGTAATTTTTTCTTCATAAATATCCCTCCTTTTTTAATTGTAGCAAAAAAATAAACAGATTGTCAACAATATACATAAAGCCGCCCTCTGACAAAGAGAAGCGGCTTCTTTTTTGCTTTTGTAATCTTAACAGCAAAAATTTCTGTTATTTTTTCTTTTGCTGATAGACCCTTACATAGTCTATCACAAAATCAACGGGAAGCGTGCCCCCGGGGTTATTTTCAATATTTCCCGACCAGCCGAAAACAGGCTTTCCGCCTACTCCGTCAACCTCAACGGAAAGAATCATAAACTCCTCATTCTGAGAAACACCGCCGAAGGATGAACGGCAGGTTTCAACACCGTTTATATAGAAAATATATTCTTTTTCGTTCCACTCAAGTCCGTATGTATTAAAGGTAGTATAAGGGTCATTCACGGCAAATGCACCCAGCCTTTTTGATTTTCCGTCAATTCCGTAGCCGTTATAATGAAGATTTGACACCACGGAATTTCTTATTTTTTTACGCCTATATAAGGGAGATTCAAAAATATCAATTTCTGTTCCGTCCCTGCCCGAAAAGCCTTTTCCCACCTTCATAGAATGAAGCCAGAAGGCAGCCCACAGCCCCTCGGCAGCAGGAAGAAGACAGCGGCACTCAAAATAGCCGAATTTCTGTTCAAAAAGTCCCGAGGTATCAATAGCTTCGGTATAATAGCCGGCACCGTATTCTCCGTCTTCCTTATATTCGGTACGTATGTGAAGCTGATTATCAATAATAAGAGCCTGAGAGGGTGACCACAGACCGCCTTTTCTTGCGCCTGTCTCAGTATTGAAAAAGGGGTGCTCATGCCACTTGGTCTCATCAAGAATATCCCCGTCAAAATTATCCTCAAACACCAGCTCGAATTCTGATAGATCAATCTTTTTTGGGGTTTTGGGACCCTTTGTAATTTTTCTTGTCACAAGAGGATCAAAAATCCCCGAAAAAATATTACCTAGAACATTAATATCCATAACATCACTCTTTCATTTTATCGTATATAAATTACTTTACCGTGAAAACCTCACTGCCTGTCTTATGAGCAGCATTATCTGAAACACCCCGACGGAGTATTCCGCACAGAAATCTGTTATACTGATTATAGCACATATATTACATAATGTATACAAAACAATATTATTTTTTTTGTTTATATTTGCAATATATAACTTTTGCCGTTTTGTGATAGAATAAAAAAAAATGATTGGTGAGGTGTTATTATGAAAGAGATAACAGAAAAAAAGCGGAAAATTATTTCTTTTTCAGGAGCTGCACTGAGTCTTGCTGTTCTTATTGCTTCGCTGTTTATTTATCACCGGGAATATCTCCCCTGGACAAAAATAGGCTTGCTTTATACCTCAGCTGCACTCTCATGTCTTGCATTCTGTGCCCTGACAGTATTTACCCTGCTGTTAAAGGAAAAAAGCACACCTAAGCTTATAATAAAAACCTTTGTTTCCACATTAGTATATATACTTGTCCTTTTTGTGCTTACGCTGATTCTCAACAATGTTTTAGGTATGAACGGACATCTTGATAATATACTTATGGAAATGCCGTCAAATCAGTTTGCAATAACGGTAACTTATGTTGTGCTCGGACTTATGATAAGTATTGTTCTGTGTGTTTTTCTGAAAAATGCCTTCAGAATTAAAATTATGCCTCTTTTCCAGGCAATACTTATTATACTGCCCTGTATTTACGGATTAGTTGAGCTTGAACATATTATTCCGGTATATCAGAGCCTATATCCCGCTTACCGTGCTTTCGTTTCTCAGGGCGGAACAAAAACTGATGATAAAAATATATATTATGATTTTGCTTATTCAACGGAAAAAATCCAGCCCCGTGACAATCTCGGCAAGGATACCGATATGAGTATATCTCTTGCTAAAAATGAACGCGAAGCTTTCCAGCTTGCCATATATTCGGATAAGGCAGATAAAAAAATAAGCATCAGCTGCAGCGATTTTTCCAACAGCAGCGGCGAAATCATCCCCGTAAGAATTTTTAACGAACGCTTTGTTGAGGTTCCTGCATACGGTACAAATAAATTCACCGATATGTATCCTGACGGACTTGTCCCTGTTTCGGAAAACAACAGTATAGAGCTTACCGAAAATGAGCTTACAATATTCTACATCGAAACCGTAAGCGAAAGGGAAACACCTGCCGGTGAATATACGGCAACTCTTAAGATATCTGACGAAAACGATAAGGAAATTCTCTCAAAAGAAATAAAATCCGAGGTGCGTGATTTTGTGCTTGAAGAAAAATACTTCTCCGAAAGCGCAATGGGACTTTTTTCCAACACCTTCTGGGAGCTGATGGGCTATGAGGCTGCAGGCTACGGCGGCAACGGAGGCTTAAGACCTTCCCTTGATGCCGAGCGTGAGAAGATTTATGAACAGTATTATAATTTCCTGCTTGAGCATCATATAAGCGCATATGTACTTCCCTATGACATTCTTGATGAAAAGGCAGATGCCTATATGAGCAATCCTGCCGTCAAATCCTTCCAGATTCCCTACACTGAGGATGAAGAATTATTAAAACAGTATTATGAAAAAGTTACTTCCAACGAGGAATGGGCAAAAAAGGCATTCTTCTACCCCATTGATGAGCCTCAGAATGAAGAACAGTATAATAAATATACCGAAATGACAGAATATCTCGCAAGGCTGTATCCCGGCTACAATATGGTTACTCCCTTCTTTGTAACCGATGTTGAAATAGGCGGAACAACATACTCCTCAGCAGAGCTTCAGAGTGATAAAAGCTCTATTCTCTGTCCCATTTCAAATATTTTTGATGAAGAGGAATTCAACCAAAAGCTGTACGGCACTCTTGAGGAAAATGAAAATTCAAAACTCTGGTGGTATGTATGCTGCGGTCCTACGGGCGACTATAACAATCTCTTCGTTCATCAGGATGCAATCCGTCACAGAATTTTATTCTGGCAGCAGTATCAGAGAGATGTTGAGGGCTTCCTGTATTGGAACAGCATTTATTGTGAAAAAGGAAATCCCTGGGAAACCTCAAAAACCTGGGACAAGTTTGAGTCTGCCGGTGACGGCTGTCTGATGTATCCCGGTAAATATATGGATATTGATGAGCCTGTAGCAACCCTGAGACTCAAAAACGTTGCAGACGGTATGGAAGACTATGCTTACCTTCGTCTTTGCGAGGAAATCAAGGGAAGCGAATGGGTTGAACAGAAAATTCTTGAAATAACCGATTCTCTTACAAGCTATACCGATGATGATATATTGCTTCAGACCGTACGCCGTGAGCTGGCAGATGCCATTTGTGAAGCAAAGTAAGAAAAAATCTTACGATTTATCAACCCCCTACCCCCAATCTTGGGGGCTGTAGGTGTTTCTTGTTCAATAAGCTTGCGTTATTCAATGAGCCTGCAGGCGAATTATAAGCTAAATTGCTCACATCGCGAGCAATTTCCTATATAATAAAAAATC
Source organism: Acutalibacteraceae bacterium (assembly GCA_045536195.1). Taxonomy (GTDB): domain Bacteria; phylum Bacillota; class Clostridia; order Oscillospirales; family Acutalibacteraceae; genus RUG806. Next base: position 12,916 of record JAZSNB010000140.1, read on the forward strand.
GAAAAAAATCATTCCATGTTATTTTTTCTTTTCCTTCTTCCCTTTCTTTTTCATAAAGAATAACCAACTCCGCAGCAACTTCGGAATACTGCGGAGTTATTCTATCAGAAATATTAAATTTTCTCTCCCCCGAAAAGGGGGTTTTTGAAAAAAAAACAAAAATGGTTTTTCCTTTAATACTTATTTTTTTTAATTGTCTAAAAAAACATTCTCTCATTATTGAAAACATTCTTTCATTCTTATATATATAATTGTATGTACAGCCCGCATACTGCTTTACAGATTTTAAGCCTTTGCTTTACATACTTCTTTACAAGGCTTTCCTGCCGCAATTTACAGCTTTGCATTTAGCTCCCCCGACGAAGCCTTGAAAAATAAGGGTCGGCGGCATTTGCGATTTACAAACTTTGCAGTTTATGCTTTACATAGTGCTTCACATAAAAATCCCTTATGCTTTACATAGTGCTTTACATAAGAGCCGGAAGCACTGCTTTTCCTTCGCTGAAATCCGATGCTCACCCGTCGGCAGAATATAATTTTTCTGCAAATAAAATCATCCTCACTCCGCAGCTTTTCCGCATGGAGTGAGGATGTTTTTAATTATTTATCCGACTGTGTTTTCCGTCAGACTGATCTTATTTGTAGCGTGCTTCGAAAATTTCGAAGAGGTCTGCAAGATCAACAGTTATTCTGAGGATAACACGTGCGTCGCTTGCCTTTACGGACTTATCGTATACAACGTCAGCTGCACCTTCCTGCCAGTCGTTGAGTTTATCAAGACCAATGGAAGCTCTGAGGGTTCTTCTTGCATCGGCAGCTGTAATCTTAGCGTCACAGTTAACGTCACCGGAAACCATAATGGTTTTGACATCAAGCACCTTACCCTTGACATCAGTTGCAACAATTGTCATGCCTGTTGCAGCTGCTTCGTATGCTTCAACGGTTCTGCCTGTGTAGTCATATACAGTGTAGTGATTTGCATATGTTCCGAGAATATCAGCAATTGTTACACCGCACATTGTGATAACATCGCCGTTCTTATCAAGACCGACATTCTTGCCTACTCTTATCTTGATTATCTCTGTGTTTCTGGTTCTTATTGAATTACAATTGAAGCATTTGCTTTCCATAATTCCGTCTGTGAGAGCAGTTGCTTCTTTTACAACCATCCACTTGCCCCAGTTGTGGCCTGTAGCAGCGATTTCACCGAAGTAAGCAACACCGCAAGCACACTTAACCTGCTTGAGACCGTTTTCTGTGCAGGTTGCGTGCTGAAGAACAGTGGTTTCATATTCATGCTTATGAGGTCCGAAGGTAACGGTTTCCTTGACATGAACAACCTCACCGTTTACAGTTGCATTACCGTCGATTGTCATATCAACGTTTACAGCATTATTTGTAACTGTGTAATAGAATTCTGCAAGCTCAACAATGCTTGTATCAATATTGAAATAATCATCGGAAAGAGAGGGATAAGCAACAAAAGCTGTTCTTACGGCACCGGGAGCAGCCTCAAGGTTAACTGTAGTAATGAATGTTGCTTCATCTGTTCTTGCATCATCTTCTGTAACAAGACGCTTGAAATATGAGAAAACGATATTGAACTTATCGTATCTGATATCAAAATCAGCCTTTTCAAAGCCTTCGGCGTTGCGTGCAACAAGTGAGAAAATTCTGTAGCCGTCTCTGCCGTCTTTTTCAACAAGGTCAAATTCAATTTCTTTCTCTTCAGGATTTTCGGGAAGAACAGGCTCTTCGGGAAGTTCAGGAACTTCAGGAACTTCAGGAACTTCAGGCTCTTCGGGAACTTCAGGAACGGGTGTTTCCTTGAGTACAAGAGTGAAATCCTTGATTTCAACATCCTTGCGGCTGCCTTCAGCCATCTGATATTTACCTGAAACAGTCATTGTGATGCTTTCGGCAGCTTCATCAATAACAGTGAAATCAAGCTTTATAAACTGAATTTCATCTTCAAGCACTTCTTCTGTAAAAACAAGAGCTGCTGATACCTGATCTGCATCATATTCAGTATTGACAGCCTGCATAAACTTATCGGCATCAGCGTACTTTTCAGTATCGGGCATAATCTCGCCTTCAATTACATTTTTGAATTCAACCTGTGCATCATCATAAGTGATCACAAGGTTAGCATCAGCAAGACCCTTTGCACCGTTCGCAGCAATGATAATATAACCGTTGCCGTCGGTAACAGCACTGTACTTAATTTCAAACTGTACATCTGAATAAGCAAATGCAGTGATGCAGCCGGAGCATAACAATAATGCGCTGAGTAAAATTGCTAAAAATTTCTTCATTTTCATAAAACTTCCTCCGATTCTTTATTATTCCTTAACATAATACTGCAAACTGCAGTAAAAGTCAATACCGCAAATTGCAGTATTTATCCTCTAAAAGCCTTCTAGTAAGCAAAAAAACAGCTCACATTTCTCCAAAAAAAGGCAGATACTGTTTCAAAAAAAATACTGACAAAAAAATAAGAGTACAGCCTTCTTTCTGTTCCGCCTTTTACGGAAGAAAGACTGTACTCTCAGATATATTATATTTTTGTATCAGACATCATTTCTTATAATGTCATCAAGTGTTTCACGCTTTACTGCCACATAATCCTTGCCGTCATTTACCATAACAACTGCAGGCTTACCCAGTCTGTTATAATTGGAGCTCATGGAGTAGTTATAAGCACCGGTGGTAAGCACCGCGATGATTTCTCCTCTTTTAACATCGTGAGGCAGACGGATATTTTCCTGGATAAGATCTCCGCTTTCGCAGCAGCGTCCTGCCAGGGTGCATACCATATCCCCCTGAGCCTCGGGACGAAGAGCAGATAAAACAGTATAATACGAGCCGTAAAGAGCATATCTCGGGTTATCTGCCATACCGCCGTCGATAGAAACATAATTTTTATATCCGGGGATTCTCTTGAGAGTGCCCGCTGTATAGAGTGTGAGACCTGCATCGGCAACAATGCTTCTTCCGGGCTCAAGACATATTTTCGGCATTTTTATACCCAGCTGTGTCACGGTATTTTTTATAAATACGGAAAGCTCAGAGATATTCTTATCAATATCAATATACGGATTAGATTCGATATATCTCACACCGTAGCCGCCGCCGAGATCAAGTATCTCAGTCTCATAGCCCAGCTTTTCTTTTACGTCTGCAATAAACTCAAGCATAATCTCAGAGCTTCTGATATAAATTTCAGAATCAAAAATCTGAGAGCCCACATGGCAATGGAAGCCGCAAAGCTTTATATTGGCAAGACCGAGAGCGGCTTTTGTGATTTCAAATGCCTGGCCTGTTTCAATTGCAGAGCCGAATTTTGAATCCACCTTGCCGGTATTCACCGCTTCATAGGTATGAGGGTCAATACCGGGAGTGAGTCTTAAAAGGATATTCTGAGTAATCCCCTTTTCACCTGCTATATCACTTATGGCATTTACCTCTTCAATGTTGTCACACACAAAAAAGCCCACACCGCTGTCCATAGCAAAGGCTATGTCCTCATCCGTTTTGTTATTTGAATGGAAATATGCATTTTTCAGATCAAAGCCTGCTTTCAGCGCTGTGTAAATTTCACCTGAAGACACAACATCCGTACCGAAGCCCTCTTCCTTCACGATTTCATATATTCTCTTGAAGGAGCATGCCTTACTGGCAAAAAGACAGGCAGAATTATCACCGAAATATTTTTTTACGGCATTCATATACACTCTGCAATTGTGTCTTATTCTGTTTTCATCCATTACATAAAGCGGTGTGCCGTATTTTGCGGCAAGCTCCACGGTATCGGCACCGCCGAAGGTGAGATGACCGAGGGAATTTACGCCTAAATTTTCACAGATCATAATAATTCTCCTGTATCAAAGCATATGGGCAAGCATTTCCTCGTAGGGAACTGCCGACATATCACGGGGAGTAACATCAAAAACTGTCTTGCAGCCTGTTTCCCCTCTCATTTTCATCTTATAAACGGCTCTTGCATAGCAGAGAATAACACTTGCGGTAAACTCGGGGTTTGAATCAAGCTTCAGCTTATATTCAATAATCTCCTTGTTTTCACCGTTTTTACCCGTAACCCCTGTTCTGATTACACTTCCGCCGTGAGGAATGCCCTTGTGGTTTTTGTCGAGCTCTTCCTTCGAAATGAATGTAACGGTGGTGTCATAATCTGCAAAGTAGTTGGGCATCGTTTTGATTTCATTTTCAATTCTTGTGAGATCAGCACCCTCTTCAGCCACAACAAAGCATTCACGGGTGTGCTTTTCACGGGTGGTAAGCTCGGGATTTTCACCGTTTCTTACTCTTTCCATCGCTGCTTCAACGGGACAGGTATACTGTCTTGCATCAATAACGCCCTCAATTCTTCTTATGGCATCGGAATGCCCCTGGCTTACTCCCCTGCCCCAGAAGGTATAGTCCTTTCCGTCGGGAAGAATTGCAGAAGCCATAAGACGGTTAACCGAAAACATACCCGGATCCCAGCCTGCAGAAATAAGTGCAATATTTCCGTTTTCCTTTGCTGCTTTATCCACATTGGCGAAATGCTCGGGAATTCTGGGGTGAGTATCAAAGGAATCTATAACGTTGAAATTCTTTGCAAGCTCAGGAGTCATCACGGGAAGGTCAGTTGCACTGCCTCCGCAGATAACAAGAACATCAATCTCATCTTTATATAAAAGAACATTCTCAGCTTTTTCAACCTTTGCTGAGGGTGTGAGTATTTTTACACTTTCAGGATCTCTTCTTGTAAACACAGCAACAAGCCGGGCATCGGGATTCTGCATAATTGCACATTCCACACCTCTTCCTAAGTTGCCGTATCCGTATATTCCTATTCTCATTTATATCACCCTTGCTTAAATTATTCTATTAATGAGCTCATATCATAGAGACCTGCAGGCTTGCCGATGATGTAGTCTGCTGCGGCAATCGCACCCTCCGCAAAGAGGGTTCTTGAATGAGCCTCGTGCTTGATTGTGATTGTTTCATAGTCGGTGGAAACGATCACCTCGTGGATGCCTACGATGTTTCCGCGTCTTACTGCGTGAACGGTTATCTCGTCCGCCTCACGTTTTGACATACCGTATCTTGAAAATACCTCTTTTGCGTTTTCTCTCACACTCTTGATTGCGTTAAGAAGCATAAGAGCAGTGCCGCTGGGAGCATCAAGCTTGCGGTTATGGTGGGTTTCAACAATTTCAATATCTGCACCGGGAAGAGTTTTGGCGGTAAGAGTTGCCATACGGCAAAGAAGCGCCACACCCATAGACATATTTGCCGAATAAAAAACCGGAACAGCTTCCGAAGCCTTGCGGATTATTTCCTTTTCCTCATCCGTATGACCTGTTGTGGAAACAACAAGAGGAAGTGAGGATGCCACGGCATAGTCTGCCACAGCCTTTATTGAAGCATGATTTGAAAAATCAATAATACAGTCTGCCTTTTCTTTTACATCCGAAAAAGCTTTATAACAGGGAATATCGCTTTCCTTGGGAAAAATGTCAACACCTGCAACAACCTCGCTGTCCATATAGCCGTTTGCTGTAACCTCAAGGACAGCAGCACCCATTCTGCCTGAAAAGCCGTTAAGTAAAATTTTCATAAATATACCTCTTATACCTTAAGACCTGCCTGTCTCATAAGTTCAACAAGCTTCATTTCGTTTGCCTCTTCCATGGGGGTAAGAGGAAGTCTTACATAGTTTTCACCGTAGCCCATATGAGCCATTGCAGCCTTTACGGGAATGGGATTTACTTCGCAGAAGAGTGCATTTATAAGGGGAAGATAATCAAGCTGCATCTTTGTTGCCTCTGCTGTATTGCCGCTCATGTAGTGCTTACAGATCATTGATGTTTCCTTGGGAAGAAGGTTTGAAAGAACTGAGATAACACCCTTGCCGCCGAGAGAAAGAAGAGGCAGAATCTGATCGTCATTACCTGAATATAAATCAAGCTTACCTCTTGTGAGAGCTGCAATTTCAGCAACCTGAGAAAGATTGCCCGATGCTTCCTTCACACCTACGATATTGGGATGCTCGGCAAGCTCAGCCATAGTTTTAGGCATTATATTACAGCCTGTACGGGAAGGAACATTATATAAGATACAGGGAGCCGTCGCAGCGTCTGCCACAACCTCAAAGGACTTTATAAGACCCTTCTGGGTTGCCTTGTTATAATAAGGTGTTACAAGAAGAACAGCATCTGCGCCTACCTCACAGGCATACTTTGTAAGATCAATTGCATAATCCGTGTCATTAGAGCCCGTACCTGCGATTATCGGCACTCTTCCTGCAGCCTTTTCAACTGCAAATTTAATGCATTCTCTGTGTTCTTCGTCGGTAAGAGTGGAAGCTTCACCTGTTGTACCGCAGGCAACGATTGCGTCAATACCCTCGGCGATCTGCCATTCAATAAGTCTTCCGAAGCTTTCGTAATCTACTCCGTTTTCATTAAGAGGGGTAACAATTGCTGTTGCTGCACCTGTAAAAACTGTTTTTTTCATTATATTTTCCTCCGATAACTCAATCTTTTTCAAAACAAAAAATCAGCCGCCCGCATCACTTTCAAGGGGGCAGCTAAAAAATACTATACTTTGCCGTAACATAAAAACAAGCCGTATAATACGGCTACCGATACATTACGGGTAAAAACCCAAAAGTACAGATAGCTCTCCGCCAAAAAGCGACAGCACAACGAATCTTATTTCGTTTTGCCGGAAAAGCCCGCGCCCGGAACTTAACCTCGGCGCCGATACCTTTCGGTTCTGCAACATTTTCGCGTCAAAAATTTACACAAAACCTACTATTTATCAAACGCACCTCTATCAATGTATGTAGAATAACATAAGAGATGTACTTTGTCAATATTTTATCAATAAAAAAACGCACAAGAAAACTGATTTTCCGTGCGTGTTTTTTAGCATTTAAATCAATAAAGCGCAGGTCTTCTGTCAGAAAAAACATCAATCTGCTTTCTGAGGTGCTCTGCCTCGGAAATATCAATATCCGAAAACGCTGTCTCCTCCTTGTCCGAGCATCTGACAAGCTCCTTACCGAGAGGGGAAATTACAAGAGAATTTCCGCCGAAAACCGTACTTCCCGCCGTCCCCGTTGAATTACATAAAACAGCATACATCTGATTTTCAACGGCTCTCGCCTTAAGAAGAATTTCCATCTGAGCTATTCTTTCACGGGGCCACTGTGCAGGGATAAACAAAACCTCTGCTCCCGACAAAGCAAGTCTTCTTGCCGCTTCCGGAAATCTCAGATCATAGCATATCAGAACTGCGGCCTTTATGCCGTCGATTTCAAAGCTGCAGAAGCTGTCACCCGCCTTATAATAAAGGTTTTCACCCATAGGCGAAAAAAGATGGGTCTTGCTGTATGAAGCAATATTTTCACCTTTGCGGTCATAGATATAACAGGTGTTATAAATAAAGCCGTTTATCCTTTCCGTAGCACTGCCGCCTATAATATTCACGTTATACTTACGGCTCAGCTGAGACAGAAGGGCTTTCACTTCGGCTCCGCCGCAATCTGCAAGCTCCCCGGTGGCTTCACCAGGAAAAAATCCTGTATTCCAGGTTTCGGGCAGAATTATCACATCGGGATTTTCCCTTGCAGCTTCACTTATAAGCTCACCTGCGCGGACGAAATTATACTCAGTATCGCCCGCACGGACATTCATCTGTATAAGAGAAATTTTCATATTAAAGCTTATTACGGATAATCTTTCCGCTTGTGGTCTTGGGAAGAGACTCTCTGAATTCAACAATTCTCGGATATTTATAGGGAGCTGTATGCTTCTTTACATAATTCTGAATATCCTTCTTAAGAGCATCCGAGCCCTCAGTTCCCTTTGTAAGAACAATAACAGCCTTTACGACCTGTCCTCTCACATCATCGGGAGCAGCAGTTACTCCGCATTCAAGAACATAGGGAAGCTCCATAATAACATTTTCGATTTCAAAGGGTCCGATACGGTAACCGGAGGACTTGATAACGTCGTCGATTCTGCCCACATACCAGTAGAAGCCGTCTTCATCCTTCCACGCCATATCACCTGTGTGATACATTCCGTCGTGCCATACCTCTTTCGTCTTTTCTTCATCAAGGTAATATCCGGTAAACAGTCCGCAGGGAATCTTATCGCCTGTGCGGACAATGATTTCGCCGTGTTCACCCACATCGCATGAGTTACCCTCTGAGTCAACGATATCAATATCATAGATAGGCACAGGCTTACCCATTGAGCCTATCTTATGGTTTGCTCCCACAAGGTTACCTATCATAAGTGTGCTTTCCGACTGACCGAAGCCTTCCATGATACGAAGGCCTGTAAGCTTTTCAAGCTGCTTGAATACCTCGGGATTAAGTGCTTCACCTGCTATTGTGGCATGCTCAACACTGGAAAGATCATACTTTGTAAGATCCTCTTTTATAAGCATTCTGTACATTGTGGGAGGAGCACAGAAGGTAGTAATATGATACTTTGCGAACATGGGAAGTATATCCCCCGCATTGAATCTGTCAAAGTCATAAACAAAGGTTGCGGCCTCGCACATCCACTGACCGTAGAGCTTGCCCCAGAGAGCCTTAGCCCAGCCGGTATCGGAAATAGTGAGATGAAGTCCGTCGGGGTCAACCGAGTGCCAGTATTTTGCGGTAACAAAGTGACCCAGTGCATATTTATAATTATGTGCGGCAATTTTGGGATAGCCTGTTGTTCCCGATGTGAAGAACATAAGCATCAGATCGCTGCCGCAGGGTGAATCCTCTGTTCTTTCAAACCTTTCGCTGAAAAGCTTATACTCAGCATCAAAATTATGCCAGCCGTCCTTTTCTCCGTTTACAATAATTTTTGTGGTGAGTGTAGGTGCATCCTTCTGAGCCTTATCTGCCTCATCGGACGTGGTGCCGTCAGCTGTGCAGATAACAGCACTTATGCCGGCAGCGTTGAAACGGTATGAAAAGTCGTGTTCGAGAAGCTGATTTGTTGCGGGGATAGCCACCGCACCTATTTTATGAAGACCTAAGATTGCAAACCAGAACTGATAGTGGCGCTTCATAACAAGAAGAACTCTGTCTCCCCTTTTTATGCCGAGGGACGTAAAATAGTTTGCACACTGGTTTGATGCTCTTGAAATATCCGAGAAGGTAAATCTTCTTTCGGTAAGATCCTCGGAAATATGAAGCATAGCAAGCTTTTCGGGCTTCTTAAGTGCAATTTCATCAACTATATCAAAGGCAAAGTTGAACTTTTCCTCATTCATAAAGTCAACCTTGACGGGAGTGCCGTTTTCATTCTTCTGAACAGCCACCCACTTGCGGTAAACACGGTCGGTTTTTGCCTCACCGATTCTCTTGGGAGAAACGGCTGTTTCTGCCTTCTGTGCGGAGAATTCGGGAATGGGCTCGCCTGAAGGATTGAGAACGATTGCATAGAAAAGGCAGTCCTCATCGCCTATGGCCGCCATACCGTGGGGAGAGGATGAGTCGTAATAAATACTGTCGCCCTCCTGAAGTATTTCTATATGCTCGCCGACCTGAACCTTGAGCGTTCCTTTTATAACGATATCGCACTCCTGTCCCTCGTGGGTGGTAAGCTCGATATCCTCGTTTTCGTCGTGCTCCGTTCTTACGGAATGAACATAAAGAGGCTCTGCAATCCTGTTTTTGAAGGATGATGCAAGATTATAATAAGTCATACCGTGGGCGTGCTCAATTCTCTGTCCCTCGCCCTTTCTTGTAACGGTATAAGAAGCAAGTGTAGGAGAAGTACCCTGAATAATATCGGTTACATCTACATTGAAAGCAAGTGCGCAGCGGTATATAAAGGCAAAGTTAAGATCACTCCTGCCCTCTTCACAGCGCATATACTCCTCTACGGACACACCTGTTTTCTGTGCCATTTCCACATAGGTGTAGCCCATAACCTCTCTGAGCTCCTTGATTCGAGCTGCCATTTCCTGAATCTTGAAATCAAGACCTGTAATACTGTTACCCATAATTCCTCCTGTCGGGGCAATAAAAAAAACGCCCCAAAGAAAATTATTCCTTGAGACGAGTAAATCCTACCCGCGGTACCACTCAAATTGCGTATAAAACGCCACTCCGGCTCTTATCTGACACTGTCATAAGCCTTATGCTTTTAACGTAAGCCTTAACGGGAGAGCTCTACGGCAGAATGCTTTCTTCTCTCCGGCTCAGAAGCTACAGACTGTTTCCCTTCGCCGACGGCTCGCACCCTCCGCCGTCTCTCTTGAGGCTATCTGAAACATCCCTCTTCGTCATCGCCTTTAATGAAGCCATTTTATCATTATTCAAATAAATTGTCAATGGCGGTTACATTAAAATAATTAATTCCGCTCTTTAATTTAACTCATTTTTGACATTTTACGGTACAAAAATTACCTGCCCATGGCATTTTTTACCTGTTTATGTATAATACACTTACGCAGTCATCTCTTAAAAGGAGTTTATATAATGAAAAAATTAAATAAGATAACCCCCATCCCCATGTGGCATCAGATAATATGGTGGGCTGTGAGAGCTTCTCTTATAATTTTCGGCGTATGGGGACTTCTTCACAACTCAACAACACAGTTTCTGATGGGACTTTTTGCAATAGCCTTCACGCATCTCTGGGATATGTTCCAGCTCTTCGGCGGAAAATCCTTCATCACCCGTGTAACCTATCAGGCACAGACTATGCTCAACATCTTCATCTGCTTCGGTGTTGTAATAGGCTATGTACTCAACACTAAAACCAATTTTCAGTATGTTGACCTCATCGAGCATTTTATTTCGGGCGTGGTGGCAGCATACTTTGCTTACGACTTCGCAGTTGCCTTCCAGGGCAGAAGCAGACACTTAAGCCCCGGCCTTGCATCCTTCTTCGCCCTTTGCTTCTCCTGTTTTATTCTCGTTGCCTGGGAATACTACGAATTCACCATGGACCGCCTCTACGGCTACACCCTTCAGGTTTCCCCCATTCTCGGTGAAGACGGCCTTGTAGACACAATGATAGATATGATCTTAGCAGGCGCAGGAAGCGTGGTCGGTATGTTCTGGGTATCCTTCCAGAGAAACGGCATCATCGGCAAAAACAGAAAAGAAATCCGCGCCTACGTAAAAGCCCGCTCCAAAACAGACAGAGAAAGAGAGCTCAAATACTTAGAAGAGCACGATTTTTACAAATAAACATTCTTATACCTCAATCCCGCAGACAGGATTGAGGTATTTTTGTTTATGTCGGGATTTTATTATTTATTCCGGTGCTATGGAAAATTTCTTTGGGCTGTGGTATAATTGTTATTATTATAATCTGCAAAAAGGAATGATTTGCTGTGAAGGAGTATATGAACACTGCTTTGAGTGCGGAGGAAAGAGCTGAGCTTTTGTTAAGGGAAATGACTACTGAGGAAAAGCTGTGGCAGCTGTCGGCGGAAATGATTTTTTCCGTAGATGAGGATTATGAAAAGGTCAGGGATCCCCGCCACGGGCATTACAGAAATCCGGGACACTTTATGCACTACTCTGAAGAGGGCATTAAAAGTCCCCGAGAGGTGGCAAAGAGAATAAACCGCGATGTAAAGCTTGGCATTGAAGCCTCTCCCCACGGCATTCCGCCCATAGAAAACGGCGAAGCCTTGCACGGTGCTCAATGGGGCATGGCAACCTGCTTCCCACAGCCAATCGGAATGGCAAGCACCTTTGACGATGAGCTTATGCTCAGCTGTGCCGATGTGATAGGAAAAGAGCTTCGTGCTGTGGGAGTAAGGCAGGTGTTTGCTCCCGTAATAAATATTGTCCGGGACTGCCGCTGGGGCAGAACCGTGGAAAGCTTCGGTGAGGATGTGCTTCTTTCCTCGGATATGGGATATGCCATGTGCAAGGGGCTTGAGGATAACGGTGTTATTGCCACACCCAAGCATTTTGTTGATAACTACGGTGCAGGAGGCAGAGATTCCAATTATTCCGACAACAGCGAAAGAACGCTCCGTGAGGTATTTCTGAAGCCCTTTGAAAAATGTGTGAAAGCAGGTGTTGCACACAGTGTTATGCCTGCCTACAATTCCTGGGACGGTGTTCCCTGCTCTGCTAACAAAAAGCTTCTCACGGATATTCTCAGAAACGAATGGGGATTTGACGGCTTTGCCGTTTCCGATTATTCGGCTGTTCAGGGCGTAAGCACTGCCCATAAGCTTACAGATACCGCCTATAAAGCACAGGCAATGTGCATCAAAGCAGGACTTGAAGTCAATCTTCCCTATTCGAGCATTGACAATCTTAAAAAGGCATACAGCGAAGGACTTCTCAAAGACCGCGATATTGATAAGGCAGTGTTCAATGTTCTGAAAATGAAATTCCGCATAGGACTTTTTGACTCTCCCTTTGCCGACGAAGAGAATGCAGCTTCAAAAATCAGAACAAAGGAGCATAAGGCTCTTGCCCTTAAGGCTGCAAAGGAATCAATCATACTTCTTAAAAACAACAGCCTTCTTCCGTTCAATAAGGATACAATAAAAAGGATAGCTGTTTTCGGCAAGGGTGCGGATGTGCTCCCCGTCGGTCTCAATTATTCCGGTCCATATAAGGTCAACTGGACAGCAGAGGATGCCAAAACTCCCCTTCAGTATCTTCGTGAATATATGAACGGCAAGGCGGAGATTATTTTTGCTTCTGAGGATGATATTGAAAAAATTGCCCCCGGCTGTGATATATGTCTTTATTTTACCACGGTGGTTGAGGGAGAAGGCATGGACAGATGCAATATCAGTCTTCCCGATATCTCCGTAAAAAAACAGATGACGCAGGACAATGCCGTGATAGTGGGTGAATACACCGTAGAGGTAAAAGAAAATCAGAACGAAGCAATAAAAAGACTTACCGCCGCCAATAAAAACACAGCAGTGATTCTTCTCAACGGTGCACCCGTTGATATGTCTTATTGGATAAATGAGGCAAATGCAATTATTGAGGCATGGTACCCCGGTGAACAGGGTTCAGAGGCTCTGGTAAGGCTTCTGTTCGGAGAATACTCCCCTTCGGGAAAGCTTCCTATAACGATTCCGAAAGCCGTAGGACAGCTCCCGCTTTACTATTCATATAAGCCCAGCGGCAGAGGCTACGGCTATAATGACAACGACGGCACACCCGCCTTTGAATTCGGCTTCGGCTTATCCTACTCATCCTTCAGAATAACCGATGTAAGCCCCGGGGAATCGGACAGCGGTATCACACTCAGAATAAGCATCCGAAACACCGGAGAATATGACGCTGCCGAGGTTGTGCAGGTTTATATTTCAGGTGAAAACTGCGATGTGGTAAGGCCCGTAAAGGAATTAAAGGCATATAAGCGCATAGAAATAAAGGCAGGCGATGAGCTGAGCTTCACTCTTGAGCTTGACAAAGAGGCATTCAGCTACTACGACAGCAATATGGAATTCGGAATGCACGACGGTGATTATTCTGTTATGACAGGCACCTCAAGCAACAGCATTTCCCACACCTTCAGTGTAAAAGTCAGAAACAAAAAAGCTGAAATTCTTTGATTCCGACTGAATATCACAATATAATTAATCCGGAATGAGACTGCTGATTTGCAGCTTCGCTCCGGATTATTTTAGTTTTTTCTTATTACAAAAGAGGAGCAGAATTTCTGCCCCTCTT
>JAZSNB010000098.1:0-7032 GCA_045536195.1 Acutalibacteraceae bacterium
ATATTGTATATGTAAACGGTCAGGCAGTAGAACCCGATGCAGACGGATATTACACTGTTCCCGCAAATGCAGGTGACATCAGAGTAACCATCTCCGGTGCGGTATATGACAATGACGGATCAGGCAACACAAGTAAGTTCAACTTCTGGGAGTGGCTTCTTGCTCTTCTCAGAAAGATAATCAACTTCTTCAAAAACCTCTTCGGAATTGCATAAGCTTTATAGCAGCAATAAATCCCTCTTCGGAATTTCCGAAGGGGGATTTTTGTATCCGTAATGTGAAAAAGGTGATATTCAGATAAAGAGTGTTATCTGATTTTACGGTTTGCGTGAGTTTGCCGGTTTATTGTATATAAAGCGAAAAAGTGTACATTGACTTTGCTGTCCGGAAAGTATTACAATAATTATAAGAATGAAAGTAGGAGTATGATATGAAAAACAGTAAAGATTTATTAGGAATAGTATGCAGGATTTCTCTTGCTGCCGCATTTGTTTACGGGCTTGTGCTTCCTTTTTGCTGGGGAAATAATCCCTTATCCGAAACAGGCACGCTTTCTCTTTTATGTGAAGAAAGAAAGATATTTTTCTGGATATGGGGTATACTCACCTGCGGCAGTATAGCATTGGGAACACAGTATATGTATAAAAAATTCATGTATAAAAATAAGTTATTTGACGCATTCTGTATTCTCTCTGTATTAAGCGTATGCCTTGTTGCACTTACTCTCGGTCACAGTATTGCAGACTGGAATCCCAAGAGAATTGCCCACTGGGTTGCAACGGGAATGTATATTGCATTTACACTTGCTCCCATTTTGCTCTTTTTTATCGTTAATATAAAAAAATACAAGGGTTTTGCAGCTTATACCGTGATAACACTTCTTATTTTCAGCACCTTTGTGTTTATTTTTGCCTTTGTCGGCAAGAGTGCTCTTATGGAGATGGTGCCTATAGCTCTTATTGAAATATTCTTGTATTGTTTCAATTTCACACCCCTTGTAAAGGTACAGAATAAATGAAAATTTATGCAAAGATCCGTTTTTCTGAATGAAGGCGGATTTTCTTTGTTTTATCGGTTTACACCAAGCTTTTATTGTGTTATTATATTAAAAGAGGTGATACGGAATGAAAAGAATTCTAAGTGTTTTTCTTTGTGCCTTGATTGTATTTTCGTGCGGTGTATCTGTATATGCTCTGGAGGACAAAACTGATCCCGTCATAGTTGATACGGTATATCCTGCCCAAGATATTGTTATTGCAGACATTGTTGTTACCGAAGCACCTTATTATGCAGATAATGAGGGTAAAAAAGATTCAACAGCCGCAATTCAGAAGGCTATTGACGATTGTGCGGCATCAGGCGGAGGAACCGTATTTATGCCGGACGGTGAGTATATTCTCACGGACAGTGTTTATATACGTCCTTTTGTTACTCTCAGAGGCGATTATATTGATCCTGATGAAAAACAAGGCTATGGCACGCTTATCAGAGCCTGCGTTGAAAGTCAGAATTCAAAAAATCCTGCACTTATTAAAATCGGAGCATCTGCGGGTGCTGTAGGTCTTACGGTATATTACCCCGAACAGAGTATTGAAAATGTATTGCCGTATCCCTACACCTTTTATGTAGAGGGCAACGGTGACTATATGCTTTCATCCGTTATAAACTGCACTCTTATTAATTCATACAGAGGAATAGGCGTAAGTGCCGAATGCGAAGAGGGAGTATATCAGTGTCATGAAATGTTTACTCTTGAAAATGTAAAGGGTACGTGTCTTTATGAGGGGCTCAGTGCTCATAACAGTGCTGATGTTGATACTGTAAAAACACTTTATTTGCTGAATGATTACTGGGCAGATGCAGGTGAAAAATTCAATGCTCCGTCAAAAGAAAAAATAGATGCATACACCCGTGAAAACGGCTACGGCCTTGTGCTGGGCGATCTTGAATGGCCCCAGTTTTCAGACATTAAGATTTCTGACAGATATTGCGGTATTGATTTCAGAAAGGGAATACGTTACTGTTTCAGCGGAGAGTTTACGGACCTTTATATTACAGATTGCACCTACGGTATGAATATTCCCCGGGATTTTGTGCAGCAAAGAGGCTATAGCTGGGGAACAGCCGTTACGACAGGTGTGATTGAAGGTTCCCGCTATGCTGTGTACGCTCCCGGTAAAGACAGTGTTATTCTCACCGATGTTGAGATTTCAGGAATTGTTTCGGGCAAAGGAATCAGAAAATATTATACTGATCTGTCGGATTATTCACCGCAATATGATAAAACATATCAGAAGCCCGCAGCTGTGCTTTATACAGTAAACGCAGATAAAACAGGAAAAACAGATGCAAGTGCAGATGTTCAGAATGTGCTTGACATTGCTGCTTCAACAGGCGGTGTTGTATACATTCCTGCAGGACTTTACCGTTTTGAAGGACCTGTGAGTGTTCCTGCCGGTGTTGAACTCAGAGGCTCATCTTCTGTTGCTACCCGTTGTCAGGGAGGCAATTCATCGGGGACGCTTATTTATTCGGTATATGGGTATTCTGACGGTGACAGACCTCTTGTAACACTCGGTGAGGGAAGCGGTATTTCGGGACTTCGTTTTGATTATCCGGAAAATGCACCTGAGGATACAAGCGGTGCTTATAAAAAAACATCTCCTGTGATTTTTTCTGAGTATGATGACATTTATATTGTGAATACATACATCACTCTTGCTTCAACGGGGATTGAGCTTAAAGGCAGCGATAACGCTTTTATCAAAAAAGTAATAGGCTGTTGCTTTGACAGAATGTTCCGTATTGAAGAATCGGATAATACATTTATTGAAGGCTGTCTTCAGAACGGAAATACACTTCCGAGAAACGGATATGCCTCCTTTGATATCCCCGAGCTTCAGGGAAGATTTACCGAAGATAAGCTTTTTGATTATGTTTTTATCCCGATAACCAGAATTCATACAAATTATATCGAGCTTGAAGACTGCTCTGATGTTACTGTTTTCAATACCTTTATTTACGGCGGAAAGTCTTTTCTGAAAGCAGATAACAGTACGGTGCTTGTTTATAATACAGGACATGACGGTTCCTCAAAAAGTGAGCCTGCTTTTATACTTTCTTCAGGTGAGATTACGCTTATCAATACCATGCGATCTACCGCTGACGGCAAAACAGGACAGAATTTCTATTCCGTGAATAACGGAACAAGACTTAAATCCTTTGCAAGTCAGGCTGTGGATATGCTTTATTCAGAGCATATATATTTTGAAAATTATTGCATTGATGAGATTCCTTCCGAAGAACTGCTTTATTTCGTATTGCAGCCGATATATAAGTTGATAAGATTCTTCGGAAATATCCGTATGATCAATGAACAAGGTTAAGGAGGACGGTTTATGACACCGCTAGCATTATTAAGATTTCTTACTGCAATTGCCATGATGCCCGTTTATATTTTTAATTTTATATTCAACGACTATGCGATTCCGGCAATAAGCCGTGAGGGAGCTTATCTTTTCTGCTATTTTGTAGGAAATGAAAAGGATGAACAGACGCTTCATTTTGCAGTAAGCACCGACGGATATAAATTTACTGCGCTCAATAATAATGAAGCTGTTATCACCCAGACAAAGGGTACCGGCTGTGTGAGAGATCCTTATATACTCAAGGGTCCCGATGAAGAGGGAAAGGAGTGCTATTTTATAATAGCAACCGATATGAATGCCCTTGACGGCTGGACCTCAAATCACGCTCTTATCACCTGGAGAAGCTATGACCTTATCAGCTGGACCGATGAAACCGTTATTGATATAAGACAGTTCCCGGGCTTTGAAAACACAAACCGCGCCTGGGCTCCTCAGGCTATATGGGACAGTGAAAAGGAAATGTA
Source organism: Acutalibacteraceae bacterium (assembly GCA_045536195.1). Taxonomy (GTDB): domain Bacteria; phylum Bacillota; class Clostridia; order Oscillospirales; family Acutalibacteraceae; genus RUG806. Next base: position 3,893 of record JAZSNB010000098.1, read on the forward strand.
TATGGTATACTGGGCAAATTCCACTACGGAAAATGACACGGCAGGACATTATTATGCCTATACAAAGGATTTCAAAACATTCGAAACAGCTCCTGAGGTGCTTTTCGGCAGATGGAATGAAAAGGATCCCGAAACAGGCGAAATAAGAAATGTTCAGTGCATTGACGGCGACATTGTCTATAACGAAAAGGACGGCTATTATTATCTCTATTTCAAAGAGGATATAACTCAGAAAATTGCGTATGTACGCTCAGAAAATCTCACAGGTCCTTATAACACAGACTATACCGTATGTTCACTCAACTACCACGGTGTTGAGGGCAGCAGTATGTATAATATTACAGGTACGGATAAATGGGTTATGATAATGGACGAGTATTCTCAGGGCACATTCTTCCCCCAGATGACAGAGGATTTTCAGAATTTCAGAAGAATAAGAAGAAAAGATATGAAAATGGATGATCTGCGTCCCCGTCACGGCTCTGTTGTCGCAATATCTGAGGATGAATATTTCAGAATGTGCGATCATTATACAGCAGAATAATTTTTTGTCGTTTAAGAATTTCCCGTAATCAGGCTGAAATTAACCGATTAAAGACAACACACAAATACCCCGCAGGCTTTTCAGTCTGCGGGGTTCTTGAATCATAAGAGTCTTTTTATTATATATTTTCATTTCTGAGTGTTTCAACCGTGTTGTTTTTGTTCACTTTTTTTACCGAATAAACCATACTGACGGCAACTATTATAAATACGCTGAGAGCTGCTGTCAGGAATTTATCCCACGGTATATAAAAGCTCATATAATAACCGCTGTCGGAAGCGACGAGCCATATAAGATATGTGATTGCGAGAGACACGGGCAGGGAGAGGCTGAGGCTCTTGAATCCGTAAAGCAGGGATTCGAAGGTCATCATTTTAACCATCCCCTTTTTTGTAAGTCCCACTGATTTCAGTGTTGCGATTTCTCTTCTTCTGAGTGTGATATTAGTTGATATCGTATTGAATACATTAGCGGCTGCAATTAATGAAATCAGAATTATGAAGCCGAAAGCCATAACCCGGGCAATTGTAACAAGAGCTCTTGTTTTTTCAATTTCATTGGCATAATCTGTTACGCTTATATTGTTATTCGGGCCTGATATCTCCGTTATCAGCTTATTGATTTCATCAGTCACTTTTTTATGCTCAGGGGTAATAATATAAATTTCGGAGCCTGCTGCAGTATCTGTGAGAACACTTTCTTTAACATATTCGGGATAAATAAGATTAGTTCCGATACTGACAAAGCAGGGCTTTTCTTTGAGAAATGCTCCTATTGAAATTTCGGGATAGCTAACAGCCTCCTGTTCAGTCAGATACCGTTTAGAAGAATCGTCGGCTTCTTCTCCCTCATCACGGGCAATATCATATACATAATATGTTATACCGTCTATAATCTCAGTCTGTCCGAAATGGTAATAAGTTATGCCGTTTTCGGTAAAAGAGGGAAGAATCTTTGTGATTCCGATAGTTTCGGGAAATTTTTTATCGTCAAAAAAAGATACGATATAAACTCTCTCTTCTTCCCCTGACTGATATACGTATGTGCATTTATCATAAACAAGTGCCTTAGGTGCATTTTTATTGAAATAATCCTTTTCCTCAAGACCGTTTTCTTTAAGAAGCTGTCTGAAAGAAGCATCGTCTATGATATTGTAAGTAAAGTGGTTGCTGAGATAATCCTTCTTTTTATCGTCTGTGTCTCTTTCGCGCTCAAGCATATTAAGATATTCTTCAGAAACGAATTGTCTGTCTATATCATAGTCTTCAGTTTTTTCCTGCATAAAAGTGAGTTCTTTGATTTCTTCAATTTTATTTATACCGTTATTCAGCTTTGCAATCACCTCTTCGTTTATTTCAGCATCCCCCGCAATATCAAGATGGCTTAAATTGAGAATCTGAACCTTAACATCATAATTCATATCCTGACTTTCAGCTTCTACAATATCCGTGAAATAGGTTGAAAGGGATGAGGCGGAAATAAACAGCACAACAGAAACAAAGAGAGAAAAAACTGTAGTACGGTATTTTCTTTTGCTCCTTTTGAAATTCCTGGAGGAAAGGGTTGCTTCAAAGCCGAAGATTTTACCCGTAAGAGGTGAAACCTTAATACTTTTTCTGCGGATCTTAATTTCGTTTGTCTGTCTTACGGAATCTATAGGGTTGATTTTTATAGCTTTTCTTGCAGGAATATAGGCGGAAATTATCACCGTAATAAAACCGATAAGACTTGCGGCAATTATTGCCAAGGGTGAAAAGACAAAATCCGGCTTAAGGTCAGTAAGGTCAGCAAGATATGTTGAAATTGTATCACTCAAAAGCCGGAAAGTGACTGCAATTCCGAGGCAGCCTGCAACAAGCCCGGCAGGGATTCCTATTATGCAAAGAAGCACTGCTTCGTATAACACTGTTTTACGTATTTGCTTTTTTGTGGCACCGATGCTTTTAAGGATTCCGAACTGTCTTGTTCTTTCGCTGACAGAAATTGAAAATGAATTATAAATGAGTGATACCGAGCCGAAAACAATAAGACCTATAAGTATTGTCATAAGTCCTATAACAAGCACGGGAAATGCGGAGTTGAAGCTCTGAAAGCTGAAGGTAAGAAGGTCAAAATTTATCTGAGAACGGGAAAGTCCGAGCTTCCTTACTATATCGTAAGAATACTGCTCATACCCCGAAGGCTTCTTCAGCACGGAATAAATGCTGAACAGACCGTTGTTGCTGTCTTCATTTATTGTGAATGCCGTATAGCCGGGAGCTTCATAGTCCTCAATGCTTTCATCGGGACGAATACAGAAGCCGACTATTGTATAGGTTTTTTCCTGAATGTTTATTAACGCTTCACGGGGGGTTTTGTCCTCAGGTGCACGAAGCGGCACCTCCTGCGTCAGCTTCATCCGGTTATCGCCGTCAAGTGCAATATATTCCTCTTCGGAGATATTTATAAGATCAGTCCATTGTCTCTGACCGACCTTTAAGGTTATCTCCTGACCGAGCTCAAGCTTTACATCACCGTTATGGCAGATGTGCTCCGATACTACAAGCTCACCGCTGTTTTCGGGAAGTCTGCCCGAGGTCAGATGTATGGGAATAAT
>JAZSNB010000144.1:0-70094 GCA_045536195.1 Acutalibacteraceae bacterium
GGTGTTCAGTTCAAGATGAAGGACTGGGCATTCAACCGTCAGAGATATTGGGGCGAACCCATTCCCATTGTTCATTGCGAAAAGTGCGGAATGGTAGCAGTTCCTTATGAAGAGCTCCCCTTACGTCTTCCCACAGTTGAAAACTTCGAGCCCGGCACAGACGGAGAAAGCCCCCTTGCAAAAATCTCCGAATTCGTAAACTGCACCTGTCCCAAGTGCGGCGGCAAGGCAAAGAGAGAAACAGACACAATGCCTCAGTGGGCAGGCTCCTCATGGTATTTCTTAAGATATATTGACCCCAAGAATGACAAGTGCTTTGCAGACAAAGACAAACTCGCTTATTGGGGACAGGTTGACTGGTATAACGGCGGTATGGAGCACGTTACCCGTCATATGATCTATTCACGTTTCTGGCACAAATTCTTATATGATCTCGGTGAAGTGCCCTTCGATGAGCCCTATGCAAAGAGAACTGCGCAGGGACTTATCTTAGGACCTGACGGAGACAAGATGTCAAAGTCAAAGGGCAATGTTGTTGACCCCAACGATGTTGTTGATGTATACGGTGCAGACGTTCTCAGAAGCTATGTTCTGTTTATGGGCGACTACGAAAAAGCAGCTCCCTGGTCACAGAATTCACTCAAGGGCTGCAAGAGATTTATTGACCGTGTATGGAATCTTCAGGAAATCGTTACCGACGGTGACGAATACTCAAAGAAGCTTGAAACATCCTTCCATAAGACAATAAAGAAGGTAACAGAGGACATCGAAAACCTTAAGTACAACACAGCTATTGCCGCACTTATGACTCTTATCAATGAGATTTATGATGCGGGTTCAATCACAAAGGCTGAGCTTAAGACCTTCATCACCCTTCTCAATCCCTTTGCTCCTCACGTAACAGAAGAAATCAACGAAGCACAGGGCTTTGACGGAATGTTGGCAAACGGTGAGTGGCCCTCCTTCGATGAAGCAAAGTGTGTTGATAACGAAATTGAGATTGCTGTTCAGGTAAACGGCAAGATAAAGGCAAGAATTATGGTAGCTGCAGAAATTTCACAGGACGATGCAGTTGCAAAAGCTAAAGAAAATGCAGATGTAAAAGCAGCAATTGACGGAAAAACTGTTATTAAAGAGCTTTACGTCAAGGGCAGACTTGTAAACATTGTTGTAAAATAACAAATCCGATATTAATAAAAAAACAACGGTTTTTCGGACCGTTGTTTTTTTATTATTCAAATGTATTCACCATAAAAATATCATAATATTTTATACCGTTATATATTCTTGTCCGAATCTCATACAAAAGAAGCTTACCTTCATCCGTTTCAATGCTTCTGTAATCAATGGTCGGTTCTGTACCTGCATCCGTTTTATCTTTACAGGTATCGGGGAAATCGATATCTTCCAGAAACGTGCGTGTTGTTCCCTTCGGTTTTAACGGATACATATCCGTGTTTGTCATCATCTGATGATAATTGGTAAAGGTATAATTTTCAACTCCGCTGAGAATACATTCATAAAGATTTATACCGTCAATGTATGTTTCATCGGTAATATCTGATATTACAGTCAGAACCTCTTCCCCGCCGTTGATGAAAAATATACGGAGATCTGCCTCGGGAATGTTGATATCACAGGAGTATGCATCATACATTTCGCCTGAATGAGTCAGAATAAGCTCCTGCGGATTCCATAATTCATTAAATCCGAGCTTGGCTGTTGCCATAAGAGCCTGCAGACGGAAATCATCGTAAGAAACATATATATCCTGAGAATCGCTTACGGTAGTTTCCTCATTATCACTATTGCTGTTTTTGTTAAAAAACACAAATAACAGAACGGAAGCAAGAATTGCGACAACCGCCAGCACTGCAATAACAATAAACAGATATGTTTTTGCGGCAGGCTTATTTTTTTTGCCGGTATCTTTCTGAGAAAGACTGTTCATACAATAAAGACAAAACTGTGCGTTTTCCTGTATTTCAGCCGAACAATAAGGACAGTTTTTCATTATATCACCCCAATGTATCAAGTCCGTGTTCAAAAAGTATATAGTTGATATCTACAACAGAAAGCTTTTTATAAATACCGTAAATAACTATGCAATCAAATTCATTTTTTGCATAAAGTGTTGCATAGCCTGAGCATTTCAGCAGATTCTGAACCTCAGGCAAAGAAAGCTCCATTCCGACAGCGAGACTCAGCAGCTTCTTTCTTTCGGGAACTCTTACACCTGAAAAAATCTGATATGCATATATTTCGCTGAGCTCAGATTTTTTTATGACATCAGTTTTTTTCATATTATGCAATGTAAGAAGCTCGTTCAGGTAATCACTCAGGGTACCGGTAATAAAATTATTGCTGTTTGTTTCATAAAACGATTTAAAATCGGAATACCCTTCAAGCTCTTTCAGCATTTCAGCCGTGTCTTTTTTCATATCATTACCGTCCGCCTTCTGCTTTTTTCGATTGATTATACAATAAAAACTGCTTATTGTCAACAAAACATCCGTGACAGGCTCTATAAATAAAATTTACCCCCTACCCCATTCCCGGGGATCGTAGGGGGTTCTTTACATACGCAATTTGTTTACTGCTGCCGACAAATTCCTCAATGATTAAATTATCCGGAAAATTATGCTGACAGCATAAGACTCTGAAAAAAAAGAATGCTATTATATTCTTAAAGCTCGTCGATCTGATCTGCCAAAACCTTTATAGCGGACAAATAATTTTTAATCTTATCTTCACTCTTTCCTTCAAGTCTTGCAGAAATAGCTTTAAGCACACCGTCATAGCCCGGCTGAGAATCAAAAAGCAACCAATCAAGGCTGATATCCAGCTCTGTAGAAATACGGAACAAGGTGTCAAGAGATGCTATTCTCGTGCCTCTTTCAATATGACCTATGTGAGAACAGGATACCGAGCATATTTCACCAAGCTTTTCCTGACTTATTCCTTTCTCTTTTCTAGCAGTGCGTATACGCTTTCCTAAAGCTTTATAGTCAATAGTCTTCTCCATAAAATCACACCTAAAATCAGATATTTAATTAATTTTACTTCAATTGAAAGTGTTAATGAATAAACAACAGGCATTAAATCTTGACAATAAGCATTATTAATGCTATCATTTTTTACATAAAAACATTATTTATACAAGGAGATGTTGTCTATTGGAGATTAACGAAAAAGAAATCATAAAAGAGGGGGCAGGTCCATTCGAGGAAGAAAAAGCTCCTGAAAATGAAGCCTTGCCGAAACAAAAAAAGAAAATCAGAGAACTGCTTCTGCCTGTGCAGGAATTTGTAAAAAAGCATAAGATACCAATTATTTATATTGCCATCATTTCAGCAATCGTTATAGCAATCATCTGTATGATTCTCGCGATACTTGCGCTGAACAGAGCCAAGCTTGCGACCGATTTTCTGGAAGGAAAAGTTTATGCTGAAAAAGATATATATTCTTCCTTTGCCAGTAATACATATTATTCTTTTTTAAACGGTAAGCTTTCCGAAGAAATGCATCATATTGACGATAATGAACCCGAAAAAAACCGTGTGGAAGGAAGTCTTGATGATTATAAATATTTCTATAAGATAGTCACATACCTTTTTAATAATAAGATATCAATTTATGTGAGTACAGATAAAAAAGACTGGGATTTTTATCGTCAAAAAATATTTAAAAAAGATTCATCAGGAGATTACTTTATAGATACTCGTTGGGAGGAAACAACACCTGAAAAGGTGCAAGAGGCACGAAATGACATTCTGTGTGATCATATTTTTGATGAAACCGTAATATCAACGGCAACTTGTGAAAAAGCAGGCGAAGTGTATAAGATTTGCACAAAATGCGGAACGGAAAAAACTGAGCATCCCACGGTAAGTCATAATTATGAATACGGAAAATGTACGGAATGCGGAAAATCTGAGCCCAAAAGAAGAGCAGGCATCGATGCGGATGAATGGTACAGCTATACCCCTGTAGACGGTATGATCGTTAAAAACTGTCTGATTGAATCTGCTTCCGAAGCAGCGGGGGGCGCAGTAGTGTGGATCGATCCCGTTTGTGCACACTGCCATTGTGTAATCGGGAATCTCGCGGCAACGCACAGACTTGTGGGAGTGTCCCAATTAAACGTATGGTCAAAGTCATTCTTATGTTATGACTGCAACAGATATACAAAAGTGGAAATAGCATTCAACTTTGGCTATTAAAAGGTATTATATAAATACAAAAGGAGTAAAAAAAATGAAAAAAATTACAGTATTAATTTTAGTTTTATCTATGGTTTTATCTTTTGCATGCTGCAACAGACAGTCAGACAAAAAGACAGATTATAATGATGAGAACAATATAGTTCATTCACCCGAAACAGAACCTCCGACAGAATACAGAACACAAATAGATGCAGAAACCCTTGCAAGAGCGGTTTTTTCATGCAGGTATGATATACAGGACACCGGATTTTCAATAGAAATAGGTGAGGTTCTTGATTCCTGCACTGCTGAAATTTCTTCTGATTACAGTGCGTATCAAGAAACTAAAAATGAATTCATAGCAAGCGAAAATATAGATCGGATTGAAAACGGTCAGTATAAGGAATATCTGAATAATTCGTATATCGTAAGAATAAACGGAAGAATTCTTTATAATCCCGAGATTCCTAATTATTATACAGACAATCAGCATATAATTACATTATTGCTCCATTTTGATGAAAATGATAATTATGTCGGACTCGGCTACAGAGAAGTCAGCAGAGAATTTGACACCTGCGCGATACAGCTTTCTATAGGGTCAATACATTTTTAAGCTCTGACAGAAAAAGAGAAAAAACAGGAAACGGGATATAATTATGAAGCTGTCAAAAGAAAATTTTTTCGAGCAAAAAAACGAAAATATTATTGTAGCTGTCTGTATGCTGATAATAGTTGTTGTTATCTTCGCGGTTTTCGGCTGGACTTCAATAAAGGCATGGCTTTCAGAACCTCTTATCTGGAAAGGACAGGACAGTATTGAGTGTCATTATTTCGGAACCGTACAGCAAAACTATTCCGATGAAGATTATGATGTTTTTCTGGGGTTTGTTAATAATACAGGCAAAGAAATTGACGAATACGACATTTCAATTAATCTGGAAGGTATTGAATTTGATTACCTGGGAAGCTACAAACCTGATATTTCGGCATTCGGCGTAACAGACCTCACCTTAACAATTACTACAGATGAAACCCCGGGGTTAAGAGAAGAAACAGTTTCTGAAAAAACCTTAGAAAAGCTTCTCGATAATTTCGGCGATGAAAATATAGATATTTCCTGCCGGATCAAAAGCCTGAAATCTGACGGTGAAACCATTGTCAACAATACAGGTATATACAAGGATATTATTATTGTACTTATATCACTTTTTACGGGTTTAGTCGGATTTTTCGGAAATATTGAAATTCAATGGTTAAGAATAATAATGAAGCTGCTTGCAATTCCTGCAGTGATAGTCATAATTGTATTTTTGTTCTTTATATATGTCGGCGCTTACTCCAACTCACCTGAAGGAAAAGCAGCAGAAGCTGAAAGCCGGAGAAAAGCAGCAGAAGCACAAAAACGAAAAGCGGCAGCTGAATACAAAAGTGCAGCCAACACAAAAGCAGCTGCAATCGCACGAGGAGACTATAAGGGCGCGGCATATGCACAGGAACGTATGGATAAGAGCGCTGTCGATATGATCGGCGGCAACGGTGCACTAAAGAACGAATACAAAAGTGCGGCTCACAAAAAAGCGGCAGCTTCTACTCGGGGAGATTATAAAACTGCAGCGTATGCACAATCTGAAATGGATAAAAAGATGGCAGATATTATAAACAGCCGGGATAAATCCTGAATAAACAGACAGCGGGGCTGTATCAAAGCATCAACTAAGATGTTTTGATACAGCCCCGTAAAATATTCTGTTATAATTTTTTCTTATTATTACAAAGCCTGCACAAGCTTATACACATTCGGATAACGCTTTTCAGGATCAATCATTGTACATTTTGAAACTATCCTGCCGGCTTTTCCCTTTGCTAAACATAAACTCGGATGCTTCCCTGTAAGCATAACATTCAGAAGAACTCCCAGTGCATATATATCGGCAGCGGGTGTAGTCTGGGTAATCCCGAACTGCTCCGGCGGAGCATAGCCTATTGTACCGATAGCTACGGTATCATTTTTCTTTTCCGCTAAATATTGCCTTGAAGCATCAAGATCAACAAGCTTTACCGTACCGTCAGTTGCAATGAGTATGTTTTCGGGCTTTATATCCCGATGAATTATATTATTTGAATGAAGGGTATCTAAAGCATTGCATACTTCCGATAACACCTTTTTTGCACCCGTGTATGTATATTTGCCGCCTCTGAGCACATCGGCTATACTTAATCCGTTTATATATTCTTCAATAACAATATAGGCATCATCAAGAATATATGTATCATATATCTCAGGAAGGTTCGGATGAATTGTATTTCTCAGTGCTTCATATGCAAAAACAGGCTCAGGATAGGTTCGTATGATTATTTCTTTAAGAAGCCTTGTATTACGGAAAAGCTCTACAGAACGGTTTTCTTTATAAGATAAAGACTTTACACGAACATAACAATCGGGTAATAAATCAAAAAATTCTTTTTTTGTCACCATAATCACTTCTTCTGTTTTCGTACTGATTGCACTTATTTTATTCCTGTTTCGTCATTTTTGAAGTAGCCGAATTTAATTGCGGAGCTGCCGAATTTTTTTCGGATATCGTCAAGGGTATTTTCAATCTTCTCCTGTTTTTCATGCTTCATGTCAACTGAAGCAAATAAATCCATCTGAAAAAAATCCTCATCTTCATCAGTAAGCCCCGATGCGGTTACAGACAAAAGACGGACAGGCTGAGTCATACTCCAGTTTCCTTTTATAAGACTCATGGCAACTTCTGTAATTTCCTTCTGAAGATTGGTTGCTCTTTTAAGAGTAGTCTGACGCTGCATAGTTCTGAAATCCGTATCCTTTATTCCTATCTGAATAACGGTGCATTTTTTATTATCCTTACGCAGACGGCAGGCCACCGAATCAGCCAGGAATGCGATTCCTGCTTTTATATCCTCATACCCCACAAGATCACGCTTGAAGGTCATGGAATTACCGACAGACTTCACTTCCTGCTTTTCATAATATGATGCAACAGGAGAATGGTCATTTCCGTTTGCATTATCCCACAATGAAAGCCCCTGCTTGCCGAATATCTCTCCTATTTTTTCTCTGTCGGAAAATGCAAGCTCACCTATTGTATTTATTCCCAGCATACGAAGCTTTTCAACAGTTTTTTTGCCGGCAAGAAAAAGCTCACTGATATCCGCTTTATGAAATATTTCAGACATATTATCTCTCATAATAACTGTGGTTGCATCCGGCTTTTTATAATCGCTTCCGAATTTTGCAATAACCTTGCAGAAGCTTACACCCACGGAAATTGTGATACCGATTTCATCCTTTATGCGAGTTCTGATGCTGTCGGCAAGAGACTTCGGATCATTACCGAAAAGATGAAGAGTGTTTGTTACATCAAGATAAGATTCATCAATGCTCGCCTTTTCCACAAGGTCTGTGTATTCCACATAAATGCTGTTGATTTTCTCGCATATTTCTCTGTACATATCGTGATGTGAAAGAGTGCACACAAGAGAGGGACATTTTCGTTTTGCATATATCACGGGTTCACCCGTGACAATACCGTATTTTTTTGCCTTCTGATTCTTTGCAAGTATAACACCGTGGCGGCACTCGGGATCCCCTGTTACAGCCATGGGAACATCCTTTAATGAAGGCTGAAGCAGCTCCTCACAGGATGCAAAAAATGAATTGCAGTCGCAATGAAAAATTATTCTGTCCACTCAATCACCTCCCGGATATATAATAACATAAATATGAGAAAGTAACAAGTATCAATGCGTATCTCAGAGACAACAAATATTGATATCCCGAACATATTGCAATCCTTATTCCCGCAAATAAATCAAAAATACTTTCAGTTTACAAAAGAATTTTTACAGGATAAAAATTATTCTGATACGTATGCAGCAATATGTACACGATATGTTTTACAGTTAAGCGGACAATTCGGCATGAAGATGGTACCTCTCTCTCGCTGTATTTTTGACTTATTTGTAAATTTTAGAGTAGACGAGTTGATATTGTCGATATTCGATAATATAATATAAGTGAAGAATGTCGATAAGCGATAATAGAGGTGAGTGCTTTATGCCAAGAGCAAAATTTCAGACATTAACAGAGCAGATGTATTATATTCTGCTTTGTCTCAGCTCCGAGTGTTACGGAATGGACATTATGGATAAAGTACCTGCAATGACGAAAGGCAGAGTAAAAGTCGGTTCAGGAACACTTTACAACCTTTTGGAGCAGTTTCTTGATGCAGGTATGATTGAAGAAACCAAAGCGGAAGGGCGGCGGCGCTCGTATATCCTAACAACAAAAGGACGGGAGCTTCTTGCGGGAGAATATGAGCGTCTGAATAATCTTGTAGCGGACTATCATCGCTACTTGGTAAAGGAGGAAAAGAAATGAAAGATATCAAACGCAAAATAGAAGTGTTTAGCTTTTACGATAAAACCGGCATTGAGCAACATCTGAAAAAGATGGCAGAAGACGGATGGCTGCTCGAAAAAATCTCTGCGCTGTTTTGGACATACCGCAGAATCGAGCCGAAAAAGATTCGTTTCTCTATTTCTTACTACGCAACGATCAATGATTTTGAGCCGGAGCCTACGGAAGAACAGCAGGAGTTTAATGAGTTCTGTGAACATTCCGGTTGGAAATTGGCAGCATCCTCTGTTCAAATGCAGATCTTCTATAACGAAAATGAGGATTCTGTACCTATAGAGACCGATCCGCTGCTGGAAATTGATAACCTGCACCGTTATGCAAAGAAAACTGCATTGCGCACCTACCCGATATTGCTTTTCCTTTCCTTCCTTATGGGTGTAACGTTTATTGGCTCACTGCTGCGTGATCCTGTATATTATTTGGCGAGTGCCATCAATTTGTTCACCGGCGTATGGTTCGTAGTTGCGTTTATCTATTCGGTAACAGAAATTGGTGGTTATTATATTTGGAGGCGACGTGCGAAAGCATTGGCTGAGCAAGGTGAGTTTTTAGAAACCAAAGGCCATCGCTGGCTTGTTATAACAGTTCTTCTGTTTATGATATTGTCTCTTGCCCTTTATGTGCTGTCTATCGGGAATTCCGGTCTGCAGATGTTTACGATCACCTTTGTCGTGAATGTTATTGCCGTTATTTTCATCGTGCAGGCAATCAAGGAACTACTCAAGCGTAAAAAGGTAAAAGCAGGTATCAACAGAACGGTTGTTGCAATTATTAGTTTTGCCGTTTCCGTTGCCTTGATGAGTGGTACGAATGCACTTGCAATTTTTACAATAAAAAATGATATACTCAAGGAGCAATTTGCAGAGCTGCCGTTTACCATCGGAGATTTGACCGGTATTGATGATAGTGATTATCTGAAGAGCAAATCTGACCGAAACTCAATACTGTTACGACAGATCGACTCCTCTCAGCATCCGATGGATAACGGCAAAGGCATAAGTCTCGGTTATACGATCACCGAGGTAAAATTTCCGTTTATGTACGATTTCTGCTTTGAAAAGCTGTATGATTCCCGAATCACGAAATACAGCTATGATACCGGTATCTGTTATGAAGAAGTTGATGCAGCGGCGTGGGGTGCAAAAAACGCATATCAGTTGACTGATAACGGAAAACCGGAAAATACCTATCTTGTTTGTTATGACCGATATTTTCTCCAACTCATTGCCGACTGGGAATTAACTCAGGAGCAAATGCAATTGATTGGTGAAAAAATGTGTGATAATGATATCTAAAACCGCAATGTTAAGAAAACGGGCGGAATTTCCAAGCTAAATTGGTAGAAATGTTTTTATTGCGGTGCTATCATTTATTGCACAAGGAGGCGATAAAATGGATTTTGGAAAACAAATTTATGAGATGAGAAAGAAGGCTAATCTTTCCCAAGAGCAGCTTGCAGAAAAGGTCGGTGTATCAAGGCAGACCATCTCAAAATGGGAGCTTGGCGAAACCGCACCGGATATCAAACAAGCGCAAAAACTATCACAAATCTTCAATGTCAGTCTGGACGAATTGACAGGCAATGATACAAAGGAAGTAATATACGAAAAGGTTAGCAATACGGAACGGCTCGCCGGGATTGTCATTAATATCCTGAAGGTGATTGGAATTCTAATAATCATATCTGTAATCGCAACGCTTATCAGCATTATTGTTCTAGCCGGATTGCGTCAGAATGTTAATATTAAGCATGAACTTAAAGGAATTGTGATCACAGAAAACATAGGTGAGCAGCAATATATTATTAATATTGCCGATGACGGTTCTTTTAATTCCGAGGGACTAACTGATGAGATGAAGGAGGATATTATATCTCTAATAGATTTTGATAATCTTGACATGACTGCTGAAAATATCAAGAAGTATTTTATAAAGCTGCGGGAAGAACTAAAAAATCCTCTAAAGGCAGACACCTAAAAACAAAAAAAGCTTCAGGTCTGTTTTACGTTGATTATATCAATTCTGATACAACCTCTGTTTTGAATTATTTGTAATCTGCATCATATGCTTTTCAGAACAGATTGCATAAAAATCATACATTACCGACAATTAATTCAATAATGTCCGTAAAACGACAAATACAATAAAATTAACCTTTATTGTAAAGATTTTTTCATACTTTTTGTATTGCAAACAGAGTCGCGGAATGGTATTATATATTCTGTAATGTTATAATCTGAATAATATTCAAAATAATTTGTTGGAGGAGTACATATGCTTAAAATCAACACTTCGTTGTGTAAGGGTTGTTCGTATTGCATCAAATTCTGTCCCAAGAAAATTCTTGAGCTTAGCAGTGAACGCAACAATCACGGACACTTCTTCCCTCTTATCACAAACGAATCAGATTGTATAGCCTGTGCTATGTGTGCAACCATATGCCCCGAAGGAGCTATTGAATTAGTAAAGGAGGAAACGGATAATGGCTAAAGTGCTTATGAAAGGCTGTGAAGCTATTGCAGAAGCAGCAGTCAGAGCAGGCTGCCGTTTCTTTGCAGGTTACCCCATCACACCTCAGAATGAAATTCCCGAATATCTTTCCTGGAGACTTCCCGAGGTAGGCGGTGTTTTTGTACAGGGTGAAAGTGAAGTTGCTTCCGTAAATATGGTTTACGGTGCTGCCGCTTCAGGCTGCCGCGCAATGACAAGCTCATCCGGCCCCGGTATCAGCCTCAAGGCTGAAGGCATTTCTTACCTTGCAGGTACAGGTCTTCCCGCTGTTATAGTAAATATCAGCCGCGGCGGTCCCGGACTCGGTTCTATTCAGCCCGCTCAGCAGGACTATCTGCAGGCAACAAAGGCTCTCGGACACGGCGGCTTCAGAGCAATGGTATTCGCACCCGCAACTCTGCAGGAAGCTGTTGACCTTACATATAATGCCTGGGACTATGCTGAAAGAGACCGTAACCCTGTTATGATCCTTATGGACGGCTGTCTCGGTGCTATTATGGAGCTTGTAGAATTCCCCGAAATGAAAGAACCCGACCGTCAGGGTACAAAAGCATGGGACCTTAACAGAAAAGAAGGCGACAACAGAAATGCACGTCTTCTTACTCCCTATTTCCCCGAAGCAATTCTTGAGCTTAAGAATACTTCTCAGAAAAAGATGTTTGAGCGTTGGGCTCAGAACGACGTTCAGGTTGAAGAATTTATGGTTGAGGATGCCGAATTCATCGTTGTGGCTTACGGTATTTCTGCAAGAGTTTCAAAGGAAGCTATTCTCAGACTCCGTGAAGAAGGCTACAAAGTCGGTATGATAAGACCTATCACTCTTTATCCCTTCCCCAAGGAAAGCTTCAGAAAGTTAAACTATGAACAGGTTAAGGGCTTTATTGATGTTGAGCTTGCTATTCCTGCTCAGATGCACGATGATATTGAACTCGAAGTTAAGGGACGCGCTCCCATTTATGAATACTGCCGTTCAGGCGGACTTCTCTTTGATGATGACGGTGTATATGCCGCTGTCAAAAAAATTCTTGACGGAGGTGCAAAATAATGGCTGAATACAAAAGACCCGAATCATTGAAAAAGACTCCCAGCGGTTTCTGTCCCGGCTGTATGCACTCTCTGGCAACAAAGCTCATTGCTGAGGTTGTCGGCGAAATGGATCAGGTTCACAACTGTGTTCACATCGTACCCGTTGGCTGCTCCACACTTAACCTTGCTTACTGGCAGGGCGATGTTCTCGGTGCTGCTCACGGCCGTGCACCTGCTGTTGCAACCGGCTTTAAGAGATCCAATCCCGACAGACTTGTTTTTGCTTATCAGGGCGACGGTGACCTTGCTGCAATCGGTCTTGCAGAAATTATGGGTGCAGCAAACAGAGGAGAAAACTTCACGGTTATCTTCTTCAATAATCAGACCTACGGTATGACAGGCGGTCAGATGGCTCCCACCACACTTATCGGTCAGAAAACTACCACAACAAGAATGGGACGTGATCCCGAAACAACCGGATATCCCATGAAAATGTGTGAGCTTATTTCTACACTTGAGGCTCCCGCTTTTGTAGCACGTTATGCTCTTAACACACCCAAGGGATGCAGAGATGCAAAGAAGGCTATCAGAAAGGCATTCGAAATCCAGATGGCAGGCAAGGGCTTCACATTCATTGAGCTTCTCGGTAACTGTCCCACTAACTGGGGACTTTCACCCTTACAGACTCTTGAATATATGGAAAGCAACACCATTCCTTACTTTGTTCCCGGTGTTTATAAAGATAAGTATAAGGATGAGGTGAAGTAATATGAAAAAGTCATTGGTTATCTCAGGTTCAGGCGGACAGGGTGTTATGAGTGCAGGTATCATGATTGCACAGACAGCTGTAGGTGCAGGAAAATATGCTACATTCCTTCCCGAATACGGTCCCGAACAGCGTGGCGGCAGTGCAAAATGTACCGTTGTTGTTAATGACGACGAAATAATTTCCCCTCTTATGGCAAAATGCGACACTCTTATCACTATGAATGAGCAGTCCTTTAAAAAATTCGGTGCTTCTCTTAAGGCAGGCGGCATTCTTATCGCAAATACCAGCCGTGTTCTTTCTGAAATCACGAGAGATGATATCACAGTTGTAAAAGTTCCGGCTGATGATCTTGCTGTTGAGCTCGGAAGCATCAAGTGTGCTAATATTATTCTTATCGGTGCTCTTATAGGTGCTGAAGCAGGAATCATCACAGAAGAAGCAATGCTTATGTCTCTTCAGGCAAAATTCGGCTCCAAGAAAAAGGAAGTTCTTGAGCTCAATAAGATAGCTCTTGCAAAGGGCATTGAATACGGCAAAAAGGCATTGGCATAATCAGAATAAAAAGACCGCTTTGTTTTTACTGAGCGGTCTTTTATGATAGGATGAATAAGCTATGTACAGTATCAGAAAATATATTCCCGAAGATAAAGAACGTCTGCGTTTTATCTGCAAGGAAACAACAGGAGAGGAAAACAAAAAAAATGAGGCACTTCTTGAAAGTATCCCCATAATTTTCAATGACTATTTTACCGAAAATGAGCCTGACAATATTTTTGTTGCCGTAAATGAAGATAATATCCCCGTAGGCTATGTGATATGCGCATCCGATCTGAAAAGATTCAGCAAAAAGATGCTTACCGCATATTCTTTACGTGTGCTTAAAACTTACTTCCCTTCTGTATTTCTTCATATCGCAAGCGTTATTGCAGTATTTATAACAAAAAAAGACTACCGTGTACATCTTCACATAGATTTATTGCCTGAAGCACAAAGACAAGGCCTCGGCACAAGGCTTATTGATGCATTGTGCGGACATCTGAAAAATAACGGTATAAAAAATGTCAGTGTGCTGACAATAGACAAAAATTCTGTGGGCTATCCTTTTTATAAGAAATACGGTTTCAGGATTGTCGGTAAAATTCCGGGAAAAAGATATACAATGACATACAACATAAAATAAGATAATATGAAAATAAAAGCAGTTTTAATTGATATAGACAACACAATACTGGATTTTAACCGCAGCGCAATAATTGCATCAGAAAAAGTGGCATCCCGTCACAGTGTTTCACTTCCCGAAAACTACCCGGATATTTTTCACAGAATAAATGATGAGCTCTGGGGACAGCTTGAATGCGGGAATATAGAAAAAAGCGATATTTACGAAATGCGGTTTATGAAAATCTTTGAAGAAGCAGGAATTTCAGCAGACTGCCATGCCTTTGAAGAGGATTTCAGAAAAGAAATGCGTCTTACGGCAGAGAAGGTGCCGGGCGCGGAAGAAATCCTTTCATATCTGTCTTCAAAATATCCCGTATACACAGCCAGCAACGCCTCGCGCTTTCAACAGGCAATAAGACTTGAAAAAGCCGGTCTTTCTCAGTATTTATCCGGTATGTTTGCTTCAGAGGATATTGGCTTTCAGAAGCCGGCAAAGGAGTTTTTCTGTTATTGCTGTGAACAGCTTTACCCTGTTAAACCTTCTGAAATTATCATGATCGGAGATAATATCTCTGCAGATATCATAGGAGCAAAAAATTTCGGACTTAAAAGCATATGGTTCAATTATAAAGGCGAAGCCTTTGACAGCTATTCTTTTACTGATTTTTATGTTGACAAACTTCGGGATATCAGAAATATTCTGTAAGGCATTTCATCATCACACACCACCAAAAAACAGCACGTAAAAACTTCATCCGCAGCCCTTATGTGGACTGCGGATGTTTTTTTGTCTCTCAGCTTAATGCTGCTTCATATACTTCTTTGAATGCCTTGCAGGCTGCATTGAAAGCATCACGGTTGGTGGGATATTCATATTCTTCTTTTACGGATTCCGCACCGCCTGTGAGTTCAAGGTCCTTGAGTCCCTCAAACACCTTGAGATGAGGTTCAAGTGTAAGGAAATGCTTTCCTTCAATCTTATTGAAGCGTCTTATAAGCTCTTCGATATTGCCGTCGCCCTTGCCGCAGGGTACAACAAAGCCGTCACTCATACGGCAATCCTTGATATGCATATATTCGATATAATCCTTCAGCTTTTCAAAAGCAGGAAGAATTTCAACCTTACACTGAATAAAGTTTGCAGGATCAAAAATACCCTTTATCTTACCTTCAAAGGTTTTGAGAATATCAAGACATCTTACATCGTTATCACCGAAAATGCCTTTTTCATTTTCATGACAACACCATATGCCTTCTTTCCTTGCATAGTCTGCCATTTTTTCAAGACGTTCAAAAACTTCATCACGGTAGCTGTCATAATCTTCATTTTCATCAATATAAAAGCTGAACATTCTTATATTCTCCGTACCGAGAATATTTGCATTTTCAACACACTGCTTAAAAGATTCAAAGTGTTCATCAAAAGAATCCTTTATATTGATTTTTCCGAAATGTGAGCCAACAGAAGAAACTCCGATGCCGTGTTCGTCAAGAATTTTTTTTACTTCCTTTGCCTGAGCAGCAGTAAAGGTAGAAATATTGCCTTCATCCAATCCTCGCGGCTCAATGTGTGTAATACCGTTTGCCTTAAGTGCATCAATCTGTGATAAAAGTCCTCCGCCTGCTTCATCTGCGAAAGCGGAAAAAATAAATTCAGCCATCAATTTTCTCCTTTGATAAGAGCTTTATAAAGCCTGATATATTCGTTTGCACTTCTGCCCCAGCTGTAGTCACACTCCATAGCACGCTTTCTGAGGATTGCCCAGCCTTCCTTGTCCGCATAACCGCCGATAGCACGTCTTATGGTGTGGAGCATATCGTGTGCATTATAGTCCTCGAAAACAAAACCGTTTCCTTCATTGTCGCCGGAATCCTGAATTGAATCACGAAGACCGCCTGTTGCTCTTACAACAGGTACACTTCCGTATCTTAATGCAAACATCTGAGAAAGTCCGCAGGGCTCACTCTGTGAGGGCATAAGGAAGATATCGCTGCCGCCGTATATACGGCTTGCAAGTGATGGTACAAAACCGATTTTAACGGCAAGCTTTTCGGGATACTTTGCAGCCATCTCATTAAAGAAGGTTTCATACTGCCAATCACCCGAGCCGAGAACAATAACCTGCACATCGCTTGTAGCAAGAAGTTCATCAAGAACACACTTCACAAGATCAAGTCCTTTATGAGAAACAAGTCTTGTTACCATACCGATAAGAGGTGTATCGGGCTTTTCGGGAAGTCCCATTTCTTTCTGAAGAGAAGCCTTGCACTGTGCTTTTCCTTCAATATTGTCGGCAGTGAAATTAACCGGAAGGTTCTTATCTGTACCGGGATCATTCGATACGGTATCAATTCCGTTGAGGATGCCGTGAATCTTCCAGCTTCTCATACGAAGGATATTATCAAGTCCGTGGGAATAATAGGGATCAAGAATTTCCTTTGCATAAGAGGGACTTACTGTTGTTACTGCATTTGCACACTCAATCGCACCCTTCATAAGATTTATGCAGTCATCATTATGAAGAAGGGATGCGTATTCATTCGGGATGCCGAGAACATCCTCAAGAATTTCTTCGCCGAATTTGCCCTGATACTGAATATTATGGATAGTAAACGCTGTTTTTATGTTTTCAAAACCGGGTCTGTTTCCGTAGAAAAGAGAATAATAAACAGGAACAAGAGCAGTCTGCCAGTCATTACAATTAATAACATCAGGCTTGAAATCAATATAGGGAATCATTTCAAGCACGGCACGGGAGAAGAATGAAAATCTTTCCGCATCATCATAATGTCCGTATATGCCCTGACGCTTGAAATAATACTGATTGTCAAGGAAATAATATATAACTCCGTTCAGTTTTGCCTCAAAAATACCGCAATACTGTCTTCTCCATGCAACGGGAACCGTTATATGAGTAATAAACTTCATTTCATTTTTGAACCTATCGGGAATACCTTCATATAAAGGCATAACCACTCTGCAGCCGATAAGTCTTTTTCTTAATGCGGCAGGAAGACTTCCCGCAACATCACCGAGACCGCCTGAAGCAATAAACGGCTTGGCTTCGCTTACAGCATATAATACTTTCATCTTTTTTCTCCCTTATCAGATATGTATATTCTTACCGATATAAACAGGATATGAATCTGCACCGGATATATTCTTTCCGCCTCTGACTGCTACTGACTTATCTGCAATCACATAATTAAGAGAGGCATTCTGTGCAACAAAGCAGGAAGGCATAAGAATTGAATTTTTAACAACAGCGTCTTTTTCAACTCTGCAGTCTCTGAATATGATACAGTTTTCAACATCACCTTCAATGATACAGCCGTCTGCTATAAGAGAATTTGAAACATCGCTTCCAAGGCCGTAAACAGAGGGCATATCATCATATACCTTTGTGTAAACAGGTCTGTCTGAAGAGAAAAGCTCTCTGTAATTTCCGGAATCAAGAAGTGAGAAGTTTGCATCAAAATAACTTGCAACAGAGTCAATAACCTTACAGAAGCCCTTGACTTCATATGCACCGATATTGAGCTTTTTGATATTTTTGAGAATAATATCCTTTTCAAAAGAAGCAAGTCCCTTGGCATAGGATACTGAAACAAGGCTTTCAAGAAGTGACTTCTTGATAATGATTGCCTTAAGAGCAAAATCGCAGCTTTTACCTGAAATTGCACCGAGGCTCATCTTTGTGATTCTTCCGTCTTCAATTTTTTCAATTACGGGATTATCCTTTATTGCAGGTGCTTTGCCGTGCATATAAAGCTGAGTCATATCTGCACCGCTTTTTTCGTGATAATCGAATATTTCTTCAAGATCAAGATTTGCAACATAAGTACAGTCTGTCATAAAAACATATTCCTCAGTAGATTTCTCGAGGAAATGAAGAATATTTTTAAGAGCACCTATTCTTGATGCATTATAATTTTCTATTGCATCAGCATTAAAGGGAGGCAGAATAAATATACCCTCACTCTTTCTTGCAAGATCCCAGGGCTTACCGGAGCCTACATGGTCCATAAGGGACTGATAATTATTATTTGTTACAACACCGACTTTTGTAATACCGGCATTGACCATATTTGAAAGAACAAAATCAATCAGACGGTAACCGCCGCCGAAGGGCACGGAAGCCATTGAACGGACTCCCGTAATTTCACTGATCACATCATCATCTGTATTTGCAAATATCAGACCGAGAACATCTTTTCCGTTCATTTTGTTTCACCCTCCATAACATCTTCATCTATCATAAGGTTTGCGGAAACCTTTGCTTTTTTACCGATTGTAACATCGGCACCGATAACTGCAACACCCCATTTTTCAAGGTCCTTACATTCTTCGGGATCTTCACCGACAACTGCTTTTTCTTCAATAACAGCATTTTCTGCAATCATTGCATATTTTACCTTTGCACCGGATTTTATTGTAGCACCGGGCATTACAATTGAATATTCAACGCTTGCACCCTTTTCAACAGTAACATTTGAGAAAAGAACTGAATAATCAACCTTTCCGTCAATAACACAGCCGCCTGAAACCATAGAATTCTGAATACGGGAATCCTTTGATGCAAAGTGAGGTGCAAGAGCTGAATTCTTGCAGAAAATCGGCCATGAATCATCGCTGAGATCTATATTTACTTTAGGATTGAGAAGGTCCAGATTTGCTTCCCAGAGGCTGTCGATAGTTCCGACATCCTTCCAGTAGCCGTCAAACTGATAAGCAAACATTCTCTCTCCTGCCTCGTGCATAGCAGGAATAACATTTTTGCCGAAGTCGTTTGATGAGCCGGGTGTGTTTTCATCAGCAATAAGATACTCTCTGAGCTTTTTCCATGTAAATATGTAAACACCCATAGAAGCCTTATTTGATTTGGGAACCTTGGGTTTTTCTTCAAAAGCAGTGATAGCACCGTCATCATTCACAAACATAAGACCGAAACGGGATGCTTCTTCCCAGGGTACTTCAAGCATTGCAATTGTACAGGCTGCATCCTTTTGCTTATGGAAATCAAGCATCTTTGCATAGTCCATTTTATAAATATGGTCACCGGAAAGAATAGCAACATACTCGGGATCATATCTGTCAATAAAATTGATATTCTGATAGATAGCATTTGCCGTACCCTTATACCATTCTGTGCCCTTTATCTGCTGGTAAGGGGAAAGGATATGCACACCGCCCTCATTACGGTCAAGATCCCATGCCTGACCGTTGCCTATATAATCATTAAGTTCGAGAGGCTGATACTGAGTAAGCACACCCACTGTATAAATACCTGAATTCACACAGTTTGAAAGCGGAAAATCGATAATTCTGTATTTTCCGCCGTAAGGAACAGCGGGTTTTGCAATATTCTTTGTAAGAATACCCAATCTGCTGCCCTGTCCGCCTGCGAGCAGCATAGCAATACATTCTGTTTTTCTTGCCATAAAAATCTTCCTTTCTGAAATATAACTTTTATTTTTTTCTTGATTTATAGACCTTATATTTAAGATACACACAGGAAAGGCCCGGCAAAGTAATTTCAAATGAATTATCTTTTCCGTGCATAGGCACCTTCTTGGTATATATTCTTTCCTCAGAAAAAGCAGCATCGGAGGAAAGAAGCACACTGAGAGAGCCGCGCCTGTCAACACCGATTCTGTAATTTTCTCTTGTAACCGGAGTAAAATTACATATTGCAATAATGCTTTCTCCGTTTTTATCCTTGCGTTCGAAGGCAACAACCGAATTGGAATTATCATCGCTTACAAGCCAGTTAAAGCCTTCCCATGAATAATCTATCTCCCATAGCGGAGGATTTTCTTTATATACACGGTTAAGCTGTTTTACAAAGCCGTGGAGTTCTTTGTGAGCATCATAGTCAAGAAGAAACCAATCAAGCTGTTTTTTCTCATCCCATTCTATAAACTGTCCGAATTCCTGACCCATAAACAGGAGTTTTTTACCCGGATGGGAATACATATAACCCAAAAACGCTTTAAGACCTCTGAATTTTTCTTCATATGTTCCCGGCATTTTATCGAGAAGAGATTTCTTTCCGTGGACTACTTCATCATGAGAAATAGGCAGTACAAAGTTTTCCGAAAAAGCATAGAACATTGAAAATGTTATCAGATCATGGTTAAACTTTCTTGAAAGTCCGTCAAGTGAGCTGTATCGGAGAATATCATTCATCCATCCCATATTCCACTTGAAATTGAAGCCGAGACCGTCAACGGAAACAGGCTTTGTAACAAGAGGCCAGGCAGTGCTTTCTTCAGCAATCATAAGAACATGGGGATAATCTCTGAATATGCTTTCGTTGAGATATCTGAGGAATGCAACAGCCTCAAGATTTTCTCTTCCGCCGTAGATATTAGGACGCCACTCTCCGTTTTTTCTGCCGTAATCAAGATAAAGCATAGACGCAACCGCATCAACACGAAGACCGTCAATATGGTATTTATCAAAGAAAAATGCAGCACTTGATGTAAGAAAGCTTATAACTTCATTTTTTCCGAAATCAAAAATTCTGGTTCCCCAGTCTGCATGCTCACGCTTGAGAGGATCGGAATACTCATAACAGCAGCTTCCGTCAAATTCATAAAGACCGTGGGCATCCTTGGGGAAATGAGCAGGAACCCAGTCTAAAATAACACCGATACCTGCATTATGAAGCTTATTTACAAAATACATAAAATCGTGGGGAGTTCCGTATCTTGAAGTCACTGCAAAATAACCCGTTACCTGATAGCCCCACGAGCCGTCAAAGGGATGCTCCAGCACAGGCATAAGCTCAACATGAGTATAAGACATTTCCGTAAGATAGGGAACAAGCTCATCAGCCAATGCTTTGTATGAATAAGGCTCACCGTCAGGATAAGTCTTCCATGAGCCGGCGTGCAGCTCATACACATTGACGGGAGAAGAATAAATATCGGTTTTATAAAGCTTCTGAAGATAATCTTCGTCATTCCACTCAAAACCGTTCAGGTCATACACCTTTGACGCATTTGCAGGTCTTGTTTCCCCGTGGAAAGCATAGGGATCAGCCTTCATTCTTCTGACACCGTCACATCCGAGAATGCTGTATTTATAGCTGTCAAACTGTTTTACTCCCTGAATTTCAGCTTCCCATATTCCGTCTGCAATCTTTGTCATTTCATTTGCATTTTCGTTCCATGAATTGAATTCACCCACAACACTCACACCGAGTGCACCGGGTGCCCATACCCTGAAAACAACGGCTTCATCTGTAAAATGAGAGCCGAAAAATTCATAGGCTCGGCAATTTCTGCCCTGTTTAAAAAGATAAACGGGAATATCTGAGGTATTCTCTTTTTTATTAATCAAGGACATTCACCCCCAAATGTAATTTTACCAAATGAATCGCTGAATTTCAAGCAAAATTTTGACTATTTTGTTAGAAGGGCTGTTACAATTTTTTTCGACATTTTATGCAAAATGACGAAAACTAAGATTTATTTGACTTTGCCATGCCCGAATGATATAATTTTTCTGTTAAGAATTATTATTATTTGGAGGAAAGTTATGAAAAATAATATTAAAAAGACATTGGCTTTAGTGCTCGCATTTATGATGCTCTTCGGAACATCCGCTTTCAGTGCTTCCGCAGACGAAGTAAAAAGAGTTTCCTGCACTATGGTTCAGGACGGTGCAACATCAAGAGGCTTCTCCTGGTACACATACGAAAACGGCGCATCAGACCTTCAGATTGTAAAGACAGCTGACTTTGACGGTACATTTGCAAATGCAAAAGCATACACAGGTTCAGTTTCTGTATACAGAGATCAGTATATACATAAGGTTTATGTAAATGATCTTGAAGCAGGCACTTCTTACACATACAGAGTGGGCGATGCAGAAAAGAATCTCTGGAGTGATGTATGTTCAGTTACAACAGACGACACTGATAATAAATTCTCTTTCATTACAATAGCTGACGTACAGGCAAGCAGCGATGAAAACTTCGCACACGCTTCCCTTACTCTCAAGGGCGCACTTGAAGTAGCTCCCGAAGCTTCTTTTGTTGTCAACCTCGGCGACTATGTAAATGACAATACAAATGACGAGTGGGACTGGTATTTCAAGAACTTTGCTTTTGCAAATAATCACTACACACAGGTTCCCGTTGCCGGTAACCACGACGGCAACATCACAAACAAGTTCAACACAAACTGCTTCAAGAACACATTTGCTCTTGACGAAAGCGACAATCAGTCACTCGAAGGTGTTTACTATTCCTTTGATTACGGCAACGCACATATTGCAGTTCTCAACACAAATGATATGTATCCCATCACTCAGGCTCAGAGAAACTGGCTCATCAATGACATGAAGCAGTCTGATGCAACCTGGAAGTTCGTTATGATGCACCGTTCTCTTTATTCTGCCGGTAAGAATATCAACAAGCCCGACACGGTTATCATGAGAAATGTTCTTCTTCCCATTATCGACGAGCTTGACATCGATATGGTTTATGCAGGTCACGACCATATGTATCTCAGAACAACTCAGGTATACGGTGACAAGGCTGTTGAAAACACAGAATATGTAACAGAAACCGTAAATGGTGAAAGCATTACATTTGCAGTAAATCCCGAAGGAACTGTTTATACACTTCCCTCCACAGCAGGAACAAAGAGATACGGCGTTAATGAGGATGCAATGAAACCTATTCTTGATGTAGCTGACAAGGCTTTCTCAACAAGCGATTGGGGCGGATGCTTCTGCACCACAGAAATTGACGGCGGCAAGCTCATTTATAAAGCTTATGTTGTTGACGATGACACTCAGGAAATTGAGCTTGTTGATACCTATGCAATTATGAAGGATGAAGGCGGCAACAAAACTGAATCATCACTTGACGAGTCCATAGCAGCAACAATTATCAACTATCCCATAAATCTCTTTGTTGCAATTATTGAAATGCTCGGCAGCTACTTCAAAATGCTTTTTGATATCATTGCAGGCTGAATATAACACTTAAAGCAGGGCTGATCCCCCTGCTTTTTTTATTGCCAAAAAGACGCAGCTTACATTTTGCAAGCTGCGTCTTCTGACATACAAAAAAAACTATCATCCGAGGACAGGCTTGTCGCAGAATTCAACCTCCGGCTCACCCTTTATTCCGTCCGATTCAAAAATCACTATTTCATTTTTACCTGTTTTCAGAATACCTGCAGGCACATATAGGGTTTTCTGAGGACCTATTTCCCAATATCTGCCGAGATTGAAGCCGTTTATAACAACGAAGCCTTTGGTAAAATTATCAAGCTTCAGGAATGTATCCTTGCATTCATCAATCAAAAAGCTGCCTTTATAGAATGCACTTTTTTCATTGAAATCCCTGTTATCAAAAACAAGTCTGTCAAGATTATCCATAGGAAGAGGATAAACATCCCAATGGAAGTGTATCCTGTCATCAATAAGACATCTGCCTGCAATTCCTTTTTTGCGCATCATTTTAGGACCGAAATTGGTTCTGCCCATATTTTCACACAGAACAGTAAGCGTATCTCCCGACTTTGCGGAAAAACGTGTTTCAAGAGAATCGTTTATATAAAGAATATCAATAAGACTGTCATTGATATAGATCTGTGCTCTGTCACCCAGTGTTTCAAAAGAAAGCTTGACATCAGAATAATCACGGTTAAGTACTGTTTTGTAAGCAATGTAGCCATAGCCGTGACCGTATTTTTCCATACACTTGGGAACATCTGAATGTATGGGAGATGAAAGAATATCCAATGAAGAGAAAAAGCCTGTTTTTTCTGTAAGACGTACTTTTCCGTATGCCTTTTTCTCACGGTTTCCGGGAATTTCGGGAAGCTCATAATCAACATACTTTTTAATAACTTCCCTTACTGCCAGATATTTGGGAGTGATATCACCGCATTCGCTCAGGCATGCATCATAATCATAGCTGGTTACATCCGGAAGGAACTTTTCATAATGATTTGCACCTGAGGTAAAGCCGAAATTTGTACCGCCTATAAACATATACATATTAAGGTGTCCGCGCGCCAGCATATCATCCACAACCGCAGCATAATCATCTGCCGATGTGGTATGATGCTTTTCATCTCCCCATGCGTCAAACCAACCGTTCCACATTTCCATACACATTTTAGGACTTTCCGGAAAAAGCTTGTCGTGAGCCTTGAAATTCTCTTCAACACGGCTGCCGAAATTAAGAGTGGCAAGACAACCGTCAATACAGCCGTCAAGAATATCACTTTCACTTGTGCCGTCGGAGGTAAACAAAGGCACGTCAATGCCTCTTGCGATGAAGCCCTCTTTTAAATATCTGAGATATTCCTTATCATCACCGTAATAACCGTATTCATTTTCACACTGTACCATTATGATATTTCCGCCGTTGGTTACGAGATAAGGCTTTATTTCAGCACAAAGCCGGTCAAGATAGCGGTCAAAGCAGCTGATATACTTTTCGTTCATACAACGGATTTCCATTTCATCATCAGTCTGAATCCACCACGGAAGTCCTCCGAATTCCCATTCAGAGCAAATATAAGGTCCGGGGCGCACAATAGCCATAAGTCCCGCATCCGCAGCAGTTTTTATAAACTTTCCGATATCAAGAATTCCCGTAAAATCGAATTCACCGGGATGCTTTTCATGCATATTCCATGCACAGTACGTTTCAACACAGTTGCAGCCCATAGAGAGAAGCTTCTTAAAAATATCATCCCATGTTTCAGGCATATTTCTGAAGTAATGAACGGCACCGGAAATAAGCTTTATGGGTTTACCGTCTTTGAGAAATTCATTTTTTACTATTTCAAAAGTCATAGATTTTCCCCTTAACATTTATTGAATAAATTATAATATAACCGAAAGAAAAAGTAAATACAAAAAGAAAAACAGCACTTTTTACGGTGCTGCTTCAAGTATTTTATAAAGCTTTTCAATCGTCACGGTATCTGCCTCGGGAAGAGAGCCGAAGGGAAACTCAATTTTCATATTTTCATATTTTGAAGAGCATATTTTTCTGAAAGGAAGCAGCTCTGTTTTATCAATAACAGGATGCTTTTTTATTATTTCCTTCAGTTTCAGTATATTCTCTTCATTGTCATTAACAGTGGGAATTATCACCTGCCGTAGAGTGACTGAAATATTCTTTTTATTGAGATAAAAAAGAAATTCTTCAGCACTCTTCATTGAACAGCCTGTGTTTTCCCTGTATTCTTCGTCAGTTGTAAACTTAAAATCAAGAAGAACTCTGTCGGTCTCCGAAAGCAATTTTTTTACACCCTCGGTAAGCATACAGCCCGATGTATCAAGACAGGTATGAATCCCGTTTTCGTGACAAAGACGGAAAATCTCAAAAGCAAATTCACTCTGAAGAAGCGGCTCACCGCCGGAAAGAGTTATTCCGCCGTCAGCACCGAAATAGTCCTTATATCTAAGAACCTTACGGAGAACATCATCTGCCGTATAAAGGTCTCCGCCGCTTACATCCCAGGTATCCGGATTGTGACAGCATTTACATCTGAGAGGACATCCCTGAAAAAACACAACAAAGCGAACACCTGGGCCGTCAACCGTGCCGAGACTCTGAAATGAATGAATTCTGCCTGTTATCATAAGCTGCTGTGGAAGGTACGGCTGATAACCTCCCGCTGTTGTTCACGGGAGAGCTTATTAAAGTTTACCGCATATCCCGACACACGGATAGTGAGATTCGGGTATGCCTCTGGATCCTCGTATGCCTTTATAAGTGTTTCACGGTTAAGAACATTTACGTTTATATGGTGTGCTTTTTTTCTGAAATAGCCGTCAAGAATATTAACAAGATTGCAAATTCTGTCATCCTCGGTTTTTCCCAATGCTTCAGGTGTGATGGAAAATGTATTGGAAATACCGTCCCGGCAATCCTCATAGCGTATTTTTGCAACTGAATTAAGAGATGCAAGAGCACCGTTTTCTTCACGGTTATGCATAGGATTAGCACCGGGAGCAAAAGGAGTGCCCGCCTTTCTTCCGTCGGGAGTGGCACCTGTATGCTTGCCGTACATAACATTTGATGTAATGGTAAGAACTGACAGAGTATGAATAGCATCCCTGTATGTGGGAGTTTTTCTGAGCTCCGTAATTACTTTATGAGCCATATCGCGGGCAATAAAATCAACCCTGTCATCATCGTTTCCGTATCTTGGGAAGCTGCCTTCTGTATTAAACTCAGTAATATAACCTAATTCATCCTTTACGGGATGCACTTTTGCATATTTAATTGCACTGAGAGAATCTGCAACAACGGAAAAACCTGCAACACCGAAAGCCATAAAACGGGTCACCTCGGTATCATGCAACGCCATCTGTGTTTTTTCATAGGCATATTTATCGTGCATATAGTGAATAACATTCATAGTATTTACATAAAGCCCGCTCAGCCATTCAATATAAACACTGTAACGCTCCATCACTTCATCAAAATCAAGAGTGTTGGAATCCATAACGGGCATCTGAGGTCCGATATGAATACCGCTTGTTGTATCATATCCGCCGTTTATTGCAACCAGAAGCAGCTTTGCCAGATTACATCTTGCCCCGAAAAACTGCATCTGCTTACCCACTTCCATAGCGGAAACACAGCAGGCAATAGCATAATCATCCCCGTGCAAAGGACGCATAACATCGTCGTTTTCATACTGAATTGAATCAGTATCGCAAGAAACCTTTGCACAGAATTTTTTAAAGTTTTCGGGAAGATTCTCTGACCATAAAACCGTAAGATTAGGCTCTGAGGAGCTGCCCAAAGTATAAAGAGTATTGAGCATTCGGAAAGAGTTTTTAGTAACAAGGGTTCTTCCGTCATTTCCCATACCTCCGACAGCCTCTGTTATCCACATAGGATCGCCGCCGAAAAGCTCATTGTATTCCGGAGTGCGAAGATGACGTGCAATACGGAGCTTTATAACAAAATCATCCATAAGCTCCTGTGCACCCTCTTCGGTCAGAACACCGTTTTCAATATCTCTTTCTATATAAATATCAAGGAAGGTGCTTACTCTTCCGAGGCTCATTGCAGCACCGTTCTGTTCCTTTATAGCACCGAGATAAGCAAAATATGTCCACTGAATAGCCTCACGTGCATTCTTTGCGGGCTCGCTTATATCACAGCCATATAATGCTGCCATTTCCTTAAGATAGCCCAAAAAGGTAATCTGCTGGAAAAGCTCTTCTGAAAGGCGTACATTATCCGCATCAAAAGACTTTTTTGCAAGTGCTTTTTTATCCTTTACTTTTTCGGCAATAAGTCTGTCGATGCCGTAAAGAGCAACTCTTCTGTAGTCACCGATAATTCTTCCTCTGCCGTATGCATCGGGAAGCCCTGTTATAATATGGCTTTTTCTTGCAAGCCTCATTTCATCGGTATAGGCTCTGAAAACACCGTCGTTATGAGTAGTTCTGAAACGGAATTCATCCTCAACCTTATCACTTAGCCTGTACCCGTAGGCTGCACATGCCTGACGTGCCATTCTGATACCGCCGAAGGGATTAACACCTCTTTTCAGCGGACTGTCAGTCTGCATACCCACAATAAGCTCATTTTTTTCATCTATATAACCCGGAAGATAGCTTAAAAGTGAAGAAACTCTGTCGGTGTCAACATCAAGCACCCCGCCTTTTCTTCGTTCCTTCTTAAAAAGCTCCTGCACCTTATTCATAAGAGCAGATGTTCTTTCGGTAGGACCGGCAAGAAAGCTGCTGTCTCCCGTATATTCCTTATAGTTTGACTGAATAAAGTCTCTGACATTGATTTCATCCTGCCATTTACCCTCTTTGAATCCGAGCCAGTTATCATGCTTCATTTTTTTTGTCTCCTTTTTGATCGAATTCTGCCGTTTTACGGCTATCCCTTTTTCCGAAAAGAAAAAGGGACACAATCAGATTTTACAAACTGATTGTGCCCAGACGGTCGGCAATATAAATTTTTACACTCCACCGCGGTACACCGCGAAATCCGTCAGTCATGTAAAAATCTGAGTCTATTATACAATATGATGTGTAAAATGTCAATAACAAAACAGCCGATGGTATACATGCGTAAAAACTAAAAATATGTTGAAATCATAAACTATATATGTTATTATTAATCTTGGAAAAGCATATTTTATTTTTAATTATTAAAGGGAATTATGAATCAGGAATGACAGATAAAGAATTAAAAAAGCTCAGCCGTCTTGAACTTCTTGAGCTTCTGCTTGAAGAAAGCCGTGAGAATGAAAAACTGAGGAATGAACTGGAAAATCTGAAAGCTGAAAACAGTGTTGTAAAAAGTGCACAGCACCTCAATGAAGCATCCGATAAAATGAATGAATCTTTACACAGTGCTGCTGAGCTTACAGATACCCTCAACAGACTTATTGCCGGAAAAATTATTATATCAGATAATCAGGATACCGAAAAAACAACTGCCGGACAAGAAGCAGACAAAAAAGAAGAAACAACGGCTTCTGAGTCTTATGAATCTGCAAAAGAGGAAATAACTACGCAAGGCAAGAACGATAAGCCTTCAGAAAAAACAGACAATTCTACATATAAAGCATCAGCTGACGTTCACATATACACCCGTCTTTTATCTTATTTCCATAAAAACAGGTACGCTCTGGCTTTTATTCCTGAAGATATAAAAAATGACATTGAAAAACGTTTGGATGAAATCACTAAGAAAAAAGCAAATTGATCTGCGGAAGCTCCCGTTAAGGATTGATTTGCTTTTTAACGGGAGAAAATCTTAAATGGCAAGAATCAAAAAGAAAATATCTCAGTTTCCTACAGTAAAACAGATAGAAACTGAAATTTCCAGAGAAAAATATAATCAGAAATACAGAAAAGTGCTGAGAAGCACCATTTCTTCCCTTGTCGTTATCGCGGCAATAGCAGTTCTTGCCGCAACACTTGTATTTCCTGTTCTGCAGATAAAGGGAAGCAGTATGGAGCCTACGCTCAATGATGAGGAAATTGTTATTCTGCTGAAAACCTCAAAGCTTGAAAGAGGACAGCTGTGCTGCTTCTCGTATCAGAATAAGTTTCTTATCAAGCGTGTGATAGGAATCCCCGGGGATACAGTATCAATCGATGAAAACGGATATGTATATATTAACGGAACGGTTCTTGATGAACCGTATATTATCGACAGAGCTTTGGGGGAATGCGATATCTCCTTCCCTATCACGGTTACAGATAAGAGCTACTTCATACTGGGAGACCACAGGTCAACATCTATCGACAGCAGAAGCTCCGTCGTCGGTCTTGTCACGGATGAACAGGTTGTGGGCAGAATCTTTTTCAGGCTATGGCCCTTTGACAGACTTAGTCCTATCAATTAAAAGAACAAAAGATATCAAAAGAAAGGAGGCGGTAAGCATTGGAAGGTTTCAATAACACAGATCTGAGTGAACACAGACAATTCAGATTAAAGCATAAGAAGCTGATAATAGTGTTCTCTTTGCTTGCCGTCATAATTGCAGTTATTGTTTTCTGGTGGCTGAAGCTTACAGGAATAACAATAACAAGCGAAGCTTTCTGCGGCCTTGAAGAGCATATACACACAGATGAATGCTATTCGACAGAGCTTATCTGCGGCTTTTATGATAATCAGTTTTCAGGTAATTTCACAGAAGAAGCTTCCGTATCGGATTCAGAGCAAAGCACATCCGAAAAAGCAGCTGAGAGCATTCAGGCAACCGATGAAACAAAAGCTACTCAGAATTCCCCCACAGAGACAGCAGCTGTGTCTGAAAAAACAATTGATGAAAACACAACAGCACAGATCCACATTCACACAGACACATGCTATAAGCAGACCCTTATATGTGATATTACCGGACACACTCATTCCACGGATTGCTTCCCCGATCCCGATGCAGACAAAGAAACCCCGGGTGACTGGCTTGCGGCATTGGAAGATATAACACTTACCAATAATGCAGGGGACAATCTTATTGCGGTGGCATCTACCCAGAAGGGCTATCACGAGAGTGTACGTAATTTTCAATTTGATAACAGCGGAATAAAGCATTCGTATACAAGATACGGTGAATGGTACGGCAGCCCCTATGCCGAATGGAATACCTTGTTTACATCCTTCTGTATCAGATATGCAGATATCAATAATTCAGAAGACCTGCAGAAGGCTACAGCAGAGAGTATGATGTCTGCATGGCAGCAGCGCCATGTATTCTCCTCTGCAGACACATATGAAGTGCACCGCGGTGATATAGTATTTTTTGATACCGATTCCGACGGCAAGGCTGACCGCACGGGAATAGCAGCAGGAGGAAGCAAAAGCAATCTGATAGTTCTTGAAGGTGATATAAACGGTGCGGTTGACAGTATTATATATAATAATCTCAGCACAGTAATCGGCTACGGAAAAACAAGCGAGCTTTACACGGCAACCTACACAGAAGAAGCAACAACAGAAGAAACAGTAACCGAAAATAAAAAGAATAATCAGACCTATAAGGATGAAGAATTAACAGGTCTTGTCAATAACATCATTATTGCTGACAATGATTATTCTGAATCCGAAAAAAAAGCAAATGATAAAAAAATAACAACAAAAGAAGCAGAAGAACCCCCCACAAACAGTCAGAGCTTCTTTGAACCTGTTCTTCATAACAGTGACTCACCTGCAATGTTTTCAACTCCCCGGGCAAGCATCACATACACATCTGACCTTTCAGGCGAGCTTGTGAATGCCGTATTCAAAGAGGAAAACGGGGATATTATTGAAAACGGAGATACAATTTATATCGGGCAATCTTATGTGGTTGCTCTTGAATTCAGCGAAATAAATACCGGCAATCAGTGGCTGCAGTTTGAATATAATGAAGAAGGCTATCTTACTTATCAGATTCCTGAAAATATTCATTGCGATCCCTTTACAGAATGGCATCCGATTTCAGCAAGAACAGAATCAGGCACGGTAAAGGATGTTGGTGAATACTTTGTTGACGAAAACGGCTTGTTAAAAGTTAAGTTTTTCAATAATGAAAACGGTGTCAACTTCATTGACCAATACGCAAACGTAGACTTTTCAATAGA
Source organism: Acutalibacteraceae bacterium (assembly GCA_045536195.1). Taxonomy (GTDB): domain Bacteria; phylum Bacillota; class Clostridia; order Oscillospirales; family Acutalibacteraceae; genus RUG806. Next base: position 31,215 of record JAZSNB010000144.1, read on the forward strand.
TTTCAATGCAACTATCACCTCAACCCAGTCAGGCTCAAGCACCGACGTGATTTTCAACGATGAAATCAAGGTTGTGCTGAATGTTGACGGCAATGCGGCAATGACTGTTTCAAAATCACACGGCACCTACGACAGCAGTACGAACACAATGGATTACACCATCAGAGTTGAAGCCACACAGGGTATGGTGAAAGATCTTATCATTGATGACCAGATCTGGGAGAATCACTATACATTAAGAGACACAATTATAGTAACCGACCTTGAGGGTAATGTGCTGAACCCTCAGCCTGTAATAAGCAATCATCCTTCTCATAACTCAGGTGCAGAAGAAGGCTTCAGAATTTCAGGTTTCCCCGATTTTCAGAAGGGTGAAGGTTATCTTATCAGCTACAAAACTCAGATATATGATTATCTCCTCGGGAATGATACCGTTGATATGTGGAACGGTCTTGATTCATACGCAAAATCTCCCAACGGGAATGATATATATGTATGGTCGGACGACTGGCTGAAAGTTGAGCTTGATAAAATCGAAAAAGACGGTAAGCAATCCGTATTAACAGACGCAAACGGCAATACCGTCCCCGTAATTGAATGGGAAATCGAAATTAAGAAAAGCAACAGCAACCTTCAGGGTACAGTTGTAGTTGATACACTTGGAGAAGGTCTGAGCTACTACACCGGAGAAAAAATCCGCGTAAAGTGTTATGACGAAAACGGAAACAGGCTCGAAGATCAATATATCAGCTGGGATGAGGTTTCCGTAAACGGCAATTCTATGGAATTCGATCTCCCCTATGGCTACAGATTTGTTATAGTATACTATACAGAATATGAAAACCTCACAACAGGAGAAACAAAAGAATATACTAATGAAGCAAAGGTTACAATAAACGGAAAAGAAGAATCTGCAGGCGGTTCAGCCGACGTTGTGGGCTTTATTCCGAGAATATCAAAAAGTGCAAGCGGTAACGACGGAGAATATGTATACTTCACAATTGAAGCAGATGTTCCGGGTGTTATTCAGAACTGGGGCAATTTCTATCTAACTGACCTTGCAGCATTCTGGAGCTATGACGAAAACGATGAAGGCTTTCTTTACGTTGAAAATGTACCCCGGGATATGGTGATAACCGCAGTTACGGAAAGCGGAAGAACAATCAATTTTACTCCTTACACTCAGGGCGGCACTATTGAAAACACCTTTATTCTGGTTACCCCATCATTGGAAAACGGACACCACAGCTTCAATGTTCTGTTCAATACATCTGAGGTTTCCCTTGATTCCTCAAAATGGATTCTTGATGAAAATGCAGTGCTTACCATATCCTATAAAATCCCCTTTGATGCAAAAACAGGTGTTGAATGGGAGGGTGAGCTTTCGGGGCCGCTTACTTTAGAGTCTGTGCTTCTGGCGGGCCATAAAATGGCAAACGAAGCATATCTGAACTACACGGATGTTATTGATGTAACGGGAGTCGCAAATTATGAATATACTCCCACAATAATAAAAAAATCGGTTGTAAACGACGACGGAACAATTGATTATACAGTTGTTTTCTACAACACAATTCCCGGCTCAGGCGGTGATGACGGTTACATCACAGCAGCAGTTGATAAGCTTTGGTTTAATGATACCTTTGATGAAAGGCTTGAATATGTGCCCGGTTCTTTGATGGTTACAGGTTATTCTCCCTGGCAGAAGGATTTGTGGCTGGCAAAATTTGTTTATACCGGCTCTGTTACAGGAAATACCATCAGAGTTTTGGCTGAAGATCTTGTTTTTTACGATTACAATGAAGAAGCAAATTATCACGGCTGGTACGGTCTTTCGGGAGCTGATAATTTCAAAGATTATTATAGCTGGGTTAATCACGGCGGCAGATTTGAATTCACGTATAAGCTGAAGATAAAAGATGAGTATTATTACACTACCGAAGAAAATGTTTTTGTGTTTGACAACACGGCAGAGCTTACCTGGGATGCCGACGGTTCATCGGGACCGGTTACAGATAAAGCCTATTTCAAAACAGGCCTTGCAGAAAAGCATGTTGTGCAGGAGAATACAAAGCTTGACTTTGATATTCATATAAACAGGAATGCTCTTGATATTCTTCCCGGCACAGATACTCTTACAATCGAAGATACCATGACAGATAATCTTTCTGTTTACTGGAACACAATACTACTTCTGTATGAAGATGAAAACGGAAATTGGATAGATTTTTCAAGCGAAGAAAGTGAGTATACATATACGGTTACTTATGACCCTCCGAACAACAAACTCACCTTTGTGGTTCCCGACAGTCTTCATATGAGAATTGACTATACCACACTTATAACCCAGACGGGACTGGTTTCCGTTAACAATTCGGTTCACATTGAAGGTAAGGCACAGGTTTCCGATGTTATCGATGCAATTTTCCGCGTCGAAGAGCACAGCGGCGATGCTTCAGGTTCTGTTCATAAAACAACACTGCTCAAGCAGGACGGTAATACCGACGTTCCGCTCCCCAATGCAGAGTTCCTTCTTTACGGCCCGATGGGAGACCCTGATGCAGTTGTTCCCGACGGTGTTTCCGACACAATTACTACAGAAAACGGAAGCACTATTCATTATATCGGAAGATATACCACAGGCCCGGACGGCACAGTAATAATAGAAACACAGTATCTTACTCTCGGCGGTCCGTATGCATTCGTTGAGCATATACCGCCTGCAGGCTATGAGCTTCCCGAAAAACCCACATACTTCTATTTCTATGAAAAAGACCCTGACGGAATTATTCAGACTATCACCACCCTTATAGCAATAGAAAACTTTGCGGGAGGATATATTCTTCCCGAAACGGGCAGCACGGGAATTTTACCCTTGGCAACAACCGGAATTATCCTTATGTCAGTTCCGGTTTTGTATAGCATAATTCGTCGTAAACGGGAAAGGAGGTTAAATTGATCTCCGCAGCAAAAAAGCAATACCGATTGCGACGGAGAATGCAAAAATCGTTAAAAATTGCAAATTAAAAAAAGAAAGGATGTTATTCATGAAAAAATTATTTGCAGTTTTAATTTCACTCACTCTCATTCTCATGATGGGAGCACCTGCATTTGCTGAAGAAACAACAAATGCATCACCCACAGGCAAAATCACAATCACAAATGCACTTGAGGGTGAAGTGTACACAGTCTACAAGATGTTTGACTTTACACCCGTAGCAGGCAGCGAAACTCAGGGACGCTACACTGTTGTTGCAGAATGGGCAGACTTCCTCAAGGCTCCTGAAGAAGGCGCAAAATTCCTTAAGGAAAATACTGAAACAGGCACAATCGAATGGGTTGGCGAGGAGACAGATGCAAGAAAAGCTGAGCTTGCAAAGGCTGCCGTAGCTTATGCAAAGAATAACAGCATTGCAGCTGCAGCACAAGCTACTGCAGGCGCTGACGGCAAAATAGAATTTACCGATCTTGGTTACGGTTACTATGCAATCGATACCACTCTCGGTACTGTTTGTGCTCTTACAAATGTTGATGCTGAATTTGTAGCAACCGACAAGAATGAAAAACCCAGCATTGACAAGCAGGTTCAGGAAGACAGCGAAATGACCAACGCAGACGGTGGCTGGGGCAGTGTTAACGATGCTGCTATCGGTCAGGACGTTAAGTTCAAAGCTACCATCACTGTTGGTGTAGGTGCAATAAACTATGTAATGCACGATAAGATGGATGCAGGTCTTTCCTTCAATAACGATGTTGTTGTTAAGCTTGCTGACGGAACACCTGTTGATGCAGCTAACTATACAGTAACTGTATCTCCCGATGACGGTGACACATTCGATGTTACATTCAACAATGATTATATTGCCGGTCTTGCAAAGGGAACTACTCTTACAGTAGAATACTCTGCAACTCTTGACGCTGATGCAATAGTTGCTACAGACGGCAATGACAACAAGGTTGTTCTTTCTTACGGTGAAGATAGCACCTGGACTATGGAAGATACCACAACAACATATACATGGAAGATGGACGTATTAAAGTATGTTGAAGAAGGCGACAACAAAACTCCTCTTGCAGGTGCTCAGTTCCAGCTTCTTGATGAAAATGACAACGCTGTAAAGTTCACTAAAGTGACAGGTGAAGGTGTTCCTACATACAAGGTAGCTGCAGACGGTGAAGCTACAATCATAACAGATACAACCGGTAAATTTGTGATTGTAGGTCTTGATGAAGGCAAGTATCAGCTTGACGAAATAATGGCTCCCGCAGGCTATAACAAGATTGCCGCTCCCCTTGATGTTGTTATAACAAGCGAATATGATGAAGATAACCTTACTGCTACATATGAAATTAACGATAATACTCCCGCAACAATTGAAGTTGAAAACAAGACAGGTTCTCTCCTTCCCGAAACCGGCGGTATAGGTACAACAATCTTCTACGTAGTAGGCGGCGTTCTTATGCTTGCTGCTGTTATTATCCTTATTGCAAAGAAGAGAATGAACTCTTTTGCATAAACCTCCGGCAGATTTCAACAAAAAATCTGATTATTTTTCCCGCATAGCGGTACGTTAAATTTTTCTTTGCAGATATATATTTTCTGTAAAACAATATTTTAATAACCGCTTATCATTCCCTGTCGGGTCTCACCCGACGGGGAATGGTCTTAGAAAGCTGACCGTTACAACTGAGGAAATCGGTTGCGACGTTGAGAGTTTTAAGACTATAAACAGCACATTAATACCATATAAATTAAAAATATACAGCAAAGGAGGCGGCAGTATTGACAGACATCAACAGCAGTGATATCAGCAGACATAAGCTGTTCAGGTCAAAAAGCAAAAGAATAATGCTATTATTTTTTGTATTTGCTGCCGTAGCCGTAACTGCTGTTTTCTGGTGGCTTAAGCTAACGGGAGTTACTCTCACAAGCGAAGCTATGTGCAATATTGAAGAGCATATTCATAATGAAGAATGCTATCTGACCGAAGAGCTGTGTACATACGCAAACAATTCCGAAGCAACGGAAGAAACTCATACACACGGTGATGGTTGCTATATCAATAAGCTTATCTGTACAAAAACCGAGCATACACATTCGTCCGAATGCTTCCCCGATATAACGGCTGACACCGAAATCGCTGAGGATTGGGAAAACAGCTTTTCATCAGTTGTGCTTACAGATAATATTTCAGAAAATCTAATTAACATTGCCCGCACACAGGTCGGCTACAAAGAGAGCGAGGAAAACTACCAATTCAATTCCGACGGTACAAAAAACGGTTACACCCGTTACGGTGAATGGTACGGAAATCCTTACGGCAACTGGGACGCTATGTTTGTGTCATTCTGCCTTAATTTTTCCGGAGCAAAGAATACAGATGAATTTATAAGCTCAAGTGCGGTCACAATGCAAAAAAAATGGAAAGAGCATAATTTATACACAGACGACAGTTCTTATATTCCCGGTCAAGGAGATATTGCTTTTATTGATACGGATAATGATACTGTTGCAGACAGCGCCGCAATAATACTATCCTGCGAAAAAGAAGCTCTGACACTAATTCTCGGTGACAGCAATGACAGTGTTGAAATACAGACAATTGAAAAAAACAAAATTTCGGGCTACGGACTAACCTCTGAGCTAAAAATAAAAGATAATATTAATCTGTCTGAAGAAACAACAGAAGAAATAACCGAAGCATCAACAGAAGAATTTTCAACTGAAAACGAAACAGAAACAAGCGCGGATATTGATGAAAATAATCCTTCAACAGATTTGCTTTCCGAGGACGAAAGAAAATATGAAGATGAGATGCAGACGTATTATGACAGAATTCCCGCCGAAATAAAAGCAAAAATTGAGGCTCTGCCTGAAGAAGACAGAAGTATTATTTCAGATATCATTATATCCGTTGAGCGTCTTCCCGATACCGAAGAATTTTTCGCAAAAATGGATGAATTCTATAATAATGATGATGTCGAAGGAGAAGAAAAGTATTATCTGGCTGTCCAGGAAGATATGATACGTGCATATGCACTTTATCAGGGCTATGAAAAGTATAGTGATATTATTTTCAATATTGATAAGCTTTTATCTCTCAAAGAGGTTTATTCTCAGTTTTCAATACAGACCTTTACGACAGGAACCTCATCAGCCGTCACTTTTAATTATTACAACCGAGGCTGGAGTGCAGTAGCTCCGATTCTGATATACGGCGGAAGTGCCGGCGAAATAATAACAACCGGTTCACAGCCTAACCAATACTGGAACGGAATTGTTGTTGATTTTGATTATGACACCGGAGAATACTATGTTTCACAGAAGTATTCAGGCGGAACCGCATCATCGGCAACTACCGTCCGCAGCCTAAAGCCATCAACATCAAAAGGCTTTGTGATCTTTATCTGGATGGCAGACACATCTGCAACGACAGTTCAGAAAACAGCTGCTTCAGTTGCCGAAAATATTGAAATCAATGACAGAGTTTCTATTTCTGTCGATCCGGCAACGCTTTCGGCAGGTTACAAATCGGGCGGCTACGGCACGGTTACCTTCAGTGAATATGTACCTTCTGCAGAACCTGTCGAGGAGGATCTTGATTTGTATAAAAATACTGCTGATGCATCTGACTGTCAGGTTGACGACGGCGGCGGCAAAATAACATCTGCAGACAAAAAGGTTATTACAACTAAAACAATAAACGGCACAAGCGAAGAAAATATATTTGATATTACCCTTACGGTTCAGACACAGACCGATATTCAGACTTTCTTAGAAGAACCCGATATGGCAGTTGTTATCGTAATGGATATATCAAACACCATGAATGCCTATTATCCTGCAGGGCAGACAAGCACTTCAAGATATGATGCTGCTGTATCTGCAGCTGAAAACTTTATGAATCAGTTTGCTCAGGAAACCTCCGGACTCAGTAGAATCGGCTTTGTTGCATTCAATACCCATGCACATGAAATTCTCCCGCTGCAGGCATGCACAACAAGTAATGTATCCTCACTCATCAGTGAAATGAAAACCGACACAAAAGCAATCATCAAAGCCTCAGGATATGCAGATTCATACTTAAGATTCACCAATGTTGAAGCCGGTCTTAAAAGAGGCTATGATATGCTTAAGGATTCGGGAAACGCAAATCAGTATATCATTTTCCTTTCCGACGGCTTCCCCACAACATATCTTCAGGATAATTCAGATGATTCAACAAACTATAACGGATATGACCCGAACACTTCAAGCGGCACAATAGGTGCAGACGGTGTTTTCCACGATGATGTAACAGGCTATTACTGCTCATACGGCACAAGCTACAGTGATAAAGCGTCTATAAAGGCACGTGCTATGGCAACAAGAATCAAAGCGGCGGGTGCAAAGATATTCTCCATAGGTGTTGACGTTGGCGGTCAGACTATTGACGGATACGAAAGAACAGGTCTTTCCGTTATTGACCGTACAAGCAGAACCTATGAAATCGGTTCACCTTCAAGCACAAGCGCTTATACCAACTGGCTCGGCAACAGCATCGGCTCAGGCTATTATTATGACAGTACAAACAGCACTGAGCTTGCAAATGCTTTCTCTGAAATTTTCAAGGAAATCCGTGACCTTAATGAGCAGACCACAAAAACAATATGGAGTGCAACCGATCCCCTGCCCGTTTACGGTGAGGATTCCAGTACAATCGGATTTATTCATTTCTTTGATAAAAACGGAAATGCTGTTGCTGCACCAAATGATCCCGAGAGTATTACAGGTAAGCATGAAGAAAACGGAGGAAATACTGCTTATCACTCTGCTAATACCATTTATTGGGATCTAAAAAAATCCGGCTACACATCAACGGTAAGCGGAACCTCGACAACTTATTTCTATTCACTCACATACAGAGTAAGGCTTGTCAATGAAAATGCATCCTTTGTCGAAAATAAAATCTATAAAACCAACGGTGATGCTTATCTTGAATACCGTAATATTGTTTCCGTAAACGGCACACAGAATATCTCTGATCTGAAATATGTAGGCTTCTCAAAGCCTGCTGTTCACGGATATGTCGGAGAATTCAACTTCACAAAAGCCAATGATCTGGGAACAGGTATTTCCGGAGCTGAATTTACCCTCAGTCATGATGATGCTTTATGTACAAAATGCCACGGCGACAATACGGCGCTTACAGACTACGAGGCACATCAGGAAAATTATACAAATGAGCATATGTTACATTCACTAGGACCGTATACTGCGGTTTCTGACAGTGAAGGCTATGTAAGCTTTGAGAATATTCCGTCGGGACACACATATACCCTCACAGAAACCGTTGTTCCCGAAGGCTTTATTCCTACAAAAAACTCTTACAGCGTTCTTGTTTCCTACGACAGTCTTACAGTAACCGAAACACATCCTGACGGCACAACAAAAATATGGACAGGAGAAAACAATTCTATAATTAATATTCCTGAGGTTTTTATCCTACCTGAAACAGGTGGAAAAGGCACTGCTGTTTTCAGCCTCTCAGGCACACTTATTATGATGAGTGCAGCAATACTGATTGTCAGGAAAAAAAGAAAAACTGCGCTATAAAAACGACATAATAACAGTTATATTTTAAGATATCGGGAAATATAAAATGAAAAAAAGAAATAAAGAAAAAAACAATACAGAGCTTCCGGAAAATCAGGAAAGCAAAGAGCTGCAACATACTAAAGAGAGTCCGGAAACAAAAGCAAAAAACAAACCCTCAAAGAAAAACAGCAGAATATCAACAATTTTTTTCATTCTTGTTTTTATTGCAGGCTTATGTTTACTGCTTTATCCCACTATCAGTGATTTTTGGAATGAAAAAAGGCAGTCCCAGGCAATTATTAATTATGATGACCTGATTGTTGACCTTACTCCCGAGGATTACTCTGCACATTTTTCTTCTGCGGAGGATTACAACAAGAAGCTGAAGCTCATTTCAATGCCTTTTCTCGGCTATAAAGACCTTGATGAGATTTATTACAATACTCTTGATATAAACGGCGACGGAATGATGGGATATCTGACTATAGAAAAAATAAAGGTTCAGTTGCCTATTTATCACGGAACAAGCGACAGGGTGCTTAATTCCGCAGTAGGCCATGTTGAGGGATCAAGTCTGCCCATCGGCGGTAAAGGCAGCCATTGTGTGCTTTCTGCCCACAGAGGGCTGCCATCGGCAAAGCTCTTTACAAATCTTGATAAGCTTGCCGCAGGGGACATTTTCACAATAAAAATTCTGGACCGCACCATTACTTATCAGGTGGATCAGGTGCTTATCGTTCTTCCGGAAGAAACAAAAGACCTTTATGTTACAGAAAATGAGGATTACTGCACTCTTGTCACCTGCACCCCATACGGAATCAATACACACCGTATGCTTGTAAGAGGTACAAGAATTGCAAATCTCGAAGAAGATAAAAAAATTAACGTTATTACAGAAGCATATCAGATAGATCCTCTTATTGTTACTCCCATAGCTGCCATTCCTCTGCTTGCAGGCTTTTTGATTTATCTTCTTATTTCTGCCCCTTCAGGCAAGAAAAGAAAGAAAAAGAGCTCATCCGACAAAGAAAAATCCACACAGAAATAAATAATACATTTCTTCTCATTAAGCAAAAAAAGACTTATTCTTTCGGTGACAGAGAATAAGTCTTTTTTAGTTATGTATTTTATCTAAGCACACAAGAAAACGGTTTCGCCGCATGCTTTGCGGCGAAACGCTTTCGTATAGTCCATCGCCGAGGGAAGTTTACTTCCCGTTCGGCGGGACATATAATCTTTTAACTTTATAGGAAGGAATTTCCTATAAAGTTAAACAACCCGTTCCGCATAAAACGGAACGGGTAAATAAATTTTATTCGTCGTCGTCTTCCATTGTGGATTCTGCAATAACCTTTGCAGCAACATCCTGAGGAGCTCTTTCATATCTTGCAAATTCAAGTGAGAAATGACCTCTGCCTGCAGTTACGGAACGAAGTGTTGTAGCGAAATCGCCCATTTCAGCCATAGGAACCTCAGCTTCAAGAAGCTGCATCTTGGGTTCATCTGCGGGACCCATACCGAGCACTCTGCCGCGGCGCTTTGTGATATCACCCATAATATCACCGAGATTGTCATCGGGCATATATGCATTAAGTGTTCCGATAGGTTCAAGAATTGCAGGACCTGCTGTATCCTTAAGCTGCTTGAATGCAAGAGAAGCAGCTGTCTTGAATGCCATTTCAGAAGAGTCAACGGGATGATAAGAACCATCATAAAGAGTAGCCTTGATATTAACTACCGGGTAGCCTGCTACGATACCGCGCTTAACGCTGTCTCTGAGACCCTTTTCAACTGCGGGGAAGAAGTTCTTGGGAACAGAACCGCCGACAACCTCTTCGCCGAACACAAGATCAAGCTCATCACAGGGTTCAAAACGGATCCATACATCACCGAACTGACCGTGACCGCCGGACTGCTTCTTATGACGTCCGTGGATTTCAACACGCTTGGTGATAGTTTCTCTGTAAGCAACTCTGGGAATCTGAAGATCTACTTCAACACCGAACTTAGTCTTGAGCTTTGTAACAATAAGATCAAGATGCTGCTCACCGAGACCGGAGAGAATCTGCTCTCTTGTTTCTTCATTAGTATAATATCTGATAGCGGGGTCTTCGTGAGAAAGCTTTTTAAGACCTGCAGCAACCTTTTCTTCTTCGCCCTTCTTCTTTACGACAACAGCCATTGAAAGACAGGGAGCGGGGAATTCGGGAGCCTTAAGTGAAAGAGAAGCCTTTTCTGAACAGATAGTGTCACCTGTTTTTATACCGTCAAGCTTTGTGATAACAGCGATATCACCTGCTGTGATAACGGAAGTATCTTCTGTCTTGCCGCCCTTGGGAATGATGAGCTTACCCATTCTCTGATTTGCAGCGGTTCTGGGAGTATAGCAGGGTGTGCTGCCGTCAATTTTACCGGAAGCAACCTTAACATATGTCATCTTACCTACGAAGGGGTCAGCAACGGTCTTGAAGCACATTGCTGCAAGAGGTCCGTTTTCGTCGCACTCAAGCTCTACTTCATTTCCGTCTGCATCAACTGCAGTTTCCTTGAACTGCACAGGTGAGGGAGCCATCTTTGTGATACCGTTGAGAACAAGATCAACAGCCTCAAGATTATATGCGGCACATGCATACATGGGCATTACAGTACCGTCAAGCACAGCCTTTGAAAGACCCGAAACGATTTCGTCGTGAGTAAATTCTTCACCGTCAAAATATTTCATCATAAGATCGTCATCAGCTGAAGCAACAGACTCTGTGAATGCTTCATGAAGCTCTGTAATTCTGTCTGTTGAGGGCATATCAACTTCAGTTGCTTTGCCGTCTTTATAAGCGAAAGCCTTGTTCTGCAGGAAGTTTACATAGCTTACAACCTTGTCGCCTTCAACATAGGGAACAACAACGGGACAAACCTGCTTACCGAATTCTTCCTGGAAAGCATCTACTGTTTTGTAGAAGTTAGCATTTTCAGCATCACAGCCGGTAACTATTATGTACTTGGACATATTTCTTGCGGTTGCAGCCTTATATGCTTTTTCTGCGCCGACACCGACGCCTGAGCCTGACTTTGTTACGATAAGAACTGTTTCTGCAGCTCTGATACCTTCAGCAACACCTGTTGCAAAGTCAAAGAGACCGGGAGTGTCAATTAAATTTATTTTTCTGTCACGCCACTCAAGGGGGCAGACAGCGGAAGATACTGAGTTATGACGACGCTTTTCTTCTGCGTCAAAGTCCATTACGGTATTGCCGTCAGCAACCTTACCGAAACGGTCGGATGCACCTGCAATATAAAGCATTGCCTCTGCGAGAGTGGTTTTACCTCTGCCGCCGTGACCGGCGATGCAGACGTTTCTGATGTCATTTGAATTATACTGTTTCAAAGTGTTTTACCTCCTAAATGTGTGAGGAATATGGTGAAAAACAACAAATTCCTGAACGAATACAAAAAAAATTATAGCACAAAATGCAAATCAATGCAATAAGCAATTTGTCTTTTTGAACAGAATTATTCAACAAATATTCTTATTATTTGTTTGACATTTTTACTATAATAATGGTATAATTTCAAGCATACAATATATTTTGCACAAAAGAGGAGATGATTTTATGGGCAAAAATTCCAACAGCGGAAAATTCAGAGCAAAGCTGTCCGATACCGGTAATGCTCTGAAAAATGCAGCCGGTATAGAGGGTAATTTCGGCACTTACATAAAGCCTATGGCTGCGTATACCTGTGCCAACATCACCCTTGGCGGAGCCTGGTATCCCATCAACCTTTATCATCAGCAATATTTAAGCTTTGTTGAACAGATGCCCACACACATAACAGGCACCATCAGTATGATAAACGGAATTATTGATGCCGTTTCAGATGTTATTATGGGACTTATCACCGACCGTACCCGTTCAAAATACGGTAAGCACAGACTTTATGTTCTTATCGGTGCAATTCCCTTCTTCTTTGCTTATATAATGAAATGGTGTTCATTCGGCATTTCATCTATGGGCAATATGACCTTTAATTTTATATATTATCTTGTAACATCATTTATTTATTCAACATCCTTCACAATGATGAGTGTTCCCCATGTTGCAATGCTGCCCACCATTGAGCCGAATTATTTCAGGAGAACACAGTACAAAATGGTTGAATATATGTTCAACAGTGTAGGACAGATTATTTCTTTCGTATTTATGGGAATATCCCTCGGCGGATTCAATCTGCCCGACCCATCCCCTGCAGACAAAGGAAAGTATCTTCTTTGCGGTATTGTTCTTGCGGTGTGGTTTGTATGGTCGCCCATTCTCTCTTTCTTCACCTGCCCTGAGCCCTCATCTCTTAATCTTAAAAACGACCCCATTAACTGGAAATATCTTTTCAATGAGTATTACATGGTTTTCAAAAACCGCTCCTTCAGACAGTATTTCCTTATCAGCATATTCAATTCGTTCCGTTCAAGCTTCTACAGCTATTCTGATCAGTATTTCATCATAAGCATTGCCGATAAATACAGTCATTTCAATCTTCTTACAACCATTGCAGGTGCTGCTGAATTTATGGGCTCGCCCTTTATTTACTTCCTGACCCGCTTCTTTGATAAAAGAACCTCGGGACTTATGCTCACACCGATTATGCTTATAGGTCTGGGAATCAACGCATTTATTACTGATAAAACACCTGCTGTATTTCTTTATATTGCAGCAATTCTCTATAACTTCGGATTCTCAGGTCCCGGCTTTGCCCTCGAAACCATACAGCCGGACATTACTGATGTTGACGAACTTATCACTGGCAGAAGAAGAGAAGGTGTTATAGGAACCTTCAAAAGCTTCGTATCAAAGACTATCAGCTCATTTATGACAGGTATTCTCGGTTTCTCTCTTAAATTCTTCGGATACGACGTTAACAAGAAAAAGCCTTTTGAACAGACAGCAAGAACAATTTTCGGTCTTCGTCTTAATTTCTCAATCATGCCCATAATCTTCGGTATAATCACTCTTATTCTTATCAAGAGCTTTGCCATGACAAAAAAAGACCATGAGGAAATACAGCGTATTATCAAAGAAAAACACGAAACGGGTGAAGTCTCTATTTCAGATGAACAGAAAAAACGCCTTGAAAAAATTGCAGGCATGAAATGGGACACCATGTGGATAGGACAGCCTCTTTCACATAAAGAAAGAGCTGAGCTCGCCCGTAAAAATGCCGACGGTGCCGGACGGTAATATATATGATAGGTATAATTGATATAGGCGGAGGCACAAGAGGTGCATTCGGCACAGGTGTGTATGACCGTCTGATAGATGAAAACATAATTTTTCCATATATCATAGGAGTTTCGGCAGGAGCTGCAAACAGCGTTTCCTATATCAGCAGACAAAGGGGCAGAAATCTCCCGTTTTACACAGAATATACCCTTCGTCCCGAATATATGGGATTCAAGAATCTTATTGATAAAGGCTCTTATCTTGATCTTTCCTATATCTATGGAGTGCTTTCAAACGAAGACGGTGAAAACCCTCTGGATTTTAAAAAAATGTCGGAATACGGGGGCAGATTCATAACCGTTGCTACAAATGCCGCCAACGGCAAGCCGGTGTATTTCGAAAAAGATGCCTATAAAAAGAATGATTATACTGTTCTTATGGCATCCTCATGTCTGCCTGCAGTTTGTAAGCCTGTTCCTTTTCAGGGACTTCAGTGCTTTGACGGCGGTGTTTCAGATCCTATTCCTATACGAAAAGCCTTTTATGACGGCTGCGAAAAAGTGGTTCTGATAATAACACGACCGAAAAACGAAATGCACTCATCCGATCTTGATAAAAAAGCGGCTTTTATTGTAAAAAACAAATATCCTGCAGTAGCACAGGCACTCAGATGCCGTGATCAGGTATACAATACTTCCCTTGAAATAGCCCTTGAATATGAAAAACAAGGCAAAGTCCTGATTATCGCCCCCGACAGCTGCGAAGGACTTTCAACTCTCACAAGAGACAAAGAAAAACTCACCGCTCTTTATGACAGCGGCTACAATAAAGCCGGAGAAATACTGAGCTTCATAAAATAGTTGACAAAAAAAGTGCAGATCTGCTGAAATCAGCGATCTGCATTTTTTGTTATACTTATTTATCAGTTTTCAGATTATTTTTTTCAAAGAAGCCATCCAGTGCAGCCATTGCCTGCTTTTCACTTTCCGCGGCTGAAAGTCTTGCTTTATTCAATTTTACGGCATTGGCTGAATTAACATAGATATCTCCGGATGAAGCCGTTACATTACCGACAGCCTTTTCCAGTACATCACATGCTTTTTTTAATTCATCAGCGCACTCCTTAAGCTCAGAAAAATCCTTTGTAAGCTCAATTATGTCCTCATAATAAACAAGAGTATAAAGTGCAGCTTCAATTACAGCATAGTTATCTCCGTTTTTGATTCCGTTTTCTGCATTTGCGGCAAATGAATGAATTTTCGCTGTTATGCCGCTTATATCAGAATAAACCTTTTCAAAGCCCCCTGCGTTTATACCGCAAAAACTACACAAAGGCTTTGTTTTACTGTAAATATGTCCGCGTACAATTTTATTATCTGCTCCGCAATCACATTTTCCTGAAGAGAAGCAATCGGCATATTCAAAATTGTGAATATGATTTTTTTCAACAGAAAAGCTTTGTTTACAGTAAAGACAAAGATATACGCCGTCTTTTTTCTCATAATAGTGTCCCTGAAGTGATTCAAGATTTACAGAAGCTCTGAGGGCGAGACGTGCATCTGCTGCAGTAATACTCTGATTAAAATCGGGATTGCCGTAAGGCAGATTTTCTTCTGAAATATCTTCAAGACAAACAGAATATCTGAGAATCTGCCTTGCATCTGAGGCGGTTACTTTTCCGTCATTATCCACATCCCCTATGTATCTTCTTGCGGGAAGACCGGGATCAGATGCAGGATTAATTATATACTCAGCATCAAAGGGAACTTTTTCTCCGGAAAAATGAAAAACTGCATTGATTTCAATTTTACTGCCGTTGACATCTGCTTCCTTGCCCTTTTTTATATCAAATATAATATCAGCAAAATGAATCCTGCCGGCATCGTCCGTAAAATCGGAAATATCATTAAGAAATGCACCTGAATACTTTATTACACCGCCGCCGGTAAGGTTAACGGCTTCAATATACTTTTCTCCTACAAGAAGATTTTCCCATTCGCCGCTTTTATGCTTAAAGCTCTGAGGTATCAGAAGATCTTCATTATAAAGCAGCTGAAATCCTGCTCCCGTAAGAGACCGGACATTTTCAAAATATATTGATATGATAAGATTATCCTCTGTTTTGTCGCTTAAAATGCTTACTGAAGGATTTTCCGAAGCCGATACAGGGAAACTGCACTGACTCAGCAATACAGGTATCAATACGACCAGTAAAATCCTGAATAAAGTTCTTTTCATCGTTTCTCTTCCTTTGAACATATTCCCTCTGAGTTATCGCAGTTCATCCTTTGCCATACAGCGCACTGTAACTCTGTATTGACCGCCGGGAGTACAGGTAAATAATGTCAGATCCCACTCGTCACTCTTCATTTCGGCAGTTTGTCCGGGTTTCAGCTGTTCGCAGAACATAACCTCATAAGTAAATGTATTACCTGCGTTATCACGGAAAACAACCTCTTCCCCGCCGCTGAGCAATTTGAGATTTGCAAAATGAGACGTATAGTTATGTGCACCTATTACAAAGCCGGGCAGATATGCAGTTCCTTCATATCTGCAGGGAGCAATTTTCAGCAGGCTGTTATTGATTTCGGACAGCACAGGCAACGACAGGTCAAGAGCAGGAATTTCGAGCACACCGATATAATCATATCCGTCTATTTCATTTACGGGCATTTCCATTTCGGGATAAAGAACATAGTCGGGAATAAACTCAACATCCTCATATTTTGTGTAATCATTCATTTCTGCAAGCTTTTCGGCAAGATAGCTTTCCATCTCTTCAGCTGCCTTCAACGCTGCTTTTTCTGCTCTTTTCGCATCAACTATATTATAAGCACTGAGAGCCAATGCTCCGGCAAGCAGTATAACTCCGATACTTATAAACACCGAACCTTTTTTATTCTTCATATTCAGAACCTCTGCGTCTAAGAACTCCGATTATAATAAGAATCAGGCCCGCTGCTGTCATATACGGGACAGGCCAGTTAAGCTGTCCTGTGTGAGGAATCTTTTCACCGTCGGAGTTTCCGGGTCTTCCGGTTGTGCTTTCGGTTTCACCGCCGGGCGATACAGGCTCTTCGGAGCCGGTGGTTTTTTCTGTATCTGTTGAAGAACCGGGTTTTGTTGTTTCTTCAGGATATGTTACGTCATTCGGATTGGTAGTACCTATGATATTGGTCAGATCTTCAGTCTTTGTTGTATCCTCGGGATCGGTAGTTCCTTCAGGATTTGTAGTACCTTCGGGATTTGTAGTACCTTCGGGATCGGTTGTACCTTCAGGATCGGTTGTACCTTCAGGATCGGTAGTACCTTCGGGATTTGTAGTACCTTCGGGATCGGTTGTTCCTTCAGGATCGGTTGTACCTTCGGGATCAGTAGTGCCTTCGGGATCGGTAGTTCCTTCGGGATGGGTTGTACCTTCGGGATCGGTTGTACCTTCGGGATCGGTAGTGCCTTCAGGAGCGGTTGTTCCTTCGGGATCAGTTGTTCCTTCAGAATCGGTAGTGCCTTCAGGATCGGTTGTTCCTTCGGGATCGGTTGTTCCTTCAGGATCGGTAGTACCTTCGGGATCAGTTGTTCCTTCGGGATCGGTAGTTGTTTCTTCCTCCGGAGGCAAGGTACACTTATTGGTCACAAGGAATGTGATTCCCTCAAGAGAAATCAGAACCTCATAATTTTCAGGTTCATTTTCAACGACAGTCCATTCATAATCACAATCGAGACCTGACCATGTATAGGTCCAGTTATTCTCTTTATCAAGCTTCTGAGTTTCATAAACAACACCGTCGCAAAGAAGAGAAACGCTAATGCTTTCAGGGCGATTATGCTCATTGCCCTTATCATCCCACTTTTTAAGAACACGGCGTGTTATGGTGGCATCCGGATCATCAATGATTATTCTTGAAGCAAATTTAGGCTTTGCCACAACATCATAAATAAGCTCATCAGTCTGAGCATCCTCAACAGGCAGAGTAACACAGAACGGTGCGCTGACATACTTATAGCCGTCTGCTATATGAGAGGTTGAGCCCACAAGATAAAGTCCGGGGAAAAGACCTCCGGAAGCAGCAAAAGTAAGCTTTCCTTCTGAATTTGTTATACCTGCAGCAACCGGCTCTATTGAATCTCTGAGGATATATCCTTCAAACGCTCCTGCTATTCCCTTCCATTCCTGAGTGTCTTTGCCGTCAATACTTACGGGATAGCTGTCGAAGGGAGGCAGACAGGTAAACTCACCGTATTTATCAACAGAAGCGATTTTATATAATCTGAATTCCTCACCTGCTACAGGGACTCCGTCCTGAATATGAACAATGGTAAGTGAAGAAGGCATATTCACATCAATATACTGAGTGGCATTTACCCCCGGAATACAAACCAGTAATAAAAGAACAGCTGCAGTTATAAAAGCACTGAGCTTTCTGTATTTATTCTTAAACACTGCCAATCCTCCTCTATTATAAATGTAAAAATAAAAATCATAATTTAAAGCTTATTTTATCTGCTCTGATCCGTCAGAAGATTTTTTGTTCTTCTTTTTTGAAGGTCTGAAAAGCACGCCTATCAGAAGAAGCAAAAGAATCGGGATTGCAACAATCGGTGCTATTATCATAGGTTCAATCTGCATTGCATCTGCGGTTACTCTTGCAACCGATTCAACCTCTGCGTTTTCAATTCTGTGCCCTCTTACAAGAAGACGGTGAGAGTTGATACCGTATGGCGTGCAGGTAACAAGAGTACAATAATCTCCGTTGTCAATAATTTCCAGAGAATCCATTTCCTGAGGCTCAACAATAAGAATCTGATCAACCTCATAGGTATATATGTCATTTAAAACACTAAGCATAAAAACATCGCCGACGGCAAGCTTGTCGAGGTCGGTAAAAAGACGAGCACTGGGAAGTCCTCTGTGTCCTGACACTACACAGTGAGTGTTTTCACCGCCCACCGGAAGACTGGACCATTCAAGATGACCTATTGCAACCTGAAGTGTTGCCTCAGACGTCCCGTGATATACAGGAATAGATACCTTTATAGACGGGATTTCTATATAACCCATTATTCCCGTTCCCGTGATATCTAACAATTTATTATACTGCTGTTTCATCTGCTCGTCAAGATGAAATGAATTCTCCCTTGAAGCAAGCATAGAGTTATAGCTTCTGGCATCTGCAAGATACTTGTCATATTCTTCTTCACTTATCTGTGCAACAGACTCGGAATAATCGGCTATTGCAACCGAGGAATGAAATGAATTCCAGTAATCGCTGATACCCGGATATAACAATAAGGACAAACCTGCTATCAGAACAACTACAAGTATTACGGTTGTTGAAGTTCCCTTTTTCTTTTTTGTTTTCACAGAAGATTTCTCCTTATCGCCCGGATAAAATAATAATAAAACCAACAAAGTCCGGGGCAGTAAAAATACTGCCCCAAACCCGGCTTAAAAAGATTTATGCTTCACAGTTCATTCTTCTCTTGGAAACAAGAACAATGAGTGCTGCTGCAACAAGTAATGCACCTGCTACATAGAAAATAGTTGTACCGATACCACCGGTTGAGGGAAGCTCAATACCGGTTTTGTTGATAATCTGAATACCGCCGTTTTCATAAACACCGTCTGTTACGGTTGCATTGTTATTTTCGGAAATTACAACTTCTCTGTCTTCCTTAAGAGCATTGTATCCCTTGGGAGCTTCAGTTTCTCTGAGATAATATGTGCCTGCATCAAGACCCTTGATGTTTGCTACGCCTGCAGCAATTTCAGTTACAGTAGCTGTATCATCATCAGTTGCTACACGGTAATTGCCGTCACCGAGATCAACAAGAGCGATTTTTTCTGTCTTTGCTTCATTATAAAGCTCAAACTTTGCACCGTCAATAACCTTAGCATCAGAATCTGTCTTAACAACATCAAATTCATATGTCTTTGTAACTGTCTTTACAGGGTCAGTTTCAAGGTCATTTTCTTCACCGTAAACGAGCTTAACTTCGTTGGTGTTGCCGGTAACTGCTGTTACAGCGTTTTCATTAAGAACTGCTGAATATGTAACGGTAACAACAGTTTCAGCTGCGATTGTATCAAGATATTCCTTTGTGAAAACAAGCTCGAAATCGCATCCGTCTTCAGCACCGTATGTTACGGTATAATTAGCAGCATCAATGCTTGCTGTAACATTTTCATTAAGTGTAAGACCGTCGGAAAGAGTATCGTGAAGAACATAGTTTTCAGCACCGGGCTGAAGAGTAACTGTAATTTCATAGTTTACAGTATCACCGATGTTGACATCATTTTCCTTTGTTTCTGCGTCTTCCTCTATGATGTTTTTGTCAACAGAGGGAGCAGGATTCTTGTCTTCGATTTCAACTGTGGGGTTAGTTGTATCGAGAGAGCAAATAGTACCTGTTGTGGAATCTACAAGATAATAGCCCAGTGAGAGACCAGTGAATTCAACAGTAGCGGAATCAGCAAGCTTTGTTTCTGTGGGAGCAATCTTTGTTGCGTCAGCCTGTGCATAAGCGATAGCTGCCTTTGCAAAAGCTGCTGCATCTGCGCCATCAACGATTTCAACATAACCGTCAGCATCAACAGTTACAAAAGCTGTCTGAGTGGCAACAAAATCTTTCCATTCCTCAACTACTGTGTAGGAATAGCGATTATTCTCGGCATCAAAGCTCTGAAGATCAAAGATCTGATAAATTGAGTAGGTCTGACCATCGGTTGCATTTGTTACGGTAATTTCACCGTCTGTGCCGACTGCAAAAGCCATTACGCTCATTGCAAGTACCATGAGAACGCTGAGAACAACTGCCATGGATTTTTTGAGGTTTTTCATAGTTTTTTCTCCTTTTTCTTGTTTTTTCGCCTCGCGGCAATTTTTTTTACGCATCAGGAAGATGCAAAATCCTCCTTCCTGCGTTTAATTACTTTATACGAAAGGACTGCACCTGCTGAAATTATCAGCAATATGCCTCCTAATGTATACATAAATGTACCGTATGAACCGGTTGCGGGAAGCTCAGCTACCGAATCATTTGTAAAATGAACTGTCATATCAGAAGCTTCAAAATTCAGAGTAACATTGTTACCGTTCATCAACTCGGAATGAATACCTTCCACAGAATAATAAACCATATAGCCCTTGGTTGTATTTTCTGTAATGCTGACGCTTGCTCCATGAGGAATATACGGTATACTTACTGATGAATTATGAGTAAGCGAAAAATGAATAACATTTCCGTCAACCGTGTAGCCGGCATCCTCAGAGGGAACTTCAAGCATATACGGTTCACCGTCTTTTGTAACGACAGCAGTAAAGTCAAAGCTTTCATCCGTCAGTTTCTGAACAACATCCTTTGTTACATTGAGGGTCACTGTCTTCCGGTTTTCAAATGTCAGCACGGAAGACGGGTCGATTGATTCGCTTCCGTTTTTCTTTATGCTGACAAGCTCAGCCGAAGCACCTGTTGTATTGACCTCCAGAATATAGAAAGTATCATCATAAATAAATTCTTTGTCGGCAACCTTTTCATAGATACGGTAATATTTCAGTCCCGCGGTGCCGGCAACATATCCGAGGTGTATGGCAGATGAAACAGCAGACTCATCAGTTACGGTAATAACAGCACCCGGAACATCTATAAGAGGTTCAAAAGTCTGCGGATCAACCTCTTCAGCTTCTATACTGAAGGAATACGTTCCGTCGTTGTCAATTACCTGCTTACTTACGGGAATGTTCAAAGAAAAGTCGTTATTCTGATTTGTAACACAAACGCCTATCAGCGTTCCCGGAGTAACAATACCGCTTACTCCGTTTGCCGTCGCCTGTGCTTCTCCCGAGGGAGTAACGCTTACCGTATATGTTGCAAGCATATTCTCCTGAACTGTATCAAGCTCTTTTATAACGTAAGAGGTTCCTGCAATAATACCTTCTTTAATCAATGCAGTTTCTCCCACCTTAAGAGAAATAACACCTTCTGAGGAAACGGTCCTCTCTTCACTGCCCACAGTATATTTTGTTCCGACAGGCAAGAGCACATCACCCAGGGTAACCTGCATATTAAATATCTTGTCCTTCGGAAAAACTGCATTTTCTGCAATTTCCTTGGTTATTTCAAGATAACTGAGTTTTTCCGTATCAAGCTTATTTCGGAATGTTACGGTCTGAGTCTGTTCGGCGGAAAGAACACCTGTTCTGTATGCTGTAAAATTGTTTACGGCAGTTTCATCGGTAACGGTTTCACCGCCGGCACCTGAAATATCATATTCAACTCCTGCATACTGTCCGCTTGCATTTTCAGGCAGCAATTCTTCAACAACATATTTTACGTGTCCGCCGCCTTTTTTCAGCATATCGGGGAACTGAGCGCTCTGACCTGCTTTTATTGAGAAGGTTCCGTCTGCTCCTACAGTGCCTGTGCCTGTTTTTACACCGTTTTCAAGAATATCAAAAACAGTACCGACCTTTATAAATAATTCACCTGTTGAATTTCCTTCGCTGTCTGCCTTCATAACACGGTATTTATAGGAAATTGATTCTTTTATAAAATCCGTTACTTCGGCTTCCTCCTCAGACACAAGGTCTTTTGTAACAGTAAGTGAATTTTCGGGAAGAGCGGGAAGAGAGAAGCTGAGCTTACAGTTGGCAACAGCAGAGCCTCGCTCCATATAGAATATTTTAAGGGTATGCTCTGTGTAATCAGCAAAAGAGTTTCCGGCTGCATTCCAACCGCCGTTGGGAGTTTTTCCGGCAGCATCAAAGCAAGCTCTTATCGTAGTGGGGAATGATGTATCCGAGCCGTTCTTTTTCGCAGCATCGGTAGTATTTGCTCCGCTCCAGGAAAGATACTGAAGCACTTCGCCTGTTGAGAAATTTATTGTACCGTCAACCGTACCGTGAGTACCGCCAAGATCAAGCACAAGCACATCATCAACGAATACCCACACGTCATCGTCTCCGGAAAAATGGAACTGCATTTCTTCACCGTCAAGCAAGCCGTCTTTTGTCTGGAAGAAATTAACCTCCATTGACATTCCGAACCAGTAGTCAACATCCGCACTCAGAATATGGTAAGGGGTAACTCCGTCTGCATTGAGACCTATCTGCTCACCGTTTGTATAGTTAAAGGGAGTGAAGTCACCGTACTTGGTAGTATATCCTGCTGTGGTTGAGTTTCGTTCAACATAGCTTCTCAGACGGATAACATTGGCAGCAACATCATAGTCAACTGCGTTCTGCGCACTGTCGTACCAGTAATAATTTCCGTCTTTCTGAAGGAACGTGTTTGAGGGACTGTATACAGATACCTCAGGATCTCCCGTGTCACTGAAGAGATATGCCATATCTCTGATTTCACGGCTGAGTCCGGGATCAACTCTTGCCGAGCCGTCAGCGTTCCTTGTAAGATCAAGAACAGGGGTTCCGTTTTCGGTAAGCACCCTTTCAACAGTTGCATGAGTTTTTGTATATCCGTCAATATCGTGATCCGAATTTATATTCCACGAAGGAACAATAGTAGTATCAGACGGTGTAGCACCCGGGGTTGTAGCTGAATTTCTGAATGTAAAATAACTTGCTATCGGACGCCACGACTTATGGTCTGCGGTCTTATTTATGTGATCCGAATAGTTAAACAGCTGAACCTTTATGCCGTCCCCCGTAACCGAAGCTACATCATCGGGTCTTTGTGCAGAGGTTGCTGCAAAGGTTGACACACTCCAGAGCCATGAGGACTCCATAAGCTTATCTATGTTTTTTACATATGCCTTCTGATCTCCGCTTAGTGAGCTGTAAATATTATATGCTGATTTACCCTGCTGAGCTGTTTTTAAGAAATAGGCTTCATATCCGTCCATATCATCAGCGTTTTCAAAAGCAAGCAGAGTTTCTTCAATTTCTTCAGACGAAGGCATTGCATCAATAAGCTTTATTACGGTTTCAACCTGCTTCTTTTCTTCTTCGCTCAGAGGATAAATGCCTACACATGTATCATCGTGAATATGCTCTTCGCATCCGCAGGAATATTCATAATTATCGGCAATGCATGAGGTGCTGTGGATATGTGCAGGTAAGCCGCAGCCGAACTGCTGCTGTCCGACACAGGCAAAGCCTGCTATATTTTCTGAGTCAGACTCATACAAAATCTTTTCAACTTTTCCTTGTGAGGTATTTCCTTCGATTATCTCATACCGGCTTTTATCATCGGAAACGGAAGAAACAATTCCCACACCGGAAATCTCACCGGAATTGCTGATAAAGATTATATCCCCCGCACAGGGTGTGTACTCTTTGTCCTCCTTCAGAAAGCCTTCTGTTTTTAACTGTTCTGCCCAGGAATGAGCATCTGTACCGTAGGGGAACATTTCTTCATCAATGCCTGAATACCTGAGACAGAAGGTAACAAATTCTTCCTGCCATTCGCAATAGGCATTTCCCGAAGCTGCACCGTAGCGGGAATAAGGAGTATAATTACCGTCGGCATCTGCCGTTATATTAATACTGCTTTCGGTATACCCCAGCTGTGAGGCAGCAACGAGAAGCAAGTCATAGTGATAATCTCCGGTAAGCTCGGCGGGAAGTGTTTTTTCCCATTCCTCCTGAGTTTCAACATCTGCAGTTATATCTGAGAAACAAAGTATTTCATGATGAGTATGCTCTTCAAGAGGACAGACAATACTCTGAATCTCTTCTGTTCTCATGCACTCACTCGTGTGAATATGTTCTGTTATCTCAGGCTTTGTACAAACAAGAACATTGTTTTTATCGTAGCATTCACTGCCGTGAGTGTGAAGAATAATCTCTTCCTTACCGCAAACAAGTATTTTCTGAATATCTTCATTCTGCTCTGAAGACCGTGAAGAGCTTTCCTCCGGTGCTTCTGAAGCAGTACTTTCTTCAGAAGAATTATTTTTCGGCTCAGTCACTTCGGTTGTGTTTCCGGCTTCCTCGGTTTTCTTATCGGAATTCGCAGTTGTTGATTCTGCCGGTAAAACAGCTTCATAACAGCTGTCGGTATGTGTGTGAAGCTCCTTTTCAGCCAGAGTACATAAAAGACTTCCGTCTTCGCTGTAGCAGATATCAGAATGAGTATGGACGTAAAAATCAGATTTTGCACAAATCAGATTACCTTCTGACATACATTCTTCAGTGTGCACATGAAGATTCTCCTCACATAAAAACACTGTTTTCGTCTGCAGGGTAACACACTCATCAGTATGAGTATGTGCTTCAATACCGCACAGGGGCTCTTCAGTAAGAGTTATTGCAGGAAGAATGAGGATATATGTGGTAACGAACACTACAAATGCGGAAAGCACTGTAAGAATTCTGTGCCATATTCTTCTGCGGCTTTTTTTTCTGTTCAGTTCTGCAGCTTTTTTAAGAGCATTGGTATTTGCACTGTTCATATCACAAATCCTCCTTTCTTCAAAATTTTATTTTAGGCTCAGTTATTGAGAGAGCCGAGACGTTCCAAGGGCCACACACGGAAAACAATTTTTCCCACTATTTGTTCATCGGTAATACATCCGACAACAGTGTTTCTTGAGTCTACCGACAGCTCTCTGTTATCCCCCATCACAAAAATACGGTTTTCAGGGACCTGATAGGGCAGCTCTATATTACAGTCACCCAACGACTTTTTTGTTACGTACGGTTCATTAAGCGGTCTGTTGTCAACAAACACATTGCCCTCAGCATCAATATTTACCCATTGACCGGGACCTGCAATAAACCTTTTGACAAGAATCTTATTGCCGACATAAAAACAGACAAGATCTCCTGCCGAGAAATCTGCTCCTTTTACGGAAACCACGATTTCACCTTCATCAAGTGTAGGATGCATTGAAGTGCCGTAAATCTGCAGAACAGGCAGCCAGATGGTAGCAACCAGAACCGCACATGCGGCAACAACAACAAGAGTATAAATAGTACTTCGCAATACATATCTGTATCGCTTTTTATAATTTACCCGCCGAAGCTCCTCTCTCAGAGACTCAATATCGGGAGCTGCGGGAACAGTGTTTTTCGTTCTGATGTTCTCCATATCCTTTCAGAAATGTCATATAAAGTATAATTTACAACAAGAAACACATATTTTGTCGAATAACAATACGAGCATATATTATAATATAAATATATAAAAGTCAAGTATTTATTTATAAAAAATTCATTTTGAATTAATAATTTATACAAAAAAAATTTATAAAGACTTTTTACATACACAAAAAAAATACAACTGCTGCTATCAATTGATAAAAGCAGTTGTTAAATATCGTCAAATATCACTTTCCGAGCATTACCTTGGCTTTTCTTATTGTATCTTTCCAATATGCATCAGCGTCGCTTATGATTTTTTCACTCTTCATATTGGCGTCTTCAATAATGTGCTGAGCCTGAATTTCAGCTTCATGAACTATATGCTGAGCCTCTTTTCTTTTATCTGCAAGAATCTTGTCAGCCTCCTCAAGGCTCTTTTTCGCAGACACTTTTTCTTCTGTAAGCCTTCTGTTTTCTGCAATCTTTTCCACAGGCACCTCAACAGCTTTCTCAGAAACAGCCTTTTCGGGAGCTTTTTCCGCAGTACCAGATCGCACCCTCGCACTGTCAACGAACTGTCTTGCAGCAGCATCAGCAGCCTCAAATACACGGTTCAGTCTCATTGCAGCCTCCGCCATTGAGCCGGATTCGGCAATGACAATATTTTTATCCTCAAGCTTTTTTTTACATTCTTCAAGCTCCGAAGCAAGCTTTTCATTTGCCTCCATCTGAGAAATAAGTATTTCCAGGAGCTCTGCCCTGCTCATTTTTTTTAATTCTTTATTCATGCGTTTCACCGTTCAAATATAAATTCATAACTATTCAAATATATAATATTTGCCTGTAGCTGTCAAGTAAAAACAACAGTACCAAAAGCAGAAGTCCCTGCCCTCTGCGGGCAGAGACTTCTGCTGTATGAATGAGAGTGTGAAGAAAATAAGCTTATGCTATGCCGAAAAGATTCTTGAACCATTCGATAATGCTGTTGAAGAAATCAATGATCTTTTCAAAGAAGCTCTTTTCGGGCTGAGGAAGCTCAGCAGAGCAGCTGTCGCATACATAGTTTCCGTCAGCATCCTTATGACCTGTTGCAGGAATATCTCTGCTTTCGGTTGCACCGCAGTCACACTTGCGGATTTCAACACCGTCTGATTCACAGCCTGCAGCTGTTGCTACAGTCCATGCACCGTAGGAATGAGCCTTCTTGCTGAGTGTTTCTGTTACATTATAGTCACATCTTGAACAGGTTGTGGTTTTTGTGCCTGTTTCTGTGCATGTAGCTTCAACAATATCTGTCTTATAATCATGACCAAGAGCATCAATTGTTCCGCCGCCGGATACTACATAGCCGCAATCTGCGCAGGCATATGCATCTTCAACACCTGCTTCGGTGCAGGTTGCTGCTTTACCGGGAATTACAACAGTTTCAAGCTCTGCAACTGTATGGTCGTTATCGCACTTAGCAAAGTAAGGAAGAATTCCTGCTTCTCTTACGAAATTGATCGCAGCGGGAACAAGCTCGGTCTTTCTGTTGTTGATGCTCTTCATATTATTAGAAGCAATAACAACATCATTGTCACCTGATGTGAAGTCTTCTTTAACTGTTACGGTTGCTTCATAGTTTTCAGCATTTACAGTATCGGGGAAGATAGCATCAACAATGTGCTCGGATGCATTGATGAGAGCCTTTGTTACGGGAACACCTGCTGCAACGTCTTCTGTCTTTCCTGCTGTTTCAAAGAGACGCAGGAAGCCTTCAAGATCACCGGCAAGAGCATCGTCAAACATAAAGCCGAGAACCTTATTTACATCAAATGCAAAGTTTTCGCTCTTGCAGTTTGATGCAAGCGAACCGAGAGGAAGCATTGCATTTGCAACAGCAGCAATCTTATCAAAGGTATCTGTATATTCATTATCGCAAGCAATGATAATGCCGTCAGCAAGCTCATATACTCTGTTAACAAGAGCAGCAAGAGTTACTGTCCAGTCGTCTGCCTTTGCAACACCGAGTTCAAAATTAACAGCGGGAAGATCAATATTTGTTTCGCCTTCAATATGGCCGATAGCCTTGTTTGCAATTGCATTTACAAGATCTACACCCTCTGTTGCAGCTTCATAAAGCACATCAACAAGCTTTGCCATAATAATTTCTTCAGCAGCACCGTCAGCTACATCTGCAGCAACAGAAGCAGCGGGAACCGTGAGAGCAAAATCAAGCTGTGCATCACTGAATGCCTTGTTAAGTACGGGAATACATTCACCGAGAACATAATCTGTCATTGCTACTGCCATTGCATCAAGAGTCTTGAGACCGCCAATCTTAGCGTGAACGGCAGCGATTGTTTCATTTTCTCCGTTATCGATCACATCGAGACCGAGATTAATTGCTGATACATAAAGAGCTTCAACCGAAGAGAAGTCAATGTCATAAAGAATACCGAGGTCAACACCTGCAAGAAGTGAATCCGCATCAACACCGATATTGCCGAGCATATCCTGAAGACCGGCATCGTTCATAACCTCTTCAGCCATTGCCATCATATCGTTTACGGTATCGCAGATTTTCTGCATATTGTCAGTAAGCTTATCATTAAGTCCTTCTTCAAGAGCAAGCTTTTCTTCTCCTGCATCGGAAAGAAGCATATCTGTGAGATCAACAAGAATTCTGTTAACCTGACCTACAGCACCGTTGTATGCATCGTAGTTGCCTGCGATGTCAAGAAGACCTGCATCAATAACGAAATCTGTATCAAGGAAATCGGGAAGCTGAGCTGCGATTTCAATTCCTTCAAATCCGCTGAGATTATCGAGAACGATAGTAGCAACGGGATTCCGGATAAATGAAGATACATCAAAATTGTCAAGAGGCATTGTCATACCCTTGTCTGTTTTTGCCTCAATGGAAGCAGCGGCAGCGGAAGTTACCTGACAGATAAATTCATCTTCTGTTGCCCAGCCGTTATAAGCAAGGTCAATTGAAATATCCTTAACGGTAACCTCTGTAACCTTGCCGACAAGAGGAAGCTCTGTTCCGACCATTGTCTGTGCATAAGTATTTGCAGCTTCAAGAGCTTTTGTTTCTGCCATTTCAGCTATCTGATTGAATGTGATAACCTGTGAAAGAAGGTTCTTTTCGCCCATATCAACCTTAACTGCGAAAAGGTCCTTCATTGCCTTTGCATTGTCTTCTACCATAAGAGCAGTGATAGCTTCGGGAATAGGATCAGCTGTAATTGCAGCTGTCATTCCTTCAGGCATTTCACCGAGCTGAGCATTGATCTGATCAGCATAGGTTGAATAAATTGTCATTGAATAATCAAGATTGGGATTATACTTCTGAACAAGATCACAGTTATATCCGCCGATAACCGCATCAGCTTCATCTGCTGCGCCTGTATAAACACCGACAACGGGAGGTTCAAAGTTTACTTCGAGTGTATTCACCCAAGTGAGTGTCTTTGCGGAAGCAACACCGTCAGCTACGGTGATCTGATAATAATTATCGCCGTCTTTAAAGTTTACAGTACCGCCTGAAATTGTTTCAAGAAGCTGAAGATCAGTATAAGTTGCTGCAAAAGCTGCGGGAACTTCTGCTTCAGCACCTACTTCTGCTGTATAGCCGAGCATTGCCTTAAGCATAGTTCTTACAACGGTATCCATAATGTAATTATAATAAGTATCAATCTTAACCTGATTGTCGCTCTGAACAAGACCTACAAAGTTTTCAACAAGAGTATAGATATCTGTTGTTCTGAGATCATATGCCTTGAGAGCACTGAGACCGTCTGCTGAGAGAATGCCTGCCTTTTCGCAAAGACCGGCAAACCAGTTAAGAATACCGTTTGAAATAGTCTGATCAAAGGTTTCTGCTCTTTCGCCGTTTTCATCAACGGGAATGGTGTAGCCCATTTCCTTTGCGATTTCAGCGATGAACTTTTCCTGAATATCGTTGCCGATAAGATAATCATTGTAGAAATCAACAATCTTTTTGTTTTCTTCTACTGTTGTGTCAAGAGTGAGGATATATGCTCCTACCTTGCCGTAGTCAAATACCTTACCCTCTTCCCAATGGAAAACCTTACCGAAAACATCGGAATTGAGAGCCATAAACTCAATTACACCGTAAATGAATTCAATGTCACCGTTTTCACGGGAAAGTGTTTTAAGACCTGATACATCAAGATTTGCGAAATCTCCGCCGAGTTCGCTGAGATAATCAGCATAAGCTACGATATCATCAATGCTTTTGATTTCGGGAATATCAACAGCCACTGTTGTGCCCATTACATCAATTTCGAAGGTTTCAAAATCTTCTGTCACTTTTGCAATCTGTCTGTCAATCCAGTCAAGAAGCACGGAAGCTATCTGATTCACTGTGAGAGAATCAATATAGTCCTTATCATCTGAAGCGACTGCGGCTCTGTCATAAGAGCTTTCTGCCGCAAAAGCGGAGAAAGGTACGAGACAAAGCACCATGATCACTGAGAGAATGATTGCCAATGTTTTTTTCATCTGAGTTGCCTCCTTTTTTGTTTCAGCCGAAGCCGTCGTTCCGCGAAAAAGCAGGAATATTCACAATTTATCCCACATTTATCAACGGAATGTTCATAAATATTCTATGCAAATAATTCTTTTTTTACAAGAAACAAAACCCGTAAAATGTCAACAAATTGACAATTTACAGGTTTTAGTCCCATAGCGTTTATAATTCATATTCGGGAAACAATCGGTCCCATATCATAAAAACATGCTTCATGTCCCTTGCCATATTTTTTGAGTTATAATCGGCAACAGAGTCCATAATGCTTGCCGAAAAAGCACGGATAAAAAACATCAGTTTTCCGTTACTGCGGCATTCTTCTTCCGTTAAGCCGAAACGTCTGTTCAAGAACTCACAATACATAGGAACTATAGTATCAAAGGAGCTTTTTCCCGGAAAGTAAATTTCCTGCGAGAGATAACAACCGAAAAGCTCCCTGTCTGTTTCATCAATAATGAGATTGCTTTTGCGGCAGCTTTCATCAACCGCTTCCCTTCCGCCGTCGAGCCAGAAAATCATCTGAGAGGTAATTTTTTTAATAAGATACTGACTGCACTCAAAGCTGAAATCATCTATACTGTCGAAGTGCAGATAAAAAGCAGATCTTGACATTTCCGCATATTCGGTAAGCTCCTTAACACTTATATCCTTATAATTCTTACGTGACAAAAGCACGGTGTATGCTTTTCTCAGTCTTCTGTGAGTGCGCAATTTATCGTTATATGAATTATCCATTCAGCCCGGCACTCCTTTCTGAAAGCTCACCGATACTGAAGCTTTTCAGAAGCTTCACAAGCTGCATATTAAAGTTTTTGTTTTCTTTATAGTCATCCAGCGAGCTGTACAGCACACCGTTCATAACAAACTTGGTGAAATAATCAGCCTGCTGACTGTCAAGAGGTGTATTCTTAGTATAATTTTTTACAGCTTCGCGGAATCTCTCCACAACAAGGTGAAATGTTTTCATGCTTCTTGTTCTGAAAAGATAATCCACAAGCACCTTATCAACATCCTTCAGCCCGAAAAGCTCCATTGCGGTATCAAAATCTATCGTATTCTCATATCCGTCAAATTCTCCTTCTTTACCGGAAAAAACCAGATACAGCATCACGTTCAGTACCCTTTCGGCAAATTCATCAGTAATTTCTTCAAACACATCATATATATCATGATAATATCTGTAGAAAGTGCTTTTACCAACATCTGCAGTTTTTATAAGCTCCGAAACGGTAATCTCGACAATCTGTTTTTTCATTATAAGAGATACCAAAGCATCGGTTATCCTGTTTTTTGCACTGCTGTTCTGCGTAAGCCATCATCCTTATAGGTTTATTATCAGTTAATATATCACATATTTCTGTTTTTCTCAAGTTTCTTTTTCGGAAAAAAATAAAATATCATTGCTTATTTTTCATATTACTGTTTTGTCCTTTACAAAATGCCGTATTTAGTGCTATATTTAAGTTAACTGAAAAATAACAGAAAAGAGAATAAAATAATGAATGCAAAAAATTTCGGTTTTTCACCTGTAAACAACGGAGCAGAAAATGCACTTGCACTGAACAAAGCAATACAGAATGAAAAAGTAATTAATATAACCGTTCCCGGAATTTACGATATTGCAGATACCGTATACCTCAGAAGCGGAACCCATCTGTATTTTTCCGAAGGAGTCACTCTCAGGAGAACAGAAGCGGAAAACGGAGATAACGGCAACCTTTTTGTAAATGAAGGTGCGTTTACGGGAAAATATGACAATGATATCAGTATATCAGGGCTTCATCTTATTACAAACGGTGTGCAGAGCACCCCTGCCGAAATCGGGGGCACAAAAACAATAACGGGGCTCAGAGGTCACATTGCCCTACTGTACGTAAACAAAGTAAGGCTTTCCGGAATAAAAATACTTGACCTTTCCCTTAAAGACTATGCAATACAGATTTCCGACTTTACAGATGCAGTTATTGAAAACTGCCATATTGAAGGACAGAAGGACGGTGTTCATTTCGGTCCGGGAAAAGGCTTCAGAGTCAGCGGATGCACATTCAGAACCGATGACGATGCCATCGCTCTCAATTGCTTCGACTATTCCGTATCAAACCCGAACTGCGGTGACATTGAAGACGGGGTCATTGAAAACTGTATTGACCTGAACGGCGAATACGCTGAACCCTTTTTTATAAGAATCCTACTCGGAGGCTGGACTGAATGGAAAAAGGGAATGACTGTATACCATTCCGATGCGGTTGTTCACGGCGGAAAGCTTTACAGAGTAGTAATGCGGCCGGATAACGAAGCATATACTTCTGTAACTCCGCCCACACACGAAGACGGCTTCTGCGAGCTCGACGGAATCAGATGGGTAAGAACACACAAAGGCTACAAGGCAGACGCCCTGCCGTTTACAGCGTCCTGCAGAAACATAACCGTCAGAAATACTGCACTTTACCGTCCGAGAAATACTCAGGTGCTCATATACTCTGCTTATGACGAATATGTAAGAAGCTATCACAGAGGCTATCCTGTTCCGGATGTCAGCGGAATAGTTTTTGAAAATGTTCAGATACTGAGTAATTGTAAAAAAGCAGTAAATATTATAACCAGAACCGACCCTATCGTTTTCAGAAACTGTTATCTCGGCAGCAATATAATATCACAGGAACAGAATCTTCAGATGTCCCCGTATCCGGAAAGCGAAATTATTATTGAAAATAATGAGAATGACAATTGATTTTATATTCCGTTTTTTTCGGATTCCGATAAATATATTGTATACGGATTTCATTTATGATAAAATCCTGTTTGCAAGAAAATTTCTGATTTATGCCCCCTCCCCCGGTTTTGGGGGCTGTAGATGTTTCTTGAATATATGCAAAATTGCTCACTGATGCGAGCAATTTCCTACATATAAAAAAATCCCCGGAAGGAGCAAAAAAATGTTAAAAATAGGTATAGTAGGAACAAGAGGACTTTCTTTTCTCAAGGGACTTCAGGCTCGTGAAGATGTAAAGATTACAGCTATGTGCGACCTGAATGAAACCCATCTTAAGGAAGCTGCAGACAGAATCGGTGATGTAAAAACCTTCAGAGTTTATGAAGATATGCTTGAAAGCGACATT
Organism: Acutalibacteraceae bacterium; assembly: GCA_045536195.1. GTDB lineage: Bacteria > Bacillota > Clostridia > Oscillospirales > Acutalibacteraceae > RUG806. The sequence goes on from JAZSNB010000144.1 coordinate 64,703, forward strand.
GATGCTGTTATTATATCAACTCCCATGCAGTGCCATGTCCCTCAGGCAATAACCGCTATGGAGGCAGGCAAGCATGTTATGAGTGAGGTTACCGCAGGCGTTTCCATGGATGAGCTTTTCTGGCTTTGCGAAACGGTTGAAAAGTATAATAAGATATATATGTATGCCGAAAACTACATATATACCCCTGAGGTTCAGCTTGTAAAGGAAATGGTTAAAAAAGGCCTTTTCGGAACACCTTACTACGCAGAGGGAATGTATCTTCATAATATCGGAGACCTTCTTACATATCCCGACGGCAAAACATCCTGGAGAAGCTTCTGGCAGTGCGGAACAAGAGGTAATTTCTATCCCACACACAGCATAGGGCCTGTTATGCAGTGGTTCCCCGATGACAGAATCACGGAAATTTCCTGTTTCTCTGCAGGTCCCCGCCACTCTTACGGAGTAAAGCAGGACAGCGGTACAACAACAATGTGCAGAACCGATAAGGGAAATCTCTTTGAAATCAGAACCGACTGTATGTCTCCCCGTCCCCACTGTATGACAAATTACCTTTTACAGGGCACTGAAGGTATCTATCAGTCTGCACAGTACGGCAAGGGAAATCTCGCAGGCGATCTTGACAGAGTATCCCTCACAAAGAACAGAAATGAAAAAGGCGAAATGGACTGGGAAGATCTTATGAATTACAAGGAGTTCCTTCCCGAAAAGTACAGAAACGCCACTCCTGAGCAGATTGCTGCAGGTCACGGCGGCGGCGACTTCTTTATTGTCGATGACTTTGTTGAAGCAGTAAAAACAAATACTCAGCCTGAGCTTGACGTATACAAAGCCTGCCAGTGGACGGCTGTAGGTCTTCTTTCAAACCTCTCGGTAACAAACGGCGGCAAAACTATGGAAATCCCCGATTTCAGACCTAAAATGCCTCTTGATGAAAAGAAAATAAAACTGTAAAAAGCAGAATACTTATGCATCGGCCGGCTCTCAGTTTTGCTTATCACGGCAACAGACTGTTTTTTCATAAAACGAAAAAATAATCTATTACATTAAAGATATTCCCGGACATCACAATTTGATGCGGTCCGGGAATATTTTCTTTCTTTTTCAGTTTTTGTTTCTTGATATGTAGTTTCGGATAATATCGGGGGCAACTGCAAGCTCTCTCATAGAGCCTCTTATAAAGTCTCTGCCGCTTTTGGCACCGATTCGTTTAAGCCCCGGAAGACCGTTGATTCTTGCAATAACATCGGCTCTGAACAGGTGATAATCACTTGAAAGAAAGCCTGTTTTTAATTCATAAAACTGCTTACCGCTGTGCTCTTCAACTATCCTTTTGCCGAATCTGAAGTTTTCGTTGGTGGTTGTGGATTTATCCTCAAGCAAGATTCTGTCGGGAGAAACGCCGAGTCTTACAAGATATTCCTTAATTATAAGAGCCTCGCTTTTTGTCTGTCCCTTTCTGAAGCATCCGCCGCAGGTAACGGCAACGGTTTCAGGGTGATTATTAAGATACTCAGCTGCCTTGGTAATTCTTTTCATCAGATGCTCACTTGGAGTTTCCTCCCCGATAATAAGACCGCCCAGCACAAAGAGATAATGAAGCTCTTCGTTATAATCTTCTTTTGAATCAAGTATTATTTTTGCAAGAAATATATTTTCGGATAAAAAAATTCCCGCTGCAACAGCACCCGCTGCAGTCAAAGCCGATTTCACGGATTTTTTCATAAACATCACCTTTACTTTTAATGTGTATATATTACAACTACCTGCTTTTTTTGTCAAATAAAAGATAAATATTGATATTGACTTTTTATTTTTCATATGATAACATAATTAAGCACATTCGATGTGCTTATGCGGATTAAGCTACGTGCTCCGCCTCGGATTCAGGTCTTTCCGTGTAAAAATAAAGACTTCCGGAAAAGCATTATGCCCGGCTCGGCAGCCTTACCGTGTAAAATTTAAAGGCAACAATAAGCGGATGTGGCGGAATTGGCAGACGCGCTAGGTTCAGGTCCTAGTGAATGCAAGTTCATGTGGGTTCGACTCCCGTCATCCGCACCATAACTCCACTCTTATTTTGATACAATGAGAGTGGAGTTATTTTATGCCCAAACGCCTATATATCAAGGGGTTTCACTGCACTTAACAAAATCAGCACCTTTGCAAAGAGATTATGCAGAGGTGCTTTTTTATTATTTGCTTTGCATTGTTGTAGGGATTGAAAAAGTAATCGTGTACCCAACCCCACCTTTCGTGTACCCAACCTAAATTCGTAAGAATTTGTCTCTAAAAATATTTAAGCAAGGAACCTCTCAACGATGGTTAGCGAGGTTCTCATTTTTATGTAACGCATCTTTTTATTATGGTAGCAAGAAATGGTGTTTGAAAGAACCGGAAGCGTTATATGAGTTTATTGTAAATGATTGTAAATGAAGTTGTCCATACATCGAGAAGAAAAACGGTAATTGCATTCGGCGGTTGATGCTTATTAAAAATATTGTTCTTTTTTGAGGGAATTTTATTGACAAAGCACCCTTTGATAAATATAATAAAGATAAATTGTACTCAGGTTTACTTTGCGCTAAAACATTTTGAAAGGAGCGATGATTTGTCGAACTTTAGAAGCGAAGCTGAAAGCAAAGAATTACACAGAAAAATCCTCACAGCCGCAACGGCTTTGTTCATTCAGAAAGGCTATGAGCGAACAAAAATAACCGACATTGCAAAGCTGTCCGGTGTTCCTAAGTCAAAGATACTTTATGTAATGAACAGCAAAGAGGAAATTTTAGGATTGCTTGTCACAAAATTCCTCGACGGAGTAACCTCGGCATCAGATGCAGTCTCAAAAAAGCTCACCGACGATAAAGTGCTTATCCTGATTGCCAATGAGGTCTTGCAGCTTTATATGGCGGAAATGAATGAGGATATGCGTAACCTTTACCTTTCAGGCTATTCAATGCCGAAAACAAGTGAAGAGGTTCTTAAACGAAGAACTGATATGATGTATGAAGCCTTCAGTGAAACATTTAAAAATTTTACGTGGAATGACTTCTACGAAACTGAAATTGCTTCAATGGGCATTATGAGAGCATATATGACCGTTCCCTGCGGTATATATTTTACTATTGAAGCCAAAGCAAAAAGACTCGTAACAATGCTTCTGCGTATTTATAAGGCGCAAGATGAAAAAATCACCGAGGCAATCAGCTTTATCGAAAAAATTGATTTTGCAACCGTTGCAAAAGAGGCGGTGCAAAGTGTTTTCGATGAACTTCAGATACACACCCAAAACTCTTTCCCGAAAGGAGAATAAACTATGAAAAAATTCTTATCAATCATCCTCGTGGGTCTAATGGTTGTGACTATGATTCCCATAGCAGTACTGCCGGCAAGTGCGGCTGAAAATCTCGACTATAATATTAAGCTCGAGGTTGTTGACTGGGCTGTTTATGAAACATCAGGTGAGCTCATTGGCGAGTTTAACGCTGTTGAGCATGGTGATGCATTTTACGATGTGTCATTGACCCAAGCTGATGACGGAACATTCACCTGCAGCTATCAAATTGCTCTTGAGCGTAACGGCGGCAACACAGCGTGGGGTAAAAGCAGTATATCCTTCAAAATTGATTCCTGTGAAGATAAATTTATGCAGGAGTTTGAAAAGTCATTCTACAGCAACTACAATATTTATTACACCTTAAAGGTAACAAGAAGAGCAGGTCACACCGACAGCACTGCTACCTGCACCACTCAGGCAGTCTGCACCGTCTGTGGCGAAAGCTATGGCGAAGTGGACACCACTAACCACGACAATAGCGTTGACTTCAACTACAATGGCTTCTGCGAAAACGGCTGCTATGAGCCTGCTACGCTTGTCACCAATGAGAATTACGAATCTTTCTACCTGAAAGCCGACTATGTTGGCTACTATGCGATCTCCAATGCAGGTCAGCTCTTCTGGTACGCAAACTACATAAATACTGTTGACAGAACAGCAAATGCAGTTATCACAGAAGATATTGACCTTGAAAACAGACCTTGGACACCCATCGGTTCCACAGGTGAAAACAGCAACAATTTCCGCGGTATCTTTGACGGACAGAATTACATCATCAGGGGTCTTTATGTTGAAGGCGACAGAGCGGGGCTTGGCTTCTTCGGTGAAGTCAGAACCGGTACAGTCAAGAACTTCACCATCTATGGTGAGGTAGTCGTGAACACCGAGGTCGATTATGTCGGCGGTGTTATCGGCTCTATCTGCGGTGTCAACGGTGAAACTGACCTTGAAAGAAACGGTGCGATTATTCAGAATATTAGGTCTTTTGTAAATCTTACCGTTAAGGCACACGGCGTTGGTAAGATAGGCGGCTTTGTGGGATATGCAAACCATCAGAGCCTGATTGAAAAATGCTCCTGGTACGGCACCTTTGATGCAGGCGAGTACCGTGTGGATAACGGTGCAGGCGGCTTCATAGGACGCATTCAGGAGAATTCAAGTGAAGTTACTATCCGTAACTGCGCAGCCTACGGTACAATAAAGACAAATTACGCAGGTGACTATAATGATACCGCAACCATTTATATGGGCGGATTCCTGAGCTTTTCCAACACGAGCGCAAAGACTGTGCTTGAAAACTGCCTGTTTGCAGGTAGGTTTAAGCGCGGTGAAAACCTGACCGACCAGGCATTTCTTGGCGCATTTGGTACCCTTCGCAGCGTTAAAGCAATCAAGAATTGCTATTACCTCGGTGATGACGGTCTTGAGGCTGTACACAGCGATTCAAATCTGAAACCCGGTAGTGATAACGTAGAAATCACAAAGGTAACCGGGGAAGAGCTCAAGTCCGATATGGTTGCCGCCATGCTGGGTGAGTACTGGGCGCAGGGCGTCCATTATCCCACACTCAAGGACCACGGGTCGCATTGGGGTAGTGAAACCTACGGCTACACTGACAACGGCGACGGCACCCACGATATGGTCTGCACCGGGTGTGGTTACGTGGAGGTGTATAATGAAGCTCATAGTGGCGGCACCGCCACCACCTACACCGACAAGGGTGATGGCACCCATAGCTTCGCTTGTAGCATCTGCGGCGCTACCGTTACCGAAAACCACAGCTTCACGGACGGCACCTGCACCGCCTGCGGCGTAAATTGGTTTAGTGTCAGCGGCAACACCTTGACCATCGACGGCACCCTGGGCTATAAATCAGAAGTCACCGAGGAAGATATCACTGTTCTGGTAAACAAGATCAAGGAATGTCTGAATCAGGGAATCACCACGATTATCGTAACCGGAAGCAATCCGGCTATGATAGAGGTGAGTGGGTTGACCATCACTGCTATTGGCGAAGCAATTTATCGTCTTTCAAAAGAAGAGTCCTAT